>CAYNUW010000168.1:0-3311 GCA_964400455.1 uncultured Akkermansia sp. | reverse complement strand
TACGCCGACCGCGACCGCCGCCGCGCCTTCTTCGGCGTCGGCCGCGACATTTCCATCCGCCGCCAGGCCCAGGACCAGCTCCGCACCGCCCTCGCGCGCCTCGAAGAAATGGCCCGCATCGTCGACCGCTCCCCCTCCGTCGTCGTCCTCTGGCGCGCCGAAGGCAATAGCTGGCCGGTCGAATTCGTGTCCGCCAGCATCCGCCAGTTCGGCTACACACCCGAAGACCTCACCGGCCGCCGCATCAGCTTCCGCGACATCACCCATCCCGCCGATCGCGAGCGCGTCGGCGCTGAACTCGACGCCCACGCCGCCGCCGGCCACCTCGAATACAATCAGGAATACCGCATCCAGTGCTCCGACGGTCGCGTCCGCTGGGTCGACGACCACACCATCGTCCGCCTCGATGAACAGGGCCGCGTCACCCACCACGAGGGCCTCATCACCGACATCACCGAACGCAAGGCCGCCGAAGACCAGGCCCGCGACGCCCAGGAACGCGAACTCGCCCTCGCCCGCGACGTCCAGCAACACCTCCTCCCCAGCAGCTTCCCCCCCCTCGGCCGCATCGAGGTCGAGGTCCTCTCCCAACCCTCCAAACAACTCGGCGGCGACTACTACGACGTCCTCCCCGTCGACGACCGCCACCACGGCTTTGTCATCGCCGACGTCTCCGGCAAAGGCGCCCCCGCCGCCCTCATGATGGCCTCCTGCCGCGCCAGCCTCCGCCTCTGCGCCCCCGGCGAACTCTCCCCCGCCGCCGTCCTCCGCCGCGTCAACCGCGCCCTTCAACCCGACATGCCCCCCGGCATGTATATCACCCTCTTCTACGGCATCCTCAACCTCGACACCCTCTCCCTCCGCTTCTGCCGCGCCGGCCACGAACCCGCCCTCCTCCTCCGCGCCTCCGGCGGCCCCGCCGAACTCCTCGGCGACGGCGGCATGGCCCTCGGCATGGTCCCCGACGACCTCTTCGAGGAAACCCTCGCCGAAGGCCGCGCCGTCCTCGCCCCCGGCGACATGCTCTCGCTCTACACCGACGGCATCACCGAGGCCTGCAACGTCGGCGGCGAGGAGTTCGGCCGCGACCGCCTCGCCGACACCCTCCGCCGCAACCAGAGCGAATCCCTCGCCGAAATTCTCCGCCGCGCCGACCGCTACCTACGCCAATTCTGCACCCTCGCCCCCCGCCACGACGACCGCGCCCTCCTCCTCGTCCGCGCCCGCTGAGCCCGACCCTTCACCCTGGCCGAAAGCCGCGTTGCCCACCGCCCGCCCGCTGTCGCAACCTGCGCCCATGCCCGACCTGCCCGCGCCCGTCCTCTACGAATCCCACTGCCACACCCACCTCTGCAAACACGCCGTCGGCACCCCCGGGCAATACTGCGAAACCGCCCTCCGCCGCGGCCTGCGCGGCATCATCTTCACCTGCCACGCCCCGCTCCCTAACGGCTGGTCCCCCACCGTCCGCATGAGCGACGACCAGTTCGACGCCTACGTCGAACTCGTCGAACACGCCCGCCTCGCCTACGCCGGCCGCCTCGACGTCCGCCTCGGCCTCGAGAGCGACTACATGCCCGGCCTCGAACCCTGGCTCGAAGCCCTCCACCGCCGCGCCCCCCTCCACCATGTCCTCGGCAGCGTCCACTACCAAATGGACTTCTACCGCGCCCGCTACTTCACCGGCGACGTCTTCGCCTACCAGCAAACCTACTACGAGCACCTCGCCCTCGCCGCCGAAAGCGGCCTCTTCGACACCCTCGCCCACCCCGACCTCATCAAAAACGAGTCCCCCGTCGACTGGCACTTCCCCCGCATCCAACCCCACATCGAAAAAGCCCTCGACCGCATCGCCGCCGCCGGCGTCGCCATGGAACTCAACACCAGCGGCCTCCTCAAGGCCGTGCGCGAAATGAACCCCGGTCCCGCCCAGCTCCGCCTCATGCGCGAACGCAATATCCCCGTCGTGCTCGGCGCCGACGCCCACCACCCCGACCGCGTCGCCGACGGCTACCGCCCCGCCCTCCTCGCCCTTCGCCACGCCGGCTATGACCAGATCCACCTCACCCTCGACCGCCGGCGTCACCCCGTCCCCCTCGACCAAGCCCTCGCCAGCCTCCGCTGACCCGCCGCAAAAAACACCCGGCGCACACAAAATAATCTCGGCTTACCCCCGCCCCGGCGTGGCATTCTCCGCCCCCCTCTTTAATACCGTCGCCAGCCCGCATGTCACTGGACACCCACACGCCCGCCACCCTCCTCGCCCTCATCCGGCGCGACGGCGTGCGACGCACCGCCCAGGCCCTGCGCAAACCACCCCTCCCCTCCACCCTCCTTCAGGCTCTCGCCGACCTGCCACCCACCGACGCCCCCGAAGCCCGCCTCTTCGTCGCCGCCTACCCCCTCGCACCCAGCCACCTCCTCGAAACTCTCGCCGCCCGTCACCCCGAACCCGAGCTGCTCGCCCACCTCGCCACCAATCCTCGCACCCCCCCTCACCTCCTCGTCGACCTCGCCGCCTACCCCGTCTCCACCGTCCGCTCCCAAGCCGCCCTCCATCCCCAGCTGCCCGCCCGCGAACTCCTCGCCCTCGCCGAGGACGCCGACCCCTCCGTCCGCCGCGCCCTCGCCACCAACCCCTCCCTCCGCCTTCCCCAGCAGGCCCGCCTCGCCTCCGACCCCGACCCCTCCGTCCGCGTCGCCCTCGCCGCCCAATCCGCCCTCGCCGCCCCCGCCGCCCTCGTCCTCGCCATCGACGACAGCGCCGTCGTCCGGCTCCACGCCGCCGCTTGCGCCCCCGCCGATGACGACACCCTCCTCGGGTGGGCCGCTTCGGACGAACAAGACGTGCAACTCGCGCTCCTGCGCCGCCGCCAGCTCCCCGAGGCCGCCGAACGCCTCCTGCTCCAATCCTCCCACCCCGCCGTCCGCCGCGCCGCGCGGGAACGCGCCGAACCCGACGAGATCGACCTGCTCCACTTCATCACCGCCGGCGAGGAGAACGAACGCGCCTGGGTCGCCGCCCGCCGCCGCCTGCCCCGCCCCCTTCAACGCCTCCTCGCCCAGGACCCCGCCCCCGCCGTCCGCTCCGCCCTCGCCGCCAACCCCGACCTCGACCCCTCCGTCGCCTCCTACTTCGTCGACCTCGCCGACGAACCCGCCTGCCTCGCTCTCGCCGCCAACCCTTCTGTATCGGAAGAACTCATACAGGGCGTCGCGGCCACCCGCCGCCCCGCCGTGCTCGCCGCCCTCGCTTACCGCCCCGCCCTCGACCCCGCCCTCGCCGCCCTCCTCGTCGCCCGCAGCCCCGT
>CAYNUW010000167.1:0-7786 GCA_964400455.1 uncultured Akkermansia sp. | reverse complement strand
GGCACCGGACCGTAGAAAAAGTAGTGAGGGAAGGTTCCGGAGAACACGTTCCATGCCTCGGCGCTCAGGCCGGATTGGTAATAGGCGAGGGCGAGGTGGTAGCCGTCTCCCGGCCAGATTTGGCGGACGGACCAGATGGAAGGCACCCAGTTGGAGGGCCAGACTTGTTCGCCGCCGTAGGGCATGCGCACGCGCTCGAGGGCCCACTCGGTGTAGTAGAGTGCGGAGGGCGCCTCGAGGTCGGAGAGCATGCGGGAATCGATCGGGCAGAAGGTGGAGTAAAGCCAGGAAGACTCGTGAAGCCGCTTGAGGCCGCCTTGTTCGCGGTAGGCGCCGACGTGGCCCTTGTCGTGGACCCAGAGGAGTTTTTTGAAGCCGGTGAGGATGCGCTCGGCGGCGGCCTCGTGGCGGGATGCGCCAGCGTGGTCATGAGCGCGCCGGGCCATGTCGCGGGCGGCGAGGTGGCCGCGATAGGCGTAGGCGGTTTGTTCGGCGGTGCCGCCGCCGCTAAACCAGGTGCCGTCAGTAGGCCACGTGTTCAGGTAGCTTTCGTAGGTGCCGTCGAGGTCGGGGTCGAAGCATTCCTGGATGTAGTCGAGGTGAAGTTCGAGTGAGGGGCGGAGAAGGTGCTCAAGCTCTTCCGAGCCGGTCCAGCGCCAAGCGTGAACGAGCTGATCGAAGAACTGGCTTTGCATATCATAGTGAACGGGGTGGAAGGCGGTAATCCGTCCCCTGCCAAAGAGGCGGGAATCAGGGCCTTGGCTGGCAAGCAGGTGTTCGCGGCTGGCGAAGGCGTGAGTGCGGACACTGTCTTCCTTGACCTGGCTCTCGATGCACTTTTTGGCCTGGGCCAGGACCTCGGCGTGCCAGCCGAACGCGGTGGCACCGAAGAGGGTGCGCCAGCCGAGCAAGGGCACGCCCCAACGCATACCGGAGTGGGTGAAAACATTGTCGCGGTAGGTGGCGCGGTAGGCGACGGCGGCGGCGGAAACGGCGGCGTCGAGACGATCATCCGGGGTGTTCACCTCGATCTGTCGGGCTACGGAAGTGTTCCGTGCGACGGACGCGTCGAAGAGTGCGGGCAGCGAGCCGGGGTCGAGGGTGGCCGGGCCGTGGGTAGCACCGGCACGCAGGAGCCAATGCACGGGGCGTTCGGCGGGAAGTTCGCCCACGCCACACATTAGGGGGCGAAGCGGGGAGGAGGTGCCGGGGAGCTTGGCGGGATCGGCCCACGCGTCGGCAGAGACGACGGAGAGCACGGCGGGGAGGTCGCATACGCCAGCGTGGCCGGTTTTGCGGTCTTCGGCCGGACCCCACTCCTGGCCGTCGCGGCGTTGGTCTGGCGCACCGGGACCAGGACCGGGAAAGTTGGTCCAGTGCGCGTTTTCTATCACGACTCGGTTCTGTTCGGCCGACGCGGGATCGAAAGACTGCCGCAGGAGTGCGTCGCGGCCAAAGGTGGTGACATCGTATTTCCAGAGGGTGCTTTGGTTTTCGGCGACGGAACCGCCGGCGGCCCAGAGCAGGCGGTCGCCGGCGGCCGGACCTTCGGCCGAGAGGCGGGCCACGAGGCCCTCGCCCTTATCGAGTGTGGCGGCGGCGAGCTTGATGCGCAGTCCGGGGAAGGAAGGGTCGGAAAGCGTCCACTCCATGCGGCCGTCGACGTAGCGCGACTCCACGGAGGCAAACTCATGCAACCAGCGGCCGACGTCGCCACGAATGACGGCGAGCAAAAGGGTGCCGTTCATCTCCCGGCCGGTGCAGAGTCGCAGAAGCGGGCGGTCGCCGGCCAGGACGATGGAATAGTTTTCGTGGCCGTAGAGGGGACGGTTATTGAGCCGGGGACTGTCCTTGCGGACAAAGCCGGTGCCGTCGGGCCGGTAGAGTGGGTCGAGCAGGGTGGAGACGTCGATTTCCGGAGTAGGACCGGCCGGAAGCCAGCGGACCGCGACGCAGCACACGGCGATGAGGACCAGCGAAGGGACGGGGCGGAAGGCGGAAAGCATGTGGAGGCGCGGGAGAGGTCAGGGACGGGGAAGGTCGCGCAGCAGGGCGGTGGATTGGATGATTTCGTGCGCCAGTTGGGCGGTTTCGGGCATGTTTGCGCCGGGCGCGTGCGTGACGGGAGCGGGCACATCCGGACCTGAATAAACGGATGCGTTAGCCAGGCGGTCGAGGCGCCCCTCCGGAGCGAGCGTCTTCTCCAGCAGGGCGCGAGTCCGGGCGACATCGGCGGGGTCACCGGAGGCACGGGCCACCTGTGCGGCGGCGCGAGCGGGTGCGTAGCCGGCGGAACGGGGCGAGGCGGTCCATTTCTTCTGGAGGGCGAGCCACGTGGAGGCGAAGGCGGAATGGGGTAGGAGATCGAGCAGTTCTTCGACGATTTGGTCGCCACCGAAGATGACGATGAAGTGGCCCATGGGGATGTTGGGTTCGCCGAAAACGGTGAGACGTTTGGTGGCGGGGTCGTAGCCGTAGACAAGGTTCTTCAGAAAGGCCTCGCGGTCGGCGGAGAGGTCGTTGAGACCGGTGATGATGTAGTCGCGGTAGCGGGTGTCGCCGGTGCGTTCCCACTCGGTCATCCAGTTGCTGGCGAAAGCGAGCCAGTCGGGGCCGCTGCGCACGAAGCCGGGGGTGGCGACGGGTGCGGGCATGACCTTACGGAGCGGGTTGATTTCGACGGTCTTGGCGTCCACGTCGAGAACGGAGCGCATGAGGTCGCCGGTGCGTTCGTCGGTGGAGAGGTAGTAGAAAAAGCGCTTAAGGGCGGCCTCGCTGATGCGGGGTTCCTTGGCGCCGCAGCCCCAGTGGACGACATTGTGGCGGGAGCCCAGACCGGCGAAGCGGCCGAGATGGTGGACATCCACTTCCGAGGAATGGCGGGTGAAGTCTTCGGCGAGGCGGTAGTAGTCGGAGCGACCGGTGCGGAGAAACTGATACCAGAGCCAGGTGTCGGGGTTGAGTTCGGCGTTGTTCCAGGCGTGGCCGCCGACGTCGTATTGCCATTGGCGGCGGGCGGAGTCGTAGGTTCGCATGACGTCGCCGTAGTGCCAGAACCCATACCAACCGCGTCGGTCTATCTCTCCGCGGAAAAAGGTGAAGGCGTGGTCAAGGTGTTGCTCGAGGCGGACGGCGAGTGGATCGGTGAGGTCGGGTGGAGCCCAGGCGCCGAAGACCCGGGCGGCGTCGTAGCGCGACGGGGTGCAGACTAGGGTGGGTGGAGTGGCGGCGACCTGGGCGCGGGCCCAAAGGGCTTCGGCGGACGGTGTGGAGGCGAGGGGCCAGAGGGTGAGTTCGGAGGTGTTGGCGACGCCCACGGGGGTGCTGAAGCCAGGCTCGTAGTCCTCGTAGGCGATGGAGAGCGCATGGCCCTTGATGTCGTAGTGGCGCATGTCCATCGCCGGGGCGTCGGGCGACCAGAGCCAGGCGCGGAGGGTAGCGCTTGGCTTGGTGGCGCCCTCTATTTCAAGCGCGGTGGGATGTTTTTGCCAAAAACGACGAATGGACACGCCGAGACCGCCGGAGACATCGCCGACGTAGGCGGTGCCGAGGGAGCGGTGGCCGCGGTGGGCGTTGACCCACGTCGAGTGCGCGCCGGTGCGTTTTTCGATGGCGAAGGAGTCCGGAGAAAGCTGGGCGAGTTTAAAGGCATCCCATTCGGGCAGGCTGAGGTGTTGTTCGCGGGTTTTTTCGTCGAGTTCAGCGAGATTGGGTGCGCGGCGACCGGCGAGCTGCTCGGCGGTCATTTCAGTCGCGCCTTTGACGAGAGAGGCGCGGAAGCCCGGGATTTGGCGGACCGGCTCGGCGAAGAGGCCGGTGTCGCCGGACAGGCGGATGTGGCGGTTTTGCGCCTCCTCGCGGAGCGGAACCTCGAAGGCGAGGCCGAGTCCGCGCACGAAATCGCGTGACGCCTCGCCGTCGAAAACGACGGAGTGCACGAGGCGGATGGAGTCGGTGCCGGCGGTGAAGTAGAGACGGACGACGAAGGGCAACCAGGCGCGGTCGGTGGTGGCGGAGCGGTGGCGGCCCTCGAGTTTCAGCACGGCGCGAACGGGGCCAGATTGTTCGAGGGTGGCGCGTTCGACGGAGCCGGTGAAATCGTCCTCCCGTGTGACGCGGCGGCCGGACTCGACGGAACGTGCTTCGAGGATGGTGACGAGACGGCCGGCGCGTGCGACCTCGCGGCCGGCGACGGTGATGGACGAGACAAGGGCGGAGCCGGAGCGCGGGACGCGACAGACGAAGGCACCGGTGTCGATGGCGAAGGCGTCGGCGGTTTCGGTGACTGTGACCGGCGAAGCGGGGGCGGCGGGTGCGCCGACGGAAAGAGCGAGGGAGTTGCCCAGCTCGGAGGTGGCGGCCACGGCGAGGCCGGTCCACTTGACGGAGCCGTCGGGCCAGTAGGCGAGCGGCCAAGACTGCACCGGGACGGAACGGCCGGAGGCGTCGGCGAGGCTTAGCGAGGCAGCGCGGTCAAGGGTGCCGCGCGGCCAGGGCACGCCGAAAGCGACGCCGGTGGAGGCGGCGGGAGCGGAGGCGTCGAGCCACTGGAGAGTGGTGGCGGGCGGCGGCGTGGCGGCGAAAAGCGCGGTGGCGGCGGAGAGTGCGGCGGAGGCGAGAAGGGCGAGGCGAGGCAGGGGCATTTGGGGAAAGGTTAGCGGGCCGGAGAGGATGCGGGGAGCGGGGTGGTGAAGTGGTAGGTGCCGGAGCCGACGGCGAAGACGGCGCGGCCGGATTCGTGGCGGAGGAGGCGGACGCCAGGGGCGGACGCGGCGGGAGTATCGGATTCGCGCACCGAAGCGGCGTCGGTGGCGGGGACAATCACGGTGGCGGAGGTGTTGGCGGGAATTTCGATTTCGAGGTGGAAAGTGCCTTCGGGGGTGATGCGCCAGTCGGAGCGGATGCGGCCGTGGCGGGAGTCGAAATGGCCGAGCGCCCAGGTGAGGCCGGCGATGGGTTCGGGTTGAAGGATGATGCGGGAAAAACCGGGGCCGTCGGGCGCGGGGCGGATGCCAAGGACGGTGCGGTAGAGCCAGGCGCCGACGGGGCCGCCGAGGGACGGCATAAGGGCGTGTTCACCTTTCCAGTTTTCCTTAAAAACGCCCTCCTTCATGAGGGTGGCCCAGCTGGGGAAGTCACGCTGGGTGACGAGGCGGGCGGCGACATCGGGGCGACCGTTTTCGCTTAGGACGCGGAGGATGAAAGGCGTGCCTACGAAGCCGGTGTTGATGTGACCATTGGTGGCGTTGACGGCATCGAGCAGGCGGGCGAAGGCGAGGTCGCGCTGGGCGGCGGGCACAAGGTCGAGGGCGAGCGGCACGGCGAGCGCGGACTGGCTGACGGCGGAGGAACCGTAGCGGCCGGTGGCGGGATCGAGAAAGCGGCGGTTGAAGCGACCGGCGACCTCCGAGGCGAGCGCGGCGTAACGAGCAGCGTCCTCGTGTTTGCCCAAGAGGGCCGCGGTGCGGGCGACGATTGAGGCGTAGTAGCTCCACGCGGCGGTGGACGTGAGGGTGACGGGAGGTTTGGCGAGCCCCATCCAGTCGCCGGTGCCCCAGGCGAGCAGACCGTCGGCGACGGCCTGGTCATCGCGGCCGGGATCGGGCAGACCGCGGAGGGTGCCGCCGTTGGCACGCACGCCCTCGGCGGCGCGGCGGCCGAGGAAATCAACGTAGGCGCGCATGGGCTCGTAGGCCTCGGCGAGGAAGGCGCGGTCGCCGTAGTATTCGTAGTGTTTCCACGGCAAATATACGATCATGCCGCCCCACCACGGGCAGTTCCAATCCTGGGTCTGGAGACCGGCAACGGGGACGATGGCGCCGACGTTGCCGTCGGGTGTCTGGTTGGCGCGCATATCGCGCCACCAGCTGCGGTAGAGCGCGGCGGAGTCCGACAGGTAAACGGCGCTATCCATCATGTTCTGCACGTCCTGGGTCCAGGATTGCTTTTCCCGGGAAGGATCCATGGGCAGGCCAAAGGAATAGCCCTGGTGGGTGCGCAGAAGGGCAGCGTGGAGGGAATTCAGGAAAGCGTCGGAGCAGGCGAAGTCGCCGGCGCGGCCGGGGTCGGAGAACACGAGCTGGAACGCGACGTCGGATTTTTCGAGCGGGCGGCCGAGGCCCTCGACCTTCACGGTGTGGGCGACCTCGTTGAAGAACCACTTTGGTTCGAGAACCTCGGGGCCGCCGCGCAGGATGTATTCGAGCGGGTAGAGTTTAAAGCGGTCGCCCACCGTGCCGGAGACGATGATTTTTTGGCCGGGGGTGCCGTTGACCTGGAGGCGCGGCCAGCCGGCGCCGGTCTCGGTGAAGTGGGCGGTGTCGGCGGTGACGCGGTTGGGTTGCAGGGATTCGCGGCGGCGGGGGAGAGCGAGCTGATTGGGTTCGAGGCGGCCGGCGGGCGCTTCGATGGCGCGGACAGCGGACCAGGCGGAGGCGTCGAACCCGGGGCGATCCCAGCCGACAGGGGCGAGTCGAAGGTCTTGTTTTTCGCCGCGCCAGAGATCGTTGAACGTCACGGGGCCGGTGCCGGCGCGCCACTCGTTGTCGGTGCCGATAAAGGAGCGGGAGCCGTCGGTGAACTCGAGTTCCACTTCAAGCAAGGCGGCGGGCGGGCCGAAGCGGCCGTAACGTTTGTGGTAGCCGGTGCCTTCGTCACCCGGGACGACGACTTCGTTCGGCCGGCCGCCGAAGGCGACGACCGGGCTGTGTTGGCCATTGCCGAGGGAGAGGCCGAGGACATTGGGACCCGTGGCGAGGGCGGCGGTGACGTCACGGGTGACGTAGAGGATGCGGCGGGTGGAGTCGGTGAACGGCGGGCCGAGAACGTCGTCGCCGATGACGCGGCCGTTGATGGTGAGTTCGCTCCAGCCGAGGGAGGCGAGGCGGGCGGTGGCGCGGCGGAGGGGGCGGTCGAGTGAAAATTCGCGACGGAGCAGCGGGGCGGCGGCGCGCGGGTGCGCGGCGGGAGCGGCGATCCAGCGGGCTTGCCAGGCGGAGTTTTCTAGGATGCCGGCGGTCCATTCGGCGGGTGCGCTCCAAGCGGAAGGACGGCCGGCGGCGTCCCAGACCCGCACGCTCCAGAAGGCGCGTTGACGCGAGGCGAGCGGGCTTCCCTGGTAGGGCATGTCGAGCGTTTGCGAACCGGCGGTGCGGCCGCTGTCCCATAGGTCAGCGCGGCCGTCGGCGAGCAGATGTGCTTCGCTGGCGACTCGGATTTGCCAGGCGGATTGGCGCCAGTCGCGGGCGGTGCTCTCGATGCGCCAGCCCAACAAAGGGACGGCGGAGCTGACGGACGGCGGCGAAGGGAGGGAGTCGCAAACGAGGCCGACGACGGTGGCGGATTCGGCGACGGCGGGCCCGGTGGACGCGTGGCTGCAGCCGGATGAGAGCGCGCCAAGCAACACGATGGTGCCCAGGGTCCGAAAGGCGGAGCGCATGGTTAACGGGAAGCGCGTCATGGGCTGACCGCAGGCAGCGGGGCGGTGAAGCGGTAGGTGCCGGAGCCGATGGTGAAGACGGCGTGGCCGGAGTCGTGACTGAGGAGGCGAACGCCCTTGGCGCGGGAGGCGGTTTTGCCGGACTCTTTGACTTGGCGCGGGTCGACGGCGGGGACGTGGACGGTGGCGGACGTGTTGGGCGGGATGACCAGATCGAGTTCGAGGCGGTCGGCGGCGCGGCGCCATGCGGAGGTGATTTTCCCCTGAGGCGAAGCGTAGGAGGCGCGGACCCAGGTAAGATCGCCGACGATCGCCGGTTTGACAACGAAACGGCGGAAGCCGGGAGCG
>CAYNUW010000166.1:0-7790 GCA_964400455.1 uncultured Akkermansia sp. | reverse complement strand
CCTTGAAGGCATCCGAGCCAAGGACATCCGGACGGCCGAGGACCATCCGGACGGGCGAGCCGATGGGGTCTGGCCGCTGTTTATTGATTTCGAAAACCAAATTTGAGGAGAGCCAAACCGAAGACGCCACACCTTGCCTTTTGGCAAAGCCGATCACCCCGGGGCCAGTCCGGTCTATCAACAAGTTTATCAATCCGCCCTGCTACTCTTCCAAGCCATGACCGACGCCCTCAACCCCGGCACGCCCTCACCCTTCGAGTCTACCGACGAAACTTAACCCACGGCTTCCAGCACCGCTTTGGGGTGTTTGGCGGCAACACGCAGAAGCACGCGAGCCGCGCCGGTGGGTTGGCGGCGACCTTGCTCCCAGTTGCGCAGGGTCGCGGGGCTGATACCAAAAGCGGCGGAAAATGCCGTCTGACTAAGTTGCAGCTTGGCACGAATAGCGGCCACCGATTCGGGGGAGATATGGTCCACCCGCGTGGCGACCTTTTTGTTGCCGCGCAGGTAGGAACCGGCTTCGCGGACGCCCTGAAGGAGGTTTTGAAAATCGGAGTCTTTCATGGGAATTCGGATTTGATGAGATCGGCGACAATCTGGAGCTGTTTGTGGTCGAGGTCCTTCTGGTCGTTCTTGGCATAGACCAAGATGAGCAAGACAAGGTTTTGGCGGGTTACGTGGTAATAAATGACTCGGGCACCGCCACGTTTGCCGCGCCCTTCTGCCGGCCGACGAAGCTTACGCAGGCGCGCCCGCCGGGAATCAGGTCGCCCGCCTCCGGGCGCTCCGAAAGCACCAACTCCAATTCGAAGATGTCCGCCTCGGCCAAGAGGCCGTTGGCGGTTCGTTCGAAGGTGGGCAGACGCACAAATTCCACGGCAAACGACTACGCCATTGGCGCATCCTGTCAAGCATCGCAGCCAGGCAAATAGGGCCGAGTTTTGTTGATTTCTGGTCGCCGGATATCCCTTGACAAACCGGTTGTTTTGACTGGTCTATTTGCATGAACTTCACCGACGGCACCATCGGGGCGTTTGAAGCCAAGACCAAGTTGGGCGAATTACTCGAGCGCGTCAGCCATGGCGGGTCGTTCACCATCACCAAGCATGACCGGCCAGTCGCACGCCTGATCGGCTATCACCAAGATCTTGCCGCACAGCGGGCCGAGGCCGCAGCCGCGATCCGGGCTCGCCGCCAAGCTTACACCCTCGACGGTCTCGACTCACGCACCTTGCGTGAGGAAGGACGCGCCTGATGGACGCGTTTGTGCTCGATTGCTCCGCCACCTTGCCTTGGGTGTTTGCCGACGAGGCCAGGACCGCCGCAGATGCCTTGCTTGATCAACTCGTCCAAGGTCAGCGTGCTTGGGTGCCAGCCCTTTGGCATCTGGAACTCGGCAACGTGCTGCTCGGCGCGAAGCGTCGCAATCGTATCGATCAAGCGGGTATCGAGGCGTTTCTCTCCCGTCTCGCGGTGTATGACATCGCGGTGGACGAACAAACCATGGAACGTGCCTGGCAAAAAACCCTCGACCTCGCCTTGCAGAATGGCCTGTCCACCTACGATGCGTCCTATCTGGAGCTCGCGCTGCGTCGTGGCCTGCCCTTGGCCACTCTCGACCGCCCGCTAATCGCCGCCGCCCGCGCCAGTGGCGTGCCCGTATTACCCTGATCTCCGCCCCACTCGGCGGCCAAACCGAGGTATGATCCGGCGAGATAGGTGACAGATTATCCAACGGCTGAGCCACGGGGTCTAGCCGATGGTTGTAGATTACTGGAGAAAACCGTTTTTTATCCGTGGCCTTCCGTCCTATCCGTGGTCAAAAAAATCCGGCTATCGGAACCCCCGAGTGCCAAGACACCGACACAGATATCACAGATATCACGGATAAAAAGGACTTTGTATTGATCCGTGCCCATCCGTGCCATCCGTGGTTAAAGCCTGAAAGCTATAATAACGGCTGGGCCGTCAGCTTGAGGAATGTTTCGCCCCGGGGGTGGTGCCGGCTACGGTTTCGTGGGTTTGGAGAATTTTCTCCAGCGCGTCGAGGGTGCGCGTGGTGGCGCCGCGATTGTGCACATGCCAAGCTCGACCGGCGGCGGAGGCGCGCTGACGCGCCTCGGGATCGTGGGCCAGGGTTTGGACGGCGCGAAGGAGATCCTGGGCATCCACCACGCGACGAGCGGCACCTCCGGCGACGAGATCGGCGGCGATGGCCCGGAAATTGGCGGTGCCCGGGCCAAACAGCACCGGTTTGCCGCGAGCGGCGGCTTCGACCGGGGTCTGGCCTTCGGTGTGCGGGGGCAGGGTTTTGCCGACGAAGACGAGCTCGCCCAGGGTCAGCAGCCGGGAGAGTTCACCCGTGGTGTCGGCGACGGCGACTTCGACGGGTTCGGGGGCGGTGCCTTGGGTGCGAAAGAACGCGCGCACGCCGGCGGCGGCCAGGGCTTCGGCGATGTGTTCGCGCCGTTCGGCATGGCGGGGCACCAGGAGTAGTTTCCAGCCGAGGGTGCGCAGCGGACGCCAGGCCTCCACCAGGGCCGTCTCCTCCCCTGGCCAGGTCGAGGCCCCCACGAGCAAAGGGGCCTCACCGAGGCCGAGCTCGGTGCGGAGGCGCCGGGCTTCCTCCGCGTCGACCTCGGGCAGGTGCACGTCGAGTTTTAGATTGCCGGTAACTTGGATGGCAGCGGGTGAAATCCCAAACGCGGCAAAACGGTCCGCGTCGGCCGGACTCACCGCCAGCACCTGGGTGATGTTGCGCACCAGGAGACGGGCCAAGGGTCCGAGTCGCGCCATGCGCCGGAAGCTGCGGTCGGAGAGGCGGGCGTTGACCACGACGACGGGCACGCCCCGGCAGGCGGCCTGGTGAAGATGCTCTGGCCAACGTTCCCCTTCCAGGATGATGGCCAAGTCAGGTTTTACCGCGCGCCAGGCGCGGGCCGCGCAGGGCCAGAAGTCCAAGGGGAAGTAAGCGACGGCGGCGACCAGGCCGCGTGCGCGGAAACGCGTTTCGGCCAGGACTCGGCCCGTGCTGGTGGTGGTGGTGAGGTAGACTTCGGTGTTCCCCTGGTTTTTCCAGGCTTCCAAGAGGGGGGCCAGGGCCAGCACCTCGCCCACGCTGACGGCCTGCACCCAGATGCGGCGGACACCCGGGCGGCGGCTGCCAAGGTCGGGGACCGAGCCAAAACGCTGGGCAAAGTCCGGGCCATAGCCGCCCCGACGCCACATGCGCCACCCATAGTAGGGCGCGGCCAGCAGGACGCCGGGCAGGAAGAGGAGTCGGTAGAGCCAGAGCATGGTTGAAGAAAGTGGCGCCCGATGAGGAACCGCATCCCGCGCTCGCGCTCAAAACAAATCCCCCTTTGTCTTTTCTGCTCACGATCATCACCCATCGCCTCAACCCAGCATCATGATTACCTCTTTCAATTTTTTGTCGCGCGCCTGGTTGGCGGTCGGGCTCGCCGTCTTGTGCTGGAGTGTGGCGCAGGTGCGTGCCGCAGAGGCGCTGATCTTTCCGGCCGACACCGCTCGCACCGGGTTGACTGCGGACCCGGCCTGGCGCATCGGTAAGCTGGCCAACGGGGTCAATTACGCGTTGCGGGCCAACTCCGAGCCGCGTGGACGGGTGGTCATGCGCCTCGCGGTGGCGGCGGGCTCGTTTCACGAAACGGAGGAGCAACGCGGATTGGCCCACTTTCTCGAGCACTTGGCCTTTAATGGCAGCACGCATTTCCCGCCGGGCACCTTGGTGGAGTTCTTTCAACGGATGGGGATGAATTTTGGCGGAGATACCAACGCTTACACCTCGTTTGATCGAACGGTCTACATGCTGGATTTGCCGGATGCCAAGCCGCAGACCTTACGCGAGGGCCTGCGGGTTTTGGCCGACTATTCCGGTGAGCTGCTCCTTTTGCCGGAAGAGATCGAACGCGAGCGTGGGGTCATCTTGGCGGAGAAACTTTCCCGGGATTCGGCCGATTATCGCGCGTTGGTGGGCGGTTATGGCATTTTGTATGATGGAACGGCGCTGCCGCTGCGTTTGCCGATCGGGGAGGAAAGCGTGATTCGGGAGTCGGGGCGCGAGCGTTTCGCCGACTTTTATGACACCTGGTATCGGCCGGAACGGTTGGCGGTTATCGTGGTGGGAGATGTGGACCCTGCCGCCGTGGAGCCGCTGTTGACGGAAGCGTTCGCCCCACTGGCGGCCCGGGGACCGGCTCGCGCCGAGCCGGACCTGGGTGCTCCGGTGCCCAATTCCGCGGGTGAAGCCGTCCGGTTCGGGGTGTTTCATGAGCCTGAAGCCAGCTCGGTGAGCGTGAACCTGCAGGCGCTGCGTGCGGAGCCGCCGGCCTTGGACTCGGCGGCGGAGCGCCTGGCACGTCTGCCGCGTGATCTGGCCTTCTCCATGGTGAGCCGCCGTTTTGCCGAGCTCGCCAAAGCCGAGGAGGCGCCCTTTGTGCAGGCCGGAGTGTGGCCGGCGGATTTCCCGCGCCTGTTTACGGGGTCTGGGCTGCGACTGGTATCCCGGCCGGGCCGCTGGGCGGATTCTATGCGGGTGGGCGAAAACGAGCTGCGCCGCGCCTTGGAGCACGGGTTTGGCCGGTCGGAGTTGGCCGAGGCCAAAGCGGAGTTGCGCAACGCACTCGAACAGGCGGTGCAAACCGAGCCCACGCGCCGGTCCGAGGCGAGGGCGGACCAGTTGATCGATGCTTTCCTGGAAGGCTTGGTGCCGACCACGCCGGCCGCTGACCTCGAGTTGCTGGGGCCGGCGCTGGAGAAGGTTACGGTCGAGGAGTGTTTGGCGGCATTTCGACAGGCGTGGCAGGCACCGCTGGGGCGGGTGGTCGCGGTGGTGGGCGACCTCGCCGGACCGGATGGTGTGTTGCCGGATGCGGAGGCGCTGGCCCAGGTCTACGCCTCGGCCGAGCAGACGGCGGTGACGGCTCTGCCGGAGCGAGAGGACCGGCCCTGGTCTTACCTTGATTTCGGGCCGGCGGGTGAGGTTATCGAACGCCGCGAGGTCGCCGATTTGGGTGTCACGCAGTTGCGTTTCGCCAACGGTGTTCGCCTCAACCTCAAGCGCACCGACTTCGAAGCGGGAGTGGTGCATGTCAGGGCGCGCGCCGGGGATGGGCAGTTGACGGAGCCGCCGGAGCGGCCGGGGCTGGCCTTTTTCGCCGGCATGGCTTTTGGGCCGGGCGGCCTTGGGCGACATTCCGAAGACGAGTTGCGGCGCATCCTCGCCGGACGCAACGTGGGCCTGGGGCTGCAAGTCGCCGATGATGCGGTGGTCCTCTCCGGCCAGACGACTCCGGCTGATCTGAACCTGCAATTGCAGCTGCTGGCGGCTACTCTGACGGACGCCGGATATCGGTCGGAGGCCGAGGTGGTGGTGCGGCGTCAGCTCGAACCTTACTACACGAAGCTCGCCTCCCAGCCGACGGGACCTTTGTCAGTGGAAGTGCCGCGTAAGCTGGCTCGGGGAGACCATCGCTTCGGCACGCCTTCGCGGGAGGAGGCCATGGCCAGGACCCTGGCTGAACTGCGCGACTGGCTTGACCCACAGCTGAAGCAGGGGGCCTTGGAGGTTACCTTGGTGGGCGACTTCGAGCCGGAATCCGCGATCGCGATGGCAGCCTCCACGCTGGGAGCGCTACCGCCGCGCGGGAATAAAAACACCGACCGTTCCTTGCGTCGGGTCGGCGTGCCGGAACCGGGCAAAGAGCTTATCAAGATAACGGCATCCGTCCCGAAGACTGTGCTGGCGTGTTTCTGGCCGACGACGGATGCGAGCGAGGCCAGACGCACGCGCCGGCTGTCCTTGCTGGGCGAGGTTTTTTACGACCGGCTACGAGTCGAAGTGCGGGAAAAGTTGGGTGGCAGCTACAGCCCGACGGCGCGCAACAACTCCAGCGACACCTATGAGGGTCGTGGTTTCATGGTGGCTTTGGCGATGATCGAACCAAGCCAGTCGGAGGTGGTGCGCACGGCCATTCTCAAGGTGGCGCAGGACTTGGCCCAGCATGGCGTGACGGCGGAGGAGTTGGAGCGGGCCCGGCTTCCCCTGCTGACCACGCTGCGTGAAACCGAGCGAAGCAACGCTTATTGGACGGCCACCGTGCTGGCCGCCTCACAGGAAAAGCCGGAGCGGCTGGAGTGGGCTCGCACCCGCACCTCGGATTTTGCCAGTATCTCCAAGGCCGAGCTGGACGACCTGGCCAAGGCCTTTTTGGCTCCCGAACTGGCTCGACTCTACGAGATCGAGGCCGGCCCTGCGGGTCCCTAAGCGGCCTGCGCGGCGTCAGGCTCGGAGGCGTTAAGATTTATCCACCGTTGGCGTTCACCACGCCCGGCTGAGCTCCAGCCGCGCCCAACGGGGCGGGGCGACGGAGACGACGCCGGCGGCGGTGCGTCCGGTCTCGATCCGGGCGTCGGTCGCGTTTTCCACCGCCACGGTGACCCGCCAGCCCGGCGCGGGGGTGTAGTGGGCGGCGAGGTCGAGTCGGGTGGCGGCGGCGAGGGGGAGCGTGTTGAGGTCGTCCTCGAACTGCACATCCAGCCAGCGCAGGCGGGTGTCGAGCGCCAGGCGTTCCGCCGCCTGCCAGCGGGCGCCGAGGGCGAGGGTGTGGCGGGGCGTCTGGGCGAGGCGGCGGCCGTCCAGGGCGGGCGCGAAGGCGCCGCCGTCGGCCACGCGCGCGTCGCTCAGGAGGTAGTCCGCGTCGAGTTCGAGCGCGCGGGCGGGTCGCCACGAGCCGCCCAGCTCAAGGCCGCGCACCCGCACGTGGTCGAGGTTTTCGCGGCGGCGGGTGGTGGCGTTGACGGTGACGTTGCCGACGGCGTCGCGCAGGTCGTTTTGAAACACGGTGGCGCGCAGTCGGGCGCGGCCGTCGGCGGAGGCGCGTTCGACGCCGGTCTCGGCGCCGCGCAGGGTCTCGGGGCGGAGGGCGGGGTTGGCCTCGGTAGTGATGGAGCCGATACGGAAGGGGCGGTAGAGTTCGTTGAGGGTGGGCAGGCGGTAGGCGCCGTAGGCGGCGCCGCGCAGGATCCAGCCGGGGGCGGGTCTCCAGGCCAGGCCGGCCGAGGGGGAGAAGGCGTCGTCGCGGCGGGCGGCGTAGGTCTCGTCGCGCAGGGGGGCGCCGGTGGCGTTGAGCGTCTCGCGCCGGAAACCGTCGCTCTGGCGGGTGGTGTCGAGGCGGGCGCCGGCGTGCAGGGTGAGTCCGGGGGCGAGGGGGCGGCCGTGCTGGGCGAAAAGGCCGGCGAAACTCTGCGCGCCGCCGGCGCGGCGATCCCGGGTGAAGCGGGTGCCGTCGTAAAAGAAGGCCTCGCGGGTCTCACCCTCCACGTGGTGTCCGTCGAGGCCGAGCGTGGTGGTGGACCCGCTACCGTCGGCGAGGTCGGCGGCGTCGCCCCAGGTGGTCTGGGCGGAGAGGCCGGCGGAGGAGGCGGGCACGTCGTATTGGTCGTTGGCCGGGGTCTCGGAGGCGCGGTCGGGGGCGATGGCGGAAAAGGTGCTGGCGTAGTCGTTGCGGCGGGCGTGGGCGGCGACGCGCCAGGCGGGGCCGGCGGGCGGGGCGCCGTCGAGGGCGAGGACGAGCCCGGTTTCGCGGGAGGCGTTGCGTTGGTAGGGGGTGCCGTTGTCCCGATCCTCCTCCCAGGCGCGGGCGCTGGCGGAGAGGGTGGCGACGGGCGAGACGGGGCGGGACCAGCGCAGGCCGGCCCGGGCGTGGCGAGAAGCGGCCGGAGTGTCGATGGCGCCGGGGTCGCGCACCAGGCGGACGCCGTCGGTGGCG
>CAYNUW010000165.1:0-7812 GCA_964400455.1 uncultured Akkermansia sp. | reverse complement strand
GGGGCAAACGGGCCGGGGGCGATGGGCAGATCCAGCTTGGTCTCGGGGGCGGAACGCGAGTCGGCGATGGGCACCGAGTCCACGGGCTTCGCGGGCGGCAGCTCGGGGAAGGGCGGAAGTGCGGGCAGCGGGGATGCGTCCACGGCGGTGGCGCGGAGCAGGAGTAGCAGGGCAAGGGAGGCGGCGGAGGACGTTTTCATGGTAGGCGGCGGGTAAGGTCGTGGGCTGGCGGGGGCGCGTTTTCTTGGGCTTAAGGTGAGGGGCTGTTCTCGGTTGGGACGGGAAGGATGCGGAGGGTGGCACCAGTCGTGCCTTCGCTTTGGCTGCGGAGGGTGACGGGGGAGCTTTGCGGGTCGCCGGGGGCGGGGAGGTGGAGCTGTTTGGCGGGATCGAGCAGGGACACCAAGCGGACGACATCGGCGGTCTCGGGCGACGAAATCAGCTGAAACGTGGCGCGGCGGGCGAAGTCGGTGGTGCCGTCGTTTTTGGCCAGGAGGGCCCGGTCGTCGGCTACGGTGAGGTAGTAACCCGGGTGGCCGACCGATTGGAGGGAGACCAGACCGGCCTTGGAGGCTTCGGCGAGACCAGACAGAAGTTCCCAGCGAGAAGTCGCCGCATTCACGGTGAGGTTGGCGGCGGTGATTTCGAAACCTGAGTAGGCGAGGGCTTGGGAGGGATCGAGGGAATAAACCAGGTGGAGGGCTCCGCCGGCCGGGCCGGTGGAGGAGATGCTTGCGGGCAGGATGGTGCCGTCGGCGGCGTAGTGGATGCGCTCGACGCAAACGGAGCGCCGGGTCTGACCGCCGGTGGGGAGGGCGGAGTTGTGGTAGAAGAGGTAGGATTGCCCTTTAAAGTCCACGATACCGGGGTGGGAGGTGTCGCACCCGTAGTCGCCGCGACTGCCATCGGGGCGAAGGTTGGGCCCGAGCAGGGTTCCGGCGTAGCGCCAAGGGCCGCGCGGACTCGCCGAGGTGGCATAACGAACCTTTTGGGGAAAGTCGCCGGCATAGACCAGGTAGTAGAGGCCCTGACGCTTATAGACCCACGGAGCCTCGCTGTAGATGCCCTGAAGCTGCTCGATGCGGACGCTGGAGAAGATGTCCACGCCCTCTTCGATCTTCCCGTCTCCGTTCAGGTCCTTGAGCGAGACCATGTCATCGTTGAGCAGGGCGTAATGGAGGGTGCGGTTGCCCCAGTAGAGGTAGGCTTGGCCGTCGTCGTCGATGAAGACGGTGGGGTCGATGTCCTCCATGCCGTCCACCGGGCCGTCGGTGGTGAGGGCATTGTCGAAGAGCGGGTGGCCGAGTGCATCGACAAAGGGGCCGGTGGGATGGTCGGAGACGGCCACGCCGACGGTGAGGCCCCGGCGGTTGGACTGGCCGGTGGTGGAATAGAGGTAGAATTTGTCGTGTCGGGCGACGATCTGACAGGCCCAGGCGGTATTGGGTGTGCCCCAGCTAAAGTCGGCGGCCTTCATGACCGGGCCCTCGTAGGTCCAGGTCAACATGTCACGGGTGGAGAAGCAGACCCACTCCTTCATATTGAACCAGCCGCCGATGGGGGCCTCGTCGCGGCCGGCGTAGACGTAGAGCGTGTCGCCCACCACGAGCGGGGCGGGGTCGGCGGTGAAGATCTGACGACCCTCGGCGTCGCGTTTGAAGACGGGATTGTAGCTTTCTGCCCGGAGGGGAGTGGGGATGGGCAAAGCCGGTTGAGCGGCGGCCGCGATCACGCAGGACGAAACAAGCGCGAGAAGCGGTAAAAAGACCGAAGAGCGGTCGCGACTTGGATGCGGTGACATGATGGGAAGGGCCGAGGGTTGATCAGCGAGGTGGGGTGGGCGGCAACGACAGGCCGGCGACGGTCTGGGTGATGGGGCGGATGGTGCCGTCGTCGTTGAAAAACAAATACTCCGCGCAGACGCTGCGCCGGCAGTCGCCGCCGGGGGTGCCGTTCAAGCCGTTGGAGCCGTCGTGGTAGAAGAAATACCACTGGTTTTTGAACTCGATGACGGAGGGATGGATGGTAAAACCGTGTTTGGCGTGGCCAGTGAGCAGGCCCTGATAGGTCCACGGACCGGTAATTTTCGGCGCGGTGGCGTAGGCGATCTGCTCGGGCTGCACGCCGGGGGCGTCGGCGGCGTAGATGTTGTAGTAGAGGCCGCCGCGTTTAAAGAGCCACGGGCCCTCGGCGAAACTGCGGAAGGGCACTTTGGTGATCGGGCCGTCGGTCTCGATCATGTTGCGCTTAAGTTTGACCATGTAGCAGTCGCCGTTGCCCCAAGCCATCCAAGCGGTGCCGTCGTCGTCGATGAAGACGGTCGGATCGATGTCGGAGTTGGCTCGATGGGAGTCGGTGGTCATCGCGTCGGTGATAAGCGGCTGACCGGGCAGGGCCTCTTTGAACGGGCCGGTGGGGCTGTCGCTTACGGCCACGGTGATGAAGTGGCCCTCGCGGCGGTCGAGGGTGACGTAGAAGTAGAACTGGCCGTCGCGCTCGACCACCTGGGCGGCCCAGGCGGCGCCGGCGTTGGCGCCGACGAAGTCTTTGGCGGCCAGGACCGGGCCGTGGGCGGTCCAGGTCTTCATGTCCTTGGTGGAGTAGCAGAGCCATTCGGGCATGTAGAACCAGCCGCCGGGGCCGGCCTTGTCGTGTCCGACGTAGAGGTAAACCGTGTCGCCGACGACGAGGGCGGCCGGGTCGGCGGTGAAGGCGTCGGTGAAGAGTGGATTCTGACCGGGAACGCGAGGGGGCGCTTCGCCCCGGATGCGCACCTCGTCGATGGCTCCGTCGAGCACCTGGAGGCTGTTGGGGGCGCCGGCAGGGTAGCCGCGTCCGATGACCCACTGGCCGGCCAAGCGGGGGAGGGCGGGGCCGGGCAGGGTGAGGGAGGCGGCCGGGCCAAAAGTCGCCTGAGTGGAGGGCTTCACCTCGATCTGGAGTTTGGTCGAGTGGCGGTCGGGGTCGAACCGAGCTTCGGCGCGCACGTCATACCAGTGGCCGGCTTTGACCTCCTCGCCGGCGGCGATGCGGTAGGGCTTTCCGTCGGCGCCGGTCACTTCGATGAAGTAACGACGGAGCATGTTGTCGAAGCCCAGCGAGACGTCCCCTGCCAGTTGGCCGCGCGGACCCTCCTTGCAAAGGTAAACCTGTTCGGTGCCGAGAAGGTTGCAGAGCAGGCTGGCCTCGATGGTCCAGCTTTGGCGCAGGTCGTAGTAGGGGAGCGGACGATCGAAAGTGACGAAGTATTCACCCCGCTTGAGTGCGAGGGAGCGGGTGTTGGGTTGGCCGTCGATCTCGGGGAAGGGCACCTGATCGGAGAAAACATTGGGTGAAGGACGGGAGCCCCGGGCCTGGAGCACGTTGCCCTTGCCGGAGTCGTCGAGAATGAAGGGCCGGGGCTCCACGGGGCCGCGGTCGCCGGCGGTCAGCGGTTGCCCGAGTTCGGCGGGGATGGGTTCGCCCTGGAGGGGTTGGATACGCTCGAAGCGCCAATGGGCGAGAAGTTCGCCGGACGGATCGGCGGCAAAGGCGGCGGGCAGGCCAAGGGCGGCCAGGCTCAGGAGGCGGAGTAGGGAGAAGGCGCGGGCAGACATGGGGTGGGGTCGTGAGGTGGTCAGTCGGTTGGCGGGACCTCGGGTGCGCCGGGTTTGAGCAGGCGCAGGTCGAAGAGGCCGCCGGCGAGGCCGCGGCGGGTTTCGAAACGCACGGTCAGGCGGGCGTCGGGGGCCAAGGCGGCGAGGAGCTCGGCGGGCAGGGGGTAACGTTTTTCGATGAAGCCGTGTGGGCGTTCGCGGGTGAGGCGTTGGGTGGCGATGACGCGGCCGTCGACCAACAGGTCGAACTCGCGGTCGCGGTCGTCGCCGGAGTAGGTGACCGAGAGCACGGCCTCGGTGGCGCCGCGCGGGGCGAGGGTGTATTGGAGGACACGGCCGTGGCGCCAGCGGCGGCCGTTGTGGATGCCGCTCTCCATGGCCTCGCCTTGGAGGTCGTGCTCGGTCTCGGGTTGCTGTTCGCCGATGGCGACGGAGTCGAGCGTGGCGGCCTCGAAAGCGGCTTTGGCGCGTTCGGCGGCGGCGAGCAGGGCGCGGCGTTGTTCGAGATCCTGACGCGTAGTGAGCTGCCAATACATCTGGTAGCGCTGGTCGTGCAGCCGGAAAAAAGGCAGGAGCGGCACGCCGCCGGACGGGGAAGGTTCGGCGACCTCGGTGAGGCGGAAGTGGAGGGGGCCGGCGGCGGGGTCGGGCACGACGTGGCGCGGTAGATCGGCGGCGGAGGCGAGCAGAACGGGCACTTGGTCGAGCGGGACGACGGGACCGTAGGCGACCTGGCCCATGCGGCTGCCGTCGGCGTAGAGGTTGGGCATGTCGGCGGTGCCGGCGGGGGCGGCCAGCAGGATGGGGCCGTGCAGGAGGGCGACCCAGTCGGAACCATCGGGCAGGCGCTCGACGGTGGTGCGCATGGGCAGGTGCAGTTCGACGACGTCGCCATCGCGCCACTCGCGGTGTAGGGCTGCGTAGGAGGACGGAGTTGAGGTGGTGGCGACGGGACGACCGTTGATCTGCACGGTGAAGGCGTCGGCGGCGACCCAGGCGGGGTGGCGGAGATGGAGGGTGAAGGTGGCGGGTTGAGCGAGCCGGAGGGTGAGGCGGGTGCGGTCCTCGTCGGGAAAACGCGTTTCCTGACGGAGGACGAGGCCGCGCTCGGCGAGGGTGAACTCCGAGGCGATGAAGAGGTTGACGTGCAGGCCGTCGGCCGAGCGGGCGTAGATGAATTCGCCGTATTTGCCGGGGTTCTCCATGCCGGTGCCGACGCAGCACCAGAAGGCGGTCTCGGGCTGGGAGTAGTTGCGGTAGTGGGCGGGGCGAAGCGGGGTGAAATAGACGTAGCCGGGGCGCGCCGGGTTGAGGGAGGCGAGGATGTGGTTGTAGAGGGCGCGCTCGTAGTAGTCGGCGTAGACGGCGCGGGGTGCGGCGGCGAAGAGCTCGCCGGTGAGTTTGAGCATGTTGTAGGTGTTGCACGATTCGGGGCCCTCGCGGTGGCGAATCATGCCTTGGAAATCAGCCGGGTCGTTGAAGTGCTCGGACACGCTGTTGCCGCCGAAAGCGACGCTGCGGCGCTGGGTGACGGTCTCCCAGAAGAACTGTGCGCCGGTGTGCAGGGAGGGATCGTGGTCGAGGGCGGCGATGCGTTCCATGCCGGTGATTTTGGGGATGAGCGTGTTGGCGTGCATCCCGGTGAGCCGGTCCTCGCGTTGCTGGAGCGGGGTGAAGACGGAGCGATGGTTAAAGCGGCGGGCGGCGGCGAGGTGACGGGGGTCGCCGGTGAAGGCGTAGAGATCGGCGAGCACCTCGTTCATGCCGCCGTATTCGACGTCGTTCATGCGCTGCATCTGCTCGTCGGTGAGACCGGCGGTGAGGCGGTCGCACCAATCGACGTAGCGAAGGAGAACGTCGCGGGCCTGGGCGTGGCCGGCGAGGGCGTAGGCGTCGAGCAGGCCGGCGAAGGTTTTGTGCAGGTTATACCACGGGGCCCAGCGTTGGCCGACGTGGGCGGTATCGCCCGTGGCGACGCGGGCCCAGAAGGCTTTGCCGTCGGAGATGCCGCCGAGGTAGCCGTCGCCATTGGCGCGCTGCACGGTGTCGAGTTCGGCGATCATGTAGTCGAGGCGGCGGCGCAGTTCACCATCGGCGTCGTCGCCGGCGGCGATCATGAGGGCGAGGGCGGAGAGGTAGTGGCCGGCGGAGTGGCCCTCCAGGCCCATGCTCTCCCAGTTGCCGTAGGCGGGGGCCTTGGGCGTCAGGCTGGCTTGGCGGAAAAAAGGCGCAAGCAGGCGGTCCGGGTCATGCGCGAGCAGGTAGCGGCGATTGGCGGCGGCGGCTTCTTTGAACGGTCCGTCGAGCAGGCGCAACTCAGTGAGGTGGGGTAGCTGCGCGGGCTGCTGGGGCGCGACGACCGGCGAGGGCACGGCGGCTTGGAGACAGGAGGCGAGGAGGGAGCTGACGAAGAGCGCGATGCGGGGAGACATGGCGGGAGGGACGGAGCGAGGTTTAGAAACCCACCGGAACCAGCTCGAAGGTGTAGCGGTAGTCGCGGTTGGCGGGCAGTTGGTATTGGCGTAGGGGCCACGCGCCCCAGGAGTTTTCACCACCGACGCCCATCTGGGCGTGGGAGATCTGCACGGTTACGAGGTCGCGCAGCGGAATGGCGGTGGGGTGGGTGGGGCCTTGGAGGTCGGACTGGAGGAACGGGTAGGCGGACATTTCGAGCAGCTGGCCGTCGGTGGCGCGGATGCGCAGACCCTTGCCCCGGGAGGAGGTGAACGTGCTCCAGCGGATGTCGGTGCGGTTACCGGTTTCCTGCGGCTCGACGTAGGGGAACCACGCTTTCTCGACCGGAAGGGACCACTGGCCGACGGTGTAGCCGGTTTTTCGATCCCGGTAGTTCTCCTCCGGGCCTCGTCCGAACCACGTCCAGCGCGAATACTCGGGGCGCAAGGCGCAGGAAAGACCGACGCGTGGCAAGGCGGGCAAGCGTTCGCCGGCGGGTTTTAGGTCGAAGGCGACGCCTAGCACGCCGTCACCGTGGACGGTGTAAACGAGGCGGGCGGTGGTCTGGCCGACGGGTAGAGCAAGATCGTAAGTGACAACAACGGTGGTGCCGCGGGGCTCGACGTCTCGGTTGGTGACGGTAGCGTCGCGCCCGGCGTGTTGCCAGACCTCGAGCGCGCGGAAACCCCGGTTGCCGCGATCGTTGTCGGTCGGGGCGCGCCAAAGATTGAGGGCAAGCGGCTCGGCGAGCAGCTCGGAGCCGCGAATGGAATACGACGTGAGACGACCGGTCTGGTCGTCGAAAACGGCCTCGAAGGCATCGCCGGTCACGCGGGTGGTGTTGCTGCCTGTCGAGTTCCGGACGGGGGATGACGAGACATGGGCGGATGGGGTAGCCGGGAGCGACCACTCGAGAGCGAACTGCTCGCGGGCGACGACGTGATCGGCCGGTGCCCAGGGGCGTTTGTTGCCCTGAAGAAATTCGAGGTTGAGGTGATACTCGGCGCCCGGAGCGAGTTTGATGGCGGGCAAGGGGAGCTCGATCTCGACGGCTTGCTGGGGGGCGACGGAAGGGAGCTGGCCGCGACCGGAGCGGACGGCGACGCCGTCCTTGAGCAGAGTCCAACGGTAGGGCTGGGCGGAGAGGGTGAGGAAGAAGTGCTCGTTGAGCACGCTGACGCGTGGGCGGGAGGATTTGAGATCGAGCGGGGTGACGAGGAGATTGCGGTATTGGTGAAACACTTCGACGGCGTGGGGATTGGGAGTGAGGTCGCCGTGCACGATGCCGTTGCAGCAAAAGTTGTTGTCGTTGGGTTTGTCGCCGAAGTCGCCGCCGTAGGCGAAAAGGCGGAGCGAGCCGTCGGGGGCGCGGTAGCGGGCGGGATCGTAGGCAGCGACGGCGGATTTTTGGCCGGCGGGGGCGGGGCGGGTGATCAGCAGGGATTGGTCGCGCCAGTCCCAGATGCAGCCGCCTTGGAGCAGGCGCTCTTGGCGGAAGAGCTTCCAGTATTCGGCGAGGCCGCCGCTGGAGTTGCCCATAGTGTGGTTGTATTCGCACTGGATGAGCGGGCGTTGTTGCGCGAGGGGCTTTTTCTCTTGTTCGCGAGCCCAAGGCACGAGACCGCCGATGCCGTAATACATGGGGGAAAAGAGGTCCACGTAGTCGTCTTGGCCAGCTCCCTCGTAGTGAACGGGGCGGGACGGGTCGCGTTGTTTCACCCACTGCGCACAGGCGACGAAATTTTCGCCGTTGCCGGCCTCG
>CAYNUW010000164.1:0-7816 GCA_964400455.1 uncultured Akkermansia sp. | reverse complement strand
GACCAAACACCTGTGCGATTTTTGCGGAAAGCGGATTGCGCTCCGCGCTATCCGGTCGACATGCCCGACATCTGTTTGCGCGCCCCTGCGCAGCCCCTGCTTATGCAAAACGATTGAAAAAATACAGAGCTGACTGGATAGACTAACGCGTTGCGCCCAAGCCGCGCCGGGCCGCTCGAAACCAGCGGGCTAGGGTTATCAATACCAATCGCGCGAGAGATCTGGACCACAATGCAAATCGGAAAAGCCGCAGGGTTGGGAAATTAAAATTTTGATTTGTAGTGTTTTGCTACATTTTGGGGGGTGCGATTTTGCGTTGGATATAGTCCATTGAAATCGTCTCTTTGTTCTAATACACCCTCCACCTCGACTGATTTTTGCGGGCCTATGCCTCTCGGGCTAACCTACGCTTTTTCGCGGCGTGTTTTCGATTACGCCGGTGGCGATGGCGTAGCGAGTGAGGCCGGCGGTCTCGTGGATGTTGAGTTTGTCCATCAGGTGCTGGCGGTGTTTCTCCACGGTCTTGATGCTAATGTGAAGCAGGTCCGCCATCTGCTTATTTGCCGCCCCCTCGGCCACAAGTTGCAGGATCTCGCATTCGCGGGTGGTGAGGCGTTTCCCGTTCACGAGAGCCTGGCCCTCACGGTCAAGGGGGTCGGTGAGCACGCCTTGCATACGGCGCAAGATCGTAGGGCTAAAAAAGGGCTGTCCGGCAGCGACTGTGCGAATCGCCCGGGTCAAAATCTCGGCGGAAGTTTGTTTTTCAACAAAACCGCGCACACCCAACTCGATAGTGCGGGTGACGTATTCATCCTCGTTGTGCGCCGACAACATGATGATGCGGGCGGCGTTCTGGTTGCGGAGGATCTGGCGTGCGGCTTCGATGCCGTTCAGCACCGGCATGGCGATATCGAGCAGTATGACATCGGGACTCAGGGCGGCGGCGAGGGCGACGGCTTCGTTGCCGTTGCAGGCCTCGCCCGCGATGGTGAAATTCCCATCGGCGAGCAGCAGGGCGCAGAGCCCCTGACGCACGATGGTGTGATCCTCGCCGAGCAGAACGCTGATTTTGCGAAAGGGTGCGCTCATGATGGTTTTATAGGGTTAAGGTATGCGCATGGCCCGGCGGGTGGCCGCTGCAAACCATGCCGGGCGGAAACAGGAACAGGGGGCGTCCACTTCCGCCTGCGTTTGCCGCAGGTGGGAAATGGCTGCGCCACCCTGGCCGAACGTGGTGCGCCGATTCATGGTTTGATCGGTTTCTTGGGTGTTTTGGGTTTCTTCACCGACACATCGAACGGAATGTCGGCGCGCACCGTGGTGCCTTTGCCCTCGATGGAGACGATGCTAAAGCGGCCGCCGACCATCTCGATTCGCTCCCGCATGCCGACGAGGCCGAGGCGGTTGCGGCTCTGGGTGAGCAGAACCTTGTCAACGGGGAAGGACTTGCCATCGTCAGAGACCTCCATGCGAATGGAGCCGTTGATTTCGAGGATCTTCATGCTCACCAAAGTGGCCTCGGCGTGGCGGGCGACATTGGTCAGGGCCTCCTGGGCGACGCGGAACAGCACGGTGCGTTTGGCACAGCCCAAGGCCTCGACCCCGGCGGAGGCGCTCAGCTCGATTTTGATATTTTTGCGTTCGGCGAGGCTCTTGGTGTAGGCGGTGAGCGCGGGGATGAGGCCGAGATCGTCGAGCACCGCCGGCCGGAGCTCCCGGGCGAAGCGGTGGACGGCGTGCACGGAGTTGGTGACGAGGCGCTGGGTGCGGGCGATTTTGCCCTTGAGCGCGCGCAAGCTGACGGAGGCGCTGGTACCGAGGGCGGAGAGCTCGACGTTAATGCCGACGAGCGTCTGCACCACGTCGTCGTGCAACTCGCGGCTGATTTCGCGCCGCTCTTCCTCCTGAGCGTAGATGATCTGCCGGGTGAGCTGGCGGAGTTTTTTCTGCATGGCCTGCGACTCCAGAAAAAGCACGCGGTAGCGCTCCTTGGCCTCAACCATGAGAACGACGGCGGCTTTGCGGCGGAGCACTTCGCGTTCGAGGTTCCGGTTGCCGAATGCGAGGGCTTTGGCGTGCCGCGACAGGACCTGGTTGCGCAGGCTGAGGTTGCGGTTGGCCTCGCGCGCGGCGATTTGAGCGTTTTCCAGCGGAATCAAGGCCTGGGTGAAAAAGCGGCCGGCCTGACGCAGAGGGGTGTTTCGCAGGGTGGAAAAATCAAACTCGTGGGCGAGCGCGAGGACAGCTTTTTCGTGGATGATGGCGAGATCGAGGGTGGCGAGACCACCCTCGTGAGCTTCGCGACCGAGCGCGGTGGCGCTCTTTTTGGTGGCCGCGTTCGGCTGCTGCAAATGTGCGCGCAGGGCCGTGAGGTAACGAGCGACAAGGGCAAGGCGGAAGCTTTTCGAGGCTGCGGAGGCGGGGGAAGGCATTATGGGGAGTTGGGATCACGGCGTCGCAGGCGGCGGGGCTCCCGCAGAACGGAACCAAGTTTCACCGGGACGCGGCACTTCACCCTGATTCATTTAACAGGTGGGAAACGACAAAGCGATGGGGTATTACCCTGCCAGCGCACGGAGTGCTGCGGAAGGCAGCAGCCCGGCTCGGTTTTCCGCTGCAGAAGGGCAAACGCATGGGTCGGCCGAGAACATGCTAACTTACGGATCTAAAGCTTATAACCACCGCGTTATTTGTGCCAGAGGATCCAGTTGTCTTCCAAGGGCACCCTGAGACCAGCCTCGCGATGCGTCACCCGAACCGTGTAATCGTTCGCCTGGCGAAGGCCCGGCACAGTCGCCCGATATTCGCCCGGCACCATCGACCCCGCCGCGAGGTCCTCGATCACCCGCTCCATTTCCTGCCGATAGGGCGGGCCGCCGTCGTGGGCGTTCGCATACACCTCCACCCGGAGGCTCGCCGGCGCCAGCTCACCCAGCGCGATGCGCGCCAGGACCGTGTGGTGCTCACCTTTGGTCGTGATCTCCACGGTGAGGATGCGGAGGGCGTCGCATCCCTCGCGCCAGGCATGTTGGCGGGCCACGAGTTTGGCCGCCTCCAGGCCACCCTCCGCGGCCCGCGCCGCGTAGGCAGCGGCGGCCGGCAGGTAGTGTTGCTCGGTGTAGTCGCGCACGGCACGGGTGGCGGCAAAACGCGGCGTCAGGCGCGCCATCCTCTCCCGGATCCGCGCCAACCACGCCACCGGCCGCTGCCGCGCATCACGGGCATAATACTCCGGGATGACCCGCTGTTCCAAGCATTCATAAAGCACATTGGCTTCGGCGGCGTCCCACTCGGGATCGTCGCCATGTTCCTGGCCGTCGCCCAGCGCCCAGCCCACATCCGGCCGGTAGGCCTCAGCCCACCAGCCGTCGATTTCGGAGAGGTTGAGTCCACCGTTGACGAGCACCTTCATGCCGCTGGTGCCGCACGCTTCCCACGGGCGACGAGGGGTATTGAGCCAGACATCGATGCCTTGCACCAGGTGCTGGGCGAGACGCATGTCATAATCCGCCAGGAAAACCACTGGCGGGTGCCCCACACTGCTGTGGATAATTGGGTCCATTCGCGGATGAGCGCACGGCCGGCCTGATCGGCCGGATGGGCCTTGCCCGCGAGGATGAGCTGCACCGGCCGCTCGGGGTCGCGCAGGAGCCGGAGCAGCCGGGCCGGGTCGTGCAACAGCAGGTTGGGCCGCTTGTAGGTGGCGAAGCGCCGGGCGAAGCCCAGGGTGAGCACGCCGGGCTGGAGGCGGGCTTGAGTGCGCGCGATGGTGGCGGCATCCGCCCCGGCGGCGGACATCTGTTGTCCAACACGGTCCCGTGCGTAGGCCACGAGGGCGGCGCGACTCGTATCCCGCAAGGCCTGAAGTTGCTCGTCGGATACACGCCGGATGTTCGCGGCGAGTTGCGGGTTTTGCCCAAGCCAGCGGTCCTTGCCGCACGCCTCGGTCCAGAGCCGGTCCGTCTCCGCCGAATCCCAGGTCGGCATGTGGACTCCGTTGGTGATGTGAGCGATGGGGACCTCGCTCTCAGGCCAGCGCGGGAAAAGCGGCGCGAAAAGGTGCCGGCTCACGCGGCCGTGCAACCGGCTGACGCCGTTGATCGCGCCGCAACCACGCAGGGCGAGATGCGCCATGTTGAAGGGTTCGGCGGTGTCCCCGGCCCGGCGGCGTCCTAGGGCCAGGAGTTCCTGCGGCGTGATGCCCAGGAATTCCTGCGCATAGCGGCCCAGATGCGACTCGATCAGCGCGGGCGCGAAGAGATCGAAGCCGGCGCCGACGGCGGTGTGCGTGGTGAACAGGTTGCCGGCGCGGGTCGCCGCGAGCGCGACTTCGAAGGGGTGGCCATGCTCTTGCATGAAGGCGCGCGCACGCTCCAGCACCACGAAGGCGGCGTGGCCTTCGTTGAGATGGCAGACCTCAGGTTTCAGGCCGAGGGCGGCCAGCAGGCGCCAGCCGACGATGCCGAGCAGCATCTCTTGCTTGAGGCGGACCTCGGGCCCGCCGCCGTAGAGTTCGCTGGTGATGCCACGATGCACCGGCGCGTTGGCCGCATCGTTGGTATCGAGCAGGTAGAGCTTCACCCGCCCCACTTGCACCTGCCAGGTGCGCACCCAAAGCGAGCCGCCCGGGATCGCGATTTCGAGGCGGAGCAATTCCCCATCCGACCGCCGCACAGCCGTGATCGGCATCTGCGCGGGATCGTTGTAGGGATAGAGGGCCTGCTGGGCACCGTCCTGATCAATTTCCTGCCGGAAATACCCTTTTTGGTAGAGCAGGCCCACACCGACCACCGGTACGCCGAGGTCGCTCGCGGCCTTGAGCTGGTCGCCGGCCACGTTGCCGAGTCCGCCCGAATAAATCGGCAGGGCCTCGGTCAGCATATACTCGAGGCAGAAGTAGGCGACGCAGGTGAGGGTCGGTGAGGGGTGTTCTTGTTGAAACCAGGCCGGCGCGGTCTCGGCGGCGCGGGTGGCGGCGAGCACACGGGCTAGTTCGGCGCGGAAGACCGGGTCGGCGAGAGCCGCCGCCAGTCGCTCGCGGCTGACGGCTCCCAAGACCTCGCACGGATGCTGGGAGAGCGCCCAGAGGGCGGGGTCGAGCTCCTGCCAGAGCGCGTCGCTGGCGTGGTTCCATGCCCAGTGCAGGTTCATCGCCAGCTCGGTCAGGGCCTCGATGCCGTCGAGGGGCGCGGCGGGCTCCGCGGTGGCGAAAGGAGATAGGGTCATCGGGGAAATGTGGGAATTGCACTTAGGCGTAGAACTTCAGTAGAGGCGGAGCGTGTTGACCCCCAACACACTGGTTCGGAGCTGCTCCGCCGCAACGTGTTGGGTCAACCCGTTCTACCTGTAGGTTGCGCCTGGCACGGCGTTGCCCTAGGCTGTGGTGTCACGCCCCTCGGGAGCTGCCGTGCCTAACTAAGAGCCTATCCGGCTAATGAGCGAAGCGCTATGAGCGCGCAGCCGAGATGAAGCAGGGCCAAGTAATTTGCCGCGTATTTTTCCCAGCGCACGGCAAGGCGGCGAGCGCGGTGTAACCAACTGAAGGAACGTTCGACCACCCAGCGGCGGGGTTTCCAGCCGGGCGTTGCCTCCGCGCGGTCCTCTCCTCTTTTGCGCAGGTGCAGCAGGTAGCCTTCGGCCTGGGCGAGTTGGCGAGACTCTGGATAGTCGTAGCCTTTGTCCAGGCAGAGGCCGTGCTGGTCGGCGTTGGAAACGGGGCGATGCCCACGAAGCGCGGCCAAGGTTTCCCCGAGCAGTTTATGGTCGTTGCGGTTGGCGCCCGCCACGACCACGCCGAGCGGGACCCCGGCCGCGTCGGTCGCCAGACTCAGCTTGGTGCCTTTCTTCCCTCGGTCGGTCGGATTCGGCCCGGTTTTTTTCCCCTCCCAAGGGGGCCTTGGTCATGCATCCGTCGATACTCACAAACGACCAGTCCAGCTTCCCCATTTCCGAGCCCTGGTTCAACGCCGCCCTCCACATCCGCTCAAACACCCCCGCCTTCACCCAGCGCTGAAACACTCCGTGCGCGGTCGAGCCAGCCATGATCCCCGTCGCGTCCAGCGCCTTCCACTGGCTACCCGTGCGCCACACAAAGTATATCGCCGCAAATGCCCGGCGCGGGTCCGCCGGCTTGCGACCCCCTCCGCACGGATGGGCGTTCTCTCGCGCCGGCACGTGCGCCGCCACCTTCTTCCACAACTCGTCGCTCACCCCGAAACTTCCCTCAGATTGTTTGGCCATCCCAACTCTCAGCCACATTGTCGTCCCAGGGTACAGATAAATCCATCATTCATTAGCCGGATAGGCTCTTAGGCAACTTGAGCGGCGGAGCCAACCGCATTCTCGCTCGCGAGGGAGCCATTACACTCGACGTTAACTTCATAAATACTATGGCCGGAGCCGGCCTAACGCTAAGCGGTCTTACCGGCGGCTTGGCCTTTGATACTGGAGGGGCGATTGTAGCCATCCCCGAGCCCTCCGCCACGCTATTGTTAAGCTCCTTGGCCGCCATCGGCTTTTCTGTATCTACTCGCCGGATACGAAGGCAGAAGTAGGGTTTAGCCTCATATCATCGCTTGGAAATGCGGCGCAAGTTGTCACCTGATGAAATCGAAACCCAAACGGCTCACTTCTTACGCCGCCTCCGACCTCTGGTGACACGAGTTTACCAACGATGCCCGCACCCACTCGGCCAACCTCGACTCGGTGGACTACGCGACAAGAACCCGCTCGCCCCAAATCGACCGCGCCCGACTGAACGCGGATTCGATCTCAGCGTCAGCCCCCGCACCAGTCTCTACGCCGACTATTCCGTGCAGCCCGGTAACACCACGCGAGTCCTCGCTGAATGGGGCCCGGGCCTGGCTCAGTTTCTAAAGCCTCGGCCGCTTTCCCGGCCCCGACCCTCACGGAAGTAGGGTTAAGCCCCATCGTAACTCAATTTAAGAAAATATATTGTGCACAACCTAAGCCTATGAAAACCAAAAACCTGTCCGCCCTGCTCGTCCTCCTCGCCAGCCCTCTCATGCTGTTCGCCTCCTCTTCCACCGATCGTAAAATCGAGGAGGCCGCCAAGGCTTCCTACAACTACCGCACCGTCCTTGAGAACAAGATTACGGTAAAGGCCGACGACGGCGTCGTCACCCTAACCGGCACCGTCCACGACAAGGACGAAAAGGCCGTAGCCGCCGACACAGTCGAGAATCTGCCCGGTGTGAAATCCGTGAAGAACGAAATCGTCGTCGCCGACACCTATCCAGAGAAGTCCGACGCTTGGATGGCGTTCAAGATCCGGGGCCACCTCCTGGTCAAGGCCAACGTCAGCGCCGTAGACACCAAGGTCGCCGTGAAGGACGGCGTCGTCACCCTCAGCGGCACCGCCGACAACATGGCCCAGAAAGAGCTCTCCGGCGTTTATGCCAAAGAGATCGACGGGGTGAAGTCGGTTAACAACAACCTCGTCGTCCTCGCCACGCCCGCCGAACCCGCCACCATCGGGGAAAACATCGACGACGCCTCGATCACCACCCAGGTGAAGTTCGCCTTGCTCAATCACGAGTCCACCAGCGCGCTCAAAACCAAGGTCACCACCACTGACGGCGTTATCGTCATCACCGGCGAGGCCTCCTCCGACGCCGAAAAATCGCTCGTCACCAAACTCGCCAGCGACATCCGAGGCGTGGTCTCGGTCAACAACCGCATGACGGTCAAATCCTGAGCACCGCCTCCGCGCGCTCCGCAAAACCGCGCCCGCCCTCCAGGCGGGCGCGCAGCTAGCCCGCTCGGTAGGTTCCCCCCTCTTCGCTCCCGCAGCGTC
>CAYNUW010000163.1:0-7874 GCA_964400455.1 uncultured Akkermansia sp. | reverse complement strand
CACTCTGCTCCGCCCGGATCTCGATATCACCGCCGTCGGCCCCAATTCCGGTAATACCCTGCTCACCGCCAACAATACGCAGAATTATACTTTCACGATTACCAATGTCGGTGCCGCCGGTTCCATTGCCGACCGCATTACACTTACGCTGCCTTCCCTCGGCACCGGTTGGACGGTGAACACCGTTCGCCTCACCACCGTGGGCACCGGCGGTGTGCTGAATGCGGACGCCACCCTCGACGCCGGCACCTACACCTTTAGCCCCGCCCAAGTCGGCACCCTGGCTCAAAACGCCACCGCCGTCGTCACGCTCAACCTCACCTACAATAGCGACAGTTCAGTTGGTCCGCTCACCTTGAGGCTGCGCGCCCGAGGCGAGTCCCGCACCCACGATGGAACGACCGTCACCGGCGATTACTCCCTCGACCAGCGCGCCCACCGCGTGCTCGGCGCCGACCTCACCCTCACTTTTAGCTCCTCCTCCGAGACCACCTCCACCGGCACCAACGTGCTCAACGGCGAGGACCTCACCTACACTGTGCGCGCCCGCTTCCGCGGGGCTGAGGGCGACATCAGCAACATCCGCCTGCGCAATCAGCTCCGCCGCGGCGTCGCCACTAACGCCGACAACGACAATTTCGGCTTCGTTCGCGTGGGGGCTACGCCTTTCGTCACCACCACCGGCAATCATACCGCCGGAGCCCTCGCCTTGGCCGAGGCCACCAACTCCTCCGGCACCTCCGTCACTCCGGTCTCTGGTCGTGTCACGCTCTCGTTGCCCGATCTCACCCCCGCCGCCACCGCCTCCGGCGCGGTGGCCGAATACCAGTTCGTCGCTCGTGTGCAAAACATCGCCAGCAACGACAACGACAACGCCCGCGTCGTCCGCGCCGGACTTTATTTCACCTACCTCGGTAACAACTTCACCCCGGCCACCGGCAGTGCCTACAGCGGTCTCGAAGCCATCTCTGGTTTCACTTCCAACACCGGCGTCGGCGGCCTCTTCCAAAGCCACACCGTCACCGTGCGCCGTCCCCAGGTCGCCATCGCCAAGACCGTGCGCAACGTCACCCGCGCTTCGGCCTTCGCCGCCTCCGTTTCCGGCGAGGCCGGAGACGTGGTCGAGTATCGCATCGTCGTCACCAACCCCGCCGCCAATGCGTCCCCGGCCGACGAACGCGCACTTCACTCCCTGCGTGTCACCGACACGGTGCCGGCCAAGGTGATTCTCTCCTCCGCCAATCAGGGAGCCGACACCGATGGCAACGGCACCGTGGACGTTGCCAACTCGGGAGCATTCTCCGGGGCCGGAGCCAGCATCACGTTTAATCAGTCCAACACCCCCGTCGCCACGTCCGGAGCGAATTTTGATCGTCTCAATCCCCAGGGTGGGCGCTCCATTACCCTGCTTTATCGCGGCACCCTCGCCGCCACCGTTATTCCCAACGAGACCCTCAGCAATACCGCCGCCGTGGTCGGCTTTTCCGTCCCGGTGAACGGCACCGACACCGCTGTCAACCAGGTCGCTTTCGCCGGCACCGCCGTGTCGGCCAACAACGCCCCCGCCGCGCCCCGCTACTACACCGCCGCCGCCCCCGCCGCCACCGTCACCATCGACGCCATCACCCAGCTCAAATCCCTTCAGGCCACCTCCGTCGCCGCGTCGGTCGATCCCCTCGTTTACATCGGCGAACAGCTCCGCTACCGCGTCGCCCTCACCCTCCCGCAGGGCACCGTGCCCGACCTCATCGTCACCGATAATCTTCCCGCCGGCCTCACCCCCATCGGCACGCCGACCGTCGTTGTCGGAGCCGGCGTCACCCCCACCAATAATCCGCCCACCTTCACCCAGGTCGGCCAGCTCCTCACCTGGGACTTCGGCCAGACCGTCACCAGCGGCCCTGCCAACACCATCACCCTCGATTACCTCGTCCAGGTCGCCAACATCGCCTCCAACACCGCCGGCACCGTCCTGACCAATCAGGCCACCTACTCCTTCACCGGCGCCCCCATCAACCTCAACCAGGTTAGCGTCACCGTCGCCGAGCCCGCCGTCGCTCTCACTCACCAGGTCCGCAACGTCACCCGCGCCACCGCCTTCGCCGCCACCGCCCCCGCCGACGCCGGCGACATCCTCGAATACCGCGTAGCCCTGTCCAACCCGGCCGCCGCCAACCGCGCACCCGCTTACGATCTCGCCTTCGCCGAGACCCTCCCCGCCGGTCTCACCTACGTCGCCGGCTCCACCGTCACTCAGACCGCCACCGGCCTCACCGGCACCCTCGGCGAACCCGACGTCGCCGGCCAGATCCTCACCTGGGGACGCACCCAAGGCACCCCGGTCAATCTCGACCTCGCCATCGGCTCCAATAACTTCGAGTTCCGCTACCGAGCCACGGTCGATGTCACCTCCGCCCCCCTCCAGGTTTACACCAACGCCCTCGTCGCTGACTGGACATCCCTCGACGGCAACCCCACCACCGGCGAGCCCATCCTCGCCCCCGAGAACGTCGCTCTCGGCACGGCCGGCGCCGCCGCCGGCGAGCGTATCGGCACCGGCACCTCGCCCAATCTCTACCGCGCCACCGCAGCCACCACCGTCACCGCGCTCAACTCCACCACCGTCACCAAGGTCAAATCCGGCGACACCCTGCCCGTCGCCGCCCCCGCCTCCGGCTTCCGCGTCGGCGACCTCGTCACCTACACCCTGACCCTCCCCGTGCAGGAGGGCACCCTCGCCGCCTTCCGCATCGGCGACACGCTCCCGGCCGGTCTCGCCTTCCACGACACCGTTTCCATCACCCCCGCCACCAACGGCGGCTCGCCCAGCCCGACCCAGCCTTTTGCCTACACCACCCCCGCCGCCCCCGGCACCGCCCCCGCCGCCGGGGCCACCGGCGCGATCGCCTGGCAGTTCGGCACCTTGGTCAACACCGGCGATAATGCCGCCAACGACACGCTCACCCTCGTTTACCGCGCCCGGGTCATCGACCCTGCCGGCATCGCCGTGACCCCGGCCGACCAGACCCTGACCAACTCCGCTACGGTCGCCTTCACCCTGGCCGACACCTCCACGCACACCAGCGCCGTGTCGTCCTCGGCCATCATCGCCCGCCAGCCCATCCTTGCCCTCGCCAAGGCCATTCTTTCACCCGCCCCCGATGCCCTCGGCTTCCGGGTCGTGCGCCCCGGCGACACCGCCTCCTACCGGTTGACCGTGACCAATTCCGGCACCGCCCCGGCCTACAACCTCACCCTCACCGACACCTTGCCCGCCGGTCTGCGTGGCACCGCCCCGGTCCTCACCGCCGCCACCCTGAACGGCGCCGATGTGCTCGCCTCTCTCACTGCTCCGACCTGGAACGGCACCACCGGCGAGTGGACCTTCACCCTCGCCGACGGCGAGTTTGTCGGCCCCGGCCAGACCCTCGTCGTCACTTACACCGTCACGGTCGACAATAACCCCGCTCTGCGCGGCACCACCCTGACCAACACCGCCACCCTTCCCCAATTCTTCTCGCTGCCTTCCGGTGACGCCGAGGCCGCCTCCCGCCGCCAATACGCCCCCCTCGCGCCCGCTACCGCCGACCTCGTGGTCGGTCTGCGCATCGACGGCTCCGTCTATCACGACGTCCAACCCAACAATGCCAAGGACCTCGGCGAGGACTGGTCCGGCGCCGCCAAACCCACCGTCTTTGCCAACCTCGTGACCACCGGTGGCTCTCCCGTCGTCTTCCGCACCGTCACGGTCAACCCCGGCACCGGCGCCTTCGCCTTCGACTACCTGCCCCCCGGTTCGTATAACATCGTCGTCACCAACACCGCCGTCGCCCTCACCGCCCAGCGCCCGGCCAACTGGCTCTTCCAGTCCCCGACCACCGGCACCTTGGCGGCCGTCATCAACAACACCACCGGCGACCTTGCCGACCGCGACCTCGGCCTCAACCAGGGCGTCTACGCCGCCCCCGCCATCGCCAAGGCCAAGTCCGGCGACACCCTCCCGCGCACCAACGCCGACGCCCTCGGCTCCTCGCCCTCCGGCTTCCGCATCGGTGATCTTATTACCTACACCGTGACCGTGAACCCGCAGGAAGGCGCGCTCACCGGCTTCGCCGTCACCGACACCCTGCCCGCCGGCCTCGCTTTTCACGATACCGTCTCCATCACCCCCGCCTCCGGCGGCCGCTACACCTACACCACCCCCGCCGGCGGCAACGCCCCCGCGCTCAACGCCGCCCCGAATCTCACCTGGACCTTCGGCGCCTTTACCAACGCCATCTCCGGGCCCGCCACCAACAGCGACCCCGCCGCCGTCGAGACCGCCAATCGTCTGACCATCACCTACCGCGCCCGGGTGCGCCATGACGCCACCGGCAACGCCTCCATCGTGCCGCTCGCCGTGCCCGCCGTCTCGCCCGCCGCCACCAGCGCCACCCTCACCAATGCCGCCAACGTCGGTTACACCAAACCCGCCCCCGACGCCGGCGCCAAGGCCGCCGGTCCCGCCACCGCCGCCGTCGAGGTCTCGCAGCCGCGCCTCACCATCGCCAAGACCCGCACGATCCCGCTCGCCACTCCGCACGTCATCCCCGGCGGCACCGCCACCTTCCAGGTCGTCGTCGCCAACGATGGCACCGCGCCGGCTTACAACACGCTCATCACCGACGTCATCCCCGCCGGGATGCGTGGCACCGCCCCGTCGTCGTTCTCCGCCACCTTGAACGGCTCCGCCGTTACCCTCACCCCCGCTTGGACCGCCGGCACGGGTAGCTACGTCGTTACCCTTTCCGACACCCAGATCATCCAGCCCGGCCAGTCGCTCACCTTCACCTACGTCGCCACCGTGGATACCGGCGCGACGCGCGGTGCCCAGCTCGACAACACCGCCACCATCACCTCCTACGGCTCCCGTCGCTCGGCGGATTCCACTCAGCGCCGCACCTACACTCCGGGCCTTTCCGCCACCGCCTCGGTGGTCGTCGGCATGTCCGTCTCCGGCACCGTCTACCACGACCTCCAGCCCAACAATACCCGCGACGTCGGCGAGGACTGGACCGGCGCCGGCGAACCCACCGTTTTCGTTAACCTCGTCCAGACCGGCGCCGTTGTCGCGTCGTTCACCGTCAACCCCGGCACCGGAGCCTACAGCTTCACCAACCTGCCCGCCGGCTCTTACGACCTCGTCCTCACCGACTCCGCCGTCAACCCCGTCGCCGCCCGTCCCGCCAACTGGCCGTTCCAGAATCCCGGCACCGGCACGCTCGCCATCACGTTGAGCAACGCCGACCTCACCGGCCGCGACTTCGGCCTCCACCAGGGCACCCTCGTCTCCGCCCAGATCGCCAAGGCCAAGTCCGGCGACACCCTCCCGCTCTCCGCCCCCGCCGCCGGCTTCCGCATCGGCGACCTCGTCACCTACACCATCGACGTCCAGCCGCGCGAGGGCTCCGTGACCGACTTCGCCATCACCGACGCCCTGCCCGCCGGCCTCGCCTTCGTTCAGACCGTCTCCATCGCCCAGGTCTCCGGGCCGGCCCGCTTCACTTTCACCACGCCCTCCGGTGGAAATGCTCCCGCCGTCAACGCCACCGGCACCCTGACCTGGACCTTCGGCGCGTTCTCCAACGCCCTTCTCGGCCCGGCCGACAACACCCTGCGCCTCGTCTACACCGCCCGCGTGCTCGACACCGGTGGCGTCTCCACGCCCGCCGCGTCGCCCGCCACCACGTCGGCCACCCGCGTCAACTCCGCCAGCCTCGCCTATGACGACGGCGCCCCCGTCACCGTCGGCCCGGCCCTCGCGCCCATCGCCATCGAGCAGCCTCGCCTCACCATTGCCAAGACCCGCGTCCTGCCGGCCGATGACAACGTCGTCATGCCCGGCGGCTCCGCCACCTTCCGACTCACCGTCACCAACAACGGCTCCGCCCCCGCCTACAATGTCGCCGTCGCCGACACCCTCCCGGTCGGCCTGCGTCTCGCCACCCCCACGCTCGTGGCCGCCACCCTGAACGCCGTGGACGTGCTCGCCACCCTCTCCGCGCCCGCCTACGTGACCGGCACTGGGGTGTGGAGCGTCGCCCTTGCCGATGGCGAGATCCTCCTGCCCGGCCAGACGCTCGTGCTCGATTACACCGTGACGGTCGATGTCTCCGCCACTCGCGGCGACGTGTTGACCAACTCCGCCCTCGTCACCGCCTACGCTTCCAAGCCCTCGGCCGACACCCCCGAGCGCCGCGTCTACCCCGCCACCGCGCCTTCCAGCCAGAATCTCGTCGTCGGCATGGCCGTGTCCGGCTTCGTCTACCACGAGCTCATTCCCAACGACCTGAAGGATCCCACCGAGGACTGGACCAGCGGCGTCGCCGTCTTCGTCAACCTCGTCGCCAACACGCCCGTCTCCCTGCCCGGCCTGTCCATCGCCGCCGATCAGGTGGTCCGCTCCGTCGCCGTGCCCGGCGGCACCCCGGTCGACACCGGGGCCTTCGCCTTCACCCGCGTGCCCCCCGGCGACTACCGTATCGTAGTCACGGATACCGCCGTGAACAACGTGCCCGTCGTGCCCGCCACCTGGACCTTCGACACCCCCGCCACCGGCTCGCTCACCCCGGTCGTCGCCACCAACGCCGACATCGCCGACCAAAACCTCGGCCTCTACCGCGGTCGCATCGTCTCCGGCCGCGTCTACAACGACGCCTCCCCCTTCGGCACCCGCGAGAGCGAGACCTGGCTCGGCGGCGTCGAGGTCGTGGTCAACCTGGTCAACATCTTCGGCCCGCCTGTCGTCCACGCCTCCGCCACCGTGCCCGCCGGCGTCGGCACCTACGAATTCACCAACGTGCCGCCCGGCTCCTACCGCCTCGTCGTAGCCCCGGCCGGCCAGACCACCGCCACCACCGCCGCCACTCCGACCGGTTGGGTCTTCACCGCTCCCGAGTCCGGCACCCGCGACAGTCTCACCGTGGCCCTGGCCGATCTTACCGAGCAAGACTTTGGCCTCACCCTCGGCCGCACCGTCTCCGGTTTCGTCTATAACGACACCACCCCCAACTCGGTGAAGGACGGCTTCGAGGACTGGACCACCGGACCCGCCGTGGTGGTCAACCTTATCGACCTCTCCGACGGCTCCGTCTTCGCGTCCGCCAACGTGCCCCCCGGCAACGGGGCCTATGCCTTCACCGTCGTTCCCCCGGGCAACTACCGCGTCATCGTCACCAACGCCCCCGCCTCCACCACCGCCACGCCGCCGCCCACCTGGATCTTCCGCGCCCCCAATGACGGCGCCATCCTCGTCACCGTGTCCGGGGCCGATGTCACCGACCGCAACTTCGGTCTCTTCCGCGGCCGCACCGTTTCCGGCGTCGTCTTCCGCGATTCCGGCGTCGGCGGGGCCACGCCCAACGACGGCACCCGCCAGCCCTCCGAGCCCGGCATCGGCAACGTCCGCGTGCGTCTGCTCGACTCGGCGCTCACCGTGCTCGACACCGCCTTCACCGACGGCGCCGGCGTCTTCCGCCTCCGCATCCCCGCCGAGACCGTCAATGGCGCCACCCTTCACGTCGAGGAACTCAACCCGCCCGCCCACCGCTCCACCGGCGCCCAGGTCGGCTCCGCCGGCGGCACCTATAACCGCACCACGGACCGCATTACATTCACCTTCCCCGACGACGACGTCACCGACCTGCGCTTCGGCGACGTGCCGGACAACGCTTTCCTGACCGACGGTGCGCAGGCCATCCTCCCCGGGGCCACCGCCTTCTACCGCCACACCTACACCGCCGGGTCGGGCGGTGTCGTCACCTTCAGCTTCACCAATACGGGCTCGCCCGCCTTGCCTTGGACGCAAGTGCTGGTGCGCGACCTCAACTGCAATG
>CAYNUW010000162.1:0-7888 GCA_964400455.1 uncultured Akkermansia sp. | reverse complement strand
AGTGCCGTCAAATCGCCTCGATACGACCCGGACAACTGCATGATCCCGGCTGAGCCCACGCGGCCCGGCGGCGCCTTCGCCGCCGGATTTTTTCAAGGCCTGCATTGCCAGACCGACCAAAGCACCGTCTGCTCGGCGGCATGGACACGCCCGCCGCCCTGCTCACCACGCACCGCAAAGCGCTCACCATCAATCTCGACGAGTCGAAATACGGCACCTTCGCCGAGATCGGGGCCGGCCAGGAGGTAGCCCGCGTGTTTTTCCAAGCCGGGGGCGCCGCCGGCACCATCGCCAAGTCGATGTCGGCCTACGACATGACCTTCAGCGACGCCATCTACGGCAAGGCGCCCCGCTACGTGTCCCGCGAACGCCTGGTCACCATGCTCGACCACGAGTATTCCCTGCTCGTCGATCGCCTGGGCGAAAAACGCGGCGCGACCACCAAGTTTTTCGTCTTCGCCGACACCGTCGCGGCCAAGTCCTACAAGGGCAACAACGAGTGCCACGGCTGGATGGGCATCCGCTTCCAGGCCGCGCCCGGCGACACCGTCCCCAGCGAGGTCGTCCTCCACGTGCGCATGTGGGACAAGGACAACGTGCGCCAGCAGGAAGCCATCGGCATCGTCGGCACCAACCTCATCTACGCGGCGTTTTACCAGCGCGATAACCTGGAAAACTTCATCGCCTCCCTCGCCGACAATGTCGGCTCCGACCGCATCGAGGTCGACATGCTCAAGTTTAGCGGCCCCGCCTTCCCCGGCGTGGACAACCGGCTGATGTCCCTCCACCTCGTGCGCCACGGCCTCACCAACGCCGTCATGTTCGGCCCCGGCGGCGAGGTCCTCCAGCCCTCCGAGGTGCTCTACAAAAAGGCGATTCTGGTCGAGCGCGGCAGCTTTCGCCCCGTCACCCACGTCAACGTGGACATGCTCGAATGCGCCACCGCCCAGTTCCTCCAAGAACCCGCCGTCCAGGGGCGGGAACTGGTCGTGCTCATGGAAATCACCATGAACAACCTGCTGGCCGACGGCACCCTCGATTCGGCCGATTTCCTCTCCCGGGTCGAGATGCTCGGCGACATCGGCTGCACCGTATTGATTTCCAACTACAGCGAGTATCACCGCCTGGTCACCTACTTCCGCCGCTACACCAAGGAAATGGTCGGCGTGGCCATGGGCATCAACAACCTGCTGGAGATCTTCAACGAGAAGTATTACGAGGACCTGGCCGGCGGCATCCTGGAAAGTTTCGGCCGTCTCTTCCGCCACAGTGTGCGGCTCTACATCTATCCGATGCAGCGCGCGGCCTATGACCGCTACCTGGCGACCGGCCACCACGCCAGCGAGGCGCCCTTCGCCCCTCCCGGCGGCCCCGCCCGCGCCGGCCTGGCGGCGGACGTGCTCATCAGCGCGAAAAACCTCCAGGTCGCCCCTCACCTCCGCAACCTCTACGACCACCTGCTGGAGAATCGTTTCATCGAGTGCATCGTCGGCTTCGACCGCGCCATCCTCGGCATTTTCTCCCGGGACGTGCTGGAGAAAATCCGCTCCGGCGACCCCGCTTGGGAAACCATGGTGCCCGCCCCGGTCGCCAAGGTGATCAAACAACGCCGCCTCTTCGGCCACCCGGCAGTTTGATCAACCTAAATGAATCCCGCCGTGCACCCGGCGGGCTCATGGACGGAGCGCAACGGCGCGGAGATGGCGGCGCCGCTCGGGGCGCCGGCCCAAAGGGCCGTCCGCCACGGGGTGCCCGCCAGGCGGGCCGTGCCGGACGCAGCGGGTGACGCGATCAGCAGGCGGCCAACACGTTGCGCGAGACGACCCGATCCGACTGCCGTTTTTAGGTTCAATGAAAAAGCCGCCGGCGATCTGCCGGCGGCCGTGTGTCGAAGCTCCACCCTGCGCGCTCACAAACGCGCAAGGTTTCGGTCTGCTCAATAACGGTAGTGCTCGGGCTTGTAGGGACCCTCCACCGGCACGCCGAGGTAGGCGGCCTGGTCGGGCGTCAGCTTGGTCAACACCGCGCCGATCTTTTCCAGGTGCAGGCGAGCGACCTCCTCGTCGAGGTGCTTGGGCAGACGATACACGCCCACCGCGTAGGTGTCCTTGTTTTTCCAGAGGTCGATCTGGGCGAGCGTCTGGTTGGTGAAGGAGTTCGACATCACGAACGAGGGATGACCGGTGGCGCAGCCAAGGTTCACCAGCCGCCCTTCGGCGAGGAGGTAGATGGTGCGGCCGGTGTCGGTGAAGGTGTAGGCGTCGTAGCCGTCCTTGATCTTCACGTGCTTCACTCCGGGCGCCTGCTTCAGACGGTCCACCTGGATTTCGTTGTCGAAGTGACCGATGTTGCAGACGATGGCCTGGTCCTTCATCGCGCGCATGTGCTCGAGCGTGATGATGTCCTTGTTGCCCGTGGTGGTGACGTAGATGTCCGCCTTGCCCAGGGTGCTTTCGAGCGTGTTCACCTCGAAGCCTTCCATCGCGCACTGAAGGGCGTTGATGGGGTCGATTTCGGAGACGATCACACGGGCGCCGAAGCCCTTCAGCGAGAAGGCGGAGCCCTTGCCGACGTCGCCGTATCCGGCCACGAAGGCGACCTTGCCGGCGATCATGACGTCGGTGGCGCGCTTGAGGCCGTCGGCGAGCGATTCGCGGCAGCCGTAGAGGTTGTCGAACTTCGACTTGGTCACCGAGTCGTTCACGTTGATGGCCGGCACGAGCAGCTTGCCTTGCTCGTGCAGCTGATAGAGGCGGTGCACGCCGGTCGTGGTCTCCTCGGAGACGCCGCGCCAGTCGGCCTTGAAGCGGGTGAACACCTTCGGGTCGGCGGCGTGGATCTTCTTGAGCAGATTCTTGATCACCTGCTCCTCGTGGGAGCCGGAGGGCGTGTTCACCCAGTCGCTGCCGTTTTCGAGCTCGAAGCCCTTGTGCAGCAGCAGGGTGACGTCGCCGCCGTCGTCGACCACCAACTGCGGGCCCTTGCCGTCGGGACCGACGATGGCCTTCCAGGTGAGATCCCTGTATTGCTCCAGCGTCTCGCCCTTCCAGGCGAAGACCGGCACCCCGGCCGCCGCGATCGCGGCGGCGGCGTGGTCCTGGGTGGAGAAAATGTTGCACGAGGCCCAGCGCACGGTGGCGCCGAGCGCGACCAGCGTCTCGATGAGGACGGCGGTCTGGATCGTCATGTGCAAGGAGCCGGTGATGCGCACGCCGGCCAAAGGCTTGGCCGGACCGAATTTTTTGCGCACCGCCATCAGGCCGGGCATTTCGTGCTCGGCGATGGCGATCTCTTTGCGGCCCCAGTCGGCGAGCTTGATGTCGGCGACATGGTAATCTTGGCCGGGCGTGTAGGGGGGAGGGTTGCTCATTTTAAGTAAATCACTTGGTCAGTTTTTTCACCGCCGCCTGAAGGGCGGCGACCTGGGTGGTCTGCTCCCAGGGCAGATCGGCTTTGCCGAAGTGGCCGTAGTTGGTGGTCTCGCGGTAGATCGGGCGGAGCAGGTCGAGCTGCTTCACGATGTCGGCCGGTTTGAACGAGAAGACCTGTTGAATGGCTTCGGTGATGATTTCGTCGGCAACGGTGCCGGTGCCGAACGTGTTCACGTAGACGCTAACCGGTTTCGGATGTCCGATGGCGTAGGCGAACTGCACCTCGGCCTGCTTCGCGAAGCCGGCGGCGACGATGTGCTTGGCCACCCAGCGGCCCATGTAGGCGGCCGAGCGATCCACCTTGGACGGATCTTTGCCGGAGAAGGCGCCGCCACCATGGCGGCCCCAGCCGCCGTAGGTGTCGACGATGATCTTGCGACCGGTGAGACCGGAGTCGCCCTGCGGACCGCCAATCACAAACTTGCCCGTCGGGTTGATCAGATACTCGGTCTTGGCGGTGAGCAGCTTCGCCGGCAGGACCTTCTTGATCACGTTTTTGATCAAGTAAGCCTCTATCTCCGCATGGGTGACATCGGCGGCGTGCTGGGTCGAGATAACGACGTTCACGATCTCGGTGGCGACACCGTCGACGTAACGCACCGACACCTGAGACTTCGCATCCGGGCGCAGCCACTTCACTTTACCGCTCTTGCGGATCTTGGTCAGCTCGCGCCCCAAACGGTGGGCGAACATGACCGGCGCCGGCATCAGCTCCGGCGTCTCATCCGAGGCGAAACCAAACATCAACCCTTGGTCGCCAGCGCCCTGCTCGGCGGTCTTCTTGCCCTCCGCCTTCTTCGCGTCCACCCCTTGGGCGATATCGGCGGACTGGGCGGTAAGGTAGTTGTTGATAAATACCGTGTCGGCGTGGAAGACGTCGTCGTCGTTCACGTAACCGATCTCGCGGATGGCGTCGCGGATGATCTTGTCGAGATTGATGGCTTCGCCAAGGGGCTTGGTCTTGCCGGTCTTTTTATCCTGCAACTTCGGCAGGGTGATCTCGCCGCCCACCACGACGATATTGGACTTCACGAACGTCTCGCACGCGACGCGGGCGGTTTTGTCAAAGGCGAGACAGGCGTCGAGAACGCTGTCAGAGATAAGGTCGGCGACCTTGTCGGGGTGGCCTTCGCCAACGGATTCGGAGGAGAATACAAACGTGTTAGCCATGGAAAAAACGAATTAAGGGTTCGTTCCCCAAGGTCCATTAACCGCCCTTGCTGGCAAGTTAAATATCAACATATTTGAATATCATGATATGATTCCTAGAGCAAGCCATCAACTTTATCGCATAAAAATCGCGTAAACCTTATCTAATACTAACTTCTACATTGCATAATGCCCCGAATGACCTACGCCTCATGGCAACCCAGATGGATCAGCCCCCCATTCCAGACCTTGATTCCGACGCGATCGCAAACTTACGTGCCCTGGGGGACGAAGGTGATGATTCGTTTCTCCAAGAGATTATCGGTATCTATTTGGAAGACACGCCGTTAAGACTTACTGATCTGCAAAAAGCCTTGGCGGAGGGCAACCAGTCGCTCTACACCCGCACCGCCCACACCATCAAAGGCAGCTCCTCCAACGTTGGAGCCATGCTGGTGCGTTCCCTGGCGGAAAAGCTCGAGCACCGTTCCAAGTCTGAGGATATCGCCTCCTTGGAGCCTGTTCGTTTAGAGCTGGAAGCGGCCTACAAACGTGCTGCCAAAGCCCTGATGGCGCTGTTGGCTGGCTGAGCAGCGAAAACCATCGCTTCTTCTCGCCGCTCAACTCCGGCCAAACCGCCGGCCAAGCTCCCCTTTGCTGATCTCGACCTGCGTCGGTCGGCCGCCCGGGCTGGTGTGTGGAGACTGACAGGCAAACAATCGCGAAAGCAACACCCGCATATCGGCCGAGTCCGCATGGGTCGGCAACCTCACCGCCCTCGCCGCCGCCAATCGAGCGAGTTTTTCCCGAGCCACCTGGGGATCACGCTCGCCGGGGAACCCTTCGCGAAAAACATCCAGCAGATCACGCAAACAAGCCTCGCCATCGGCCGGATCCAGGATCGCAGGCACCCCTTCCAACCGAAAGGTATGCCGACCGAACTCCTCCACCTCGAATCCATACCGGCTCAAAAAATCACGGCGATCGCGCAAAAGAGCCGAAGTCACCGGGTCCAATTCCAAAATCGGCGGTAACAACAAACGCTGAACCATAACCTCTCCGCGTTCGAACTGCCGGTTCAATTCTTCAAAATGAATTCTCTCCTGGGACGCCCTTCGATCCAACAAGAGCAGTCCTGCCGGAGTCTCAAACAGCGCATACACCGCGTGCGCCAAACCGAGAAATCGCCAGCTCGAGGGGCTCACCTCAACGGGTCGATCCCCTCCCTTATCATCCGAAAACTTGGATCCAACCTCCGATCCCACGCGCGCGACCGCATCCGAAGCAAGTGGCCGGACCACCCCCCCGGCTCCCGAGACCGCACCGGAGGCCCCACCCCGCTCCGGCACCGGCCTCCGCCCCACATCGACATCACGACCCTGCCATCCGGAACGCTCCCCATCCAAACGCTGCCAACCTTCTGCCGCCGCCGGCGGCGATACCAACGCGGCCGAGGCGACCTCTGGAGCGGACCTTTGATCTCGGAGCAACTCCAACACACTTCGAATCACGAAACCACGCACCTTGGCGTCTTCACGAAACCTCACCTCGCGTTTGGCTGGATGCACGTTTACATCCACCGCCGCAGGATCCAGTTCCAGAAATACAAAGGCCGCCGGATGCCTTCCTTTCGGCAAGACCTCATGGTAGCTCTCGATCAATCCGTAGGCCAAGGTCCGACTCTCCACCGGCCGACGATTCACAAACGTGATGGTGGCGTGACGGGTCGCCTGCCCCGGCGAGCCCGGCCGGGCGATCAATCCATGCAGCCGCAGCCCCCCCTCGCTCACATCAATCGGCATCAATCCCTCGGCAATCTGCCGCCCAAAAATCTCCGCCACCCGGTCGGCAAGACCCGGGCAGGTCGGCGACCGAAAGACCACGCGACCATCCTCAATCAACGTGAACGCACAATGCGGCGCCGCCAAAGCATGCAATCTCACCGCCGTAACGATGTGCGCCGCCTCGGTGGCGTCGCTCTTAAGAAACTTACGCCGCGCCGGCACCGAATTAAAAAGCTGGGTCACCTCGATCCTCGTGCCTCTCGGCCGTCCACAATCACGCACGTGCGCCAGACGCCCGCCATTCACCAAAATCTCCGTGCCCGCCCCGCCCTCCTCCGCCGTCTGAAGCAAAAAACGCGAAACACTCGCGATCGAGGGCAAGGCCTCCCCGCGAAATCCAAAACTCGCCAACCGATCCAAATCACCCGCTTCCTCGATCTTGCTGGTGGCATGTCGCTCCAAGGCCAGCAAGGCATCCTCCCGGGACATTCCAAACCCGTTATCCTCGACCCGCATCAGAGCCCGCCCGCCATGGCTAAACTCCACTTCCAAACGCGTCGCGCCGGCATCCAGCGCGTTTTCAACCAGCTCCTTGATCACCGCCGCCGGCCGCTCGACCACCTCGCCAGCGGCGATTTGGTTGGCAACCCGGTCGGGCAGAATACGGATTCGAGGCATGGCGAAGACTAGGCCCGCCAGCCTCGCCCTCGGCGCGTCCTGCGCAACGCGATTTTAGCCCGGCTTGCGCGACCAACCCCCGCCGCTTAACCCGAAGGACCTTTCTCGCCACGACTTGCCGGTGACCGGGCATCAAAAAGATTGATCAAGTAACCCAAGGCCCGGTGCGGCCGCAGCAGGGCATTCCCCACCATCAACGGCTCCGCCCGGTCCGCCGCCGGCTCAGGCAGCCGACCCAGCCGCCAGGAAAGCAACCCACAGCCCATCACCATCAATACCAGCTGCGTCTGAAACGCCACCGGATCAATCGCGGGCGCACCCGCCGCCACCATCTCCGGTGAAGCCCGCAAAACCGCCCCCCAAACCGTAACCGAGAGCCCCCCGGCCAACGACGCGCTGGCCCCCTGCAGGGTCACCAACAGGGTTCGCTCCGACTCAGGCGCGATTTTCGGCAGATAACTCAGATTACCGAGCATCCAACACGTGCCCGCCGCTCCCGCCGCGAAATAAACCAGCGGCAGCGCCGACAATCCTCCATGCGAACGCAGCACAAAAAACCAGTAACCCGCGACCGCCAGATACAATCCCAGCGCCAACAGCAAAAACGGCCGGGCCCCGCGTTGATCCACTCGTCGCCGCAAACTCGACGCCGCCGCGATTCCTCCGAGGTAACGCAACACCTCCAAACCCATGATCCAACCCGGGGCCAAGCCCGCCGTCGCGATCGCGCGATCGATCACGTCCAACGGAACCGGATCGGACGCGAAATCGCGCACCGTGCGCCGGCGTTTCATGGTCGCGTGGAACGCGTCGGCGCGGGCGCGCATCTCGGATTCCGGGCGGCGC
>CAYNUW010000161.1:2079-7904 GCA_964400455.1 uncultured Akkermansia sp. | reverse complement strand
TGGCCCATGTCGCCGACGTGGGGCACGACCGGGACGCCGAATTTTTTGCAAAGCAGGCTGACGGCGAGGAATTCGCTGACGCCGGCGACGCGAACGGCGTCCACCTGGATAAACCCCGCGCACCCGGTCTGGAGGTAGTTTTTGAAGATGACGCGATTGGGCACGTGTTCGCCCAAGGCGAGTTTCACGGGTGCGATGGCGTCGGCGAGGGTCTTGTGGCCGATGATGTCGTCCGGGTGGGTGGGCTCCTCGATCCAGTAGGGCCGGATGGCGGAGAGGCGGCGGCAGACGTCGAGGGCCTGCGGGAGGGTCCATTGCTGATTGGCATCGACCATGACTTTGGCGGAGTCGCCGGCGACCTCGCGGACGATGTGGGCGCGGCGGATATCCCGGTCGGGGTCTTTGGCGCCGACCTTCAGTTTCATGGCGGTGAAGCCGGCGGCGAGGGCCTTTTGGCAGTTTTCGCGGACCTGTTCGTCGGAGTAGTTGAACCAGCCGACGGACGTGTCGTAGCCCGGGTAACCCTGGTCGAGCACGGTGCGGCGGGTCTTGCGGGTCGGGGCGGCGACGCGCACCAGCCCGAGCGCCTGGGCCGGGGTGAGCTCGTCCTCGAGGTAGGAGAAATCGATGGTGGCGACGACTTGCTCCGGGGTGAGGTCGAGCAGCAGCTGCCAGAGGGGCACGCCCCGGGTCTTGGCCCAGAGGTCCCAGCAGGCGTTGGTGACGGCGGCGAGGGCCAGTTGCACGACGCCCTTGTGGGGGCCGAGCCAGCGGAATTGTTGTTCGTCGGCCATGGCGCGCTGGAGGGCGCCAAAGTCGGCCATGATCTCCTCGATGTCGCGGCCGACCAGGCGCTCGGCGTAGAAGGCGGCGGCGCGGCAGACGAGGTCGTTGCCCTCGCCGAGGGTGAAGGCGAGACCGGTGCCGGTGCGCCCGGAGTCGTCGTGGAGCAGGGCGACGGCGTAGGAGTAGATCGGGTCCTTGTGAATGGCGTCGGAGCCATGGCCGGAGCCGATGGGGTAGCGGGCGTCGCGAGTGGAAGTGCGGGTGATCATGCGAAGGGGGCGGCGGGTTAAAAGAGTTGGAACTCGGTGAGGGAGAAACGACCGGTGGAGGCGGCGGTGAGGCGGAAATGCCGGCCTTTGACGGCGGCAAGGAAGGTCAGGTCGAGGCGGGCGCCGACGGTGGCGCCGGAGGCGGCCGGTTTCCACGGGCCATCCGGGGCGTCGCTGTATTCAAGCGTCCATGACGTGATGGCGTGGACCTGTTCGCGGCGGGAGGCGCGTTCGAGGAGGACGAGACGCCTGACCTCGCGCACTTCGCCGAGGTCCACGGTGAGGGCGGCGTCGCGCAGCCAGACGGGGTCGGCGGGGTCGAGACGGACGGGTTTGAAGGTTTGGCCGTAGATGGACTCGACGACGGTTTCGTCGCGGCCGGGCACCCAGTAGGTGGAGGGGTTGTCATCCACCAAGGCGGCCGGCGGGTGCATAAACAGGGGCGTGAGGCTGCTCGAGGCCGTGACGGGGCGGCGGTAGGCGAGGGAGCCGGAGGTGGAGGCGGGCGGGATGACCGCGAGGGTGAGCGGGTCGCCGTCCACGGTGAGTTTCACGACGGTGACGGACGGATCGCGGCTGGCCTTTGGAACAGAGAGCGTGAGGGCGGCTGCGCTTTGTTCGAAGGCGACGGGGGTGCCGTCGAGGCGGGTGGCGGAGCGCACGGCGAGCGGCAGCGCGGGCAGGGCGAGTTGGTCGGGGGAATCGGCGAAGACGTGGAGGTAGATGGCGCGGGCGGTGCGGGTGGCGGAGTAGTCGCCGGTGGGCAGGAAAGGGCCGCCGCGCGTGGCGTAGATGGCCTCGCCATTGTGGTGGAGCCAGGCGCCCATCTCGCGGAGGCGGGCGACCTGGGCGGGCTCGATTGCGCCGTCGGGGCGGGGGCCGACGTTGAAGAGCAGGTTGCCGTCGCCGCCGACGGTGCGCACGAGGTTTTCGAGGCACTGGCGGAGGGATTTGAGTTTGTCGTCCGGTTTCCAGTTCCACTGGCCGGCGATGGTCATGCAGGTTTCCCAAGGCAGTTCGTCGCAGTAGCTGCCGACGAATTGCTCGGGGGTGGCGTAGTCGCCCCAGCGGCCGACGCGCCCGTGGGACTCGTCGGTGTGGAGGGCTTCGAGGCGATTGGTGAGGAGAACGCCCGGTTGGAGGGTGCGGAGGAGGGTGGCGGTGTCGCGCGGGTGGGACGGGTTGGGCCGGCCGTCGAAATCGATCCAGACGAGGGGAATCTTCCCGTAGCGGGTGAGCAGCTCGGTGAGCTGGGCGTGCATGCGCTCGACGAAGCGCGGGTTGTTTTGCGGGTCGCGGCAATCGGGGTCGCGCCAGTCGCCGGGGGAGAAATAGACGCAGAAGGGGAGGCCGGCGGTTTGGGCGGCGGCGGAGAGTTCGGCGACGACATCGCGGCCGAACGGGGTATTCATGATGTTGTAGGGGTCGGTCCGGGTGCCCCAGAGCATGAAGCCGTCGTGGTGTTTGGCGGTGAGGACGAGGTATCTCATGCCGGCGGCCTTGGCGGTGGCGACCCAGGCGGCGGCGTCGAATTTGACCGGGTTAAACTCCCGGTAGAGGGCGTCGTATTTTTCCTTCCCGTAGCTTTCGCGCGACCAGCTGATTTCCCTGCCGGTGAGGGAGGCGGGACCCCAGTGAATGAACATGCCGAAGCGGCCTTCGCGCCACCACGCGAAGTCGGGCGGGGCGACGGGGGCGGGGGAGGGATGGGCGGGGCAGCGGGCGGGGCGGAGGGGGGCGACGTTGGCCAGGGCCAAGGTGGCTAAGACGTGGAGGGGGCGCATGCTCGGGTTTCAGCGGGCGTGGAGGCTGAGTTTGCCGATGCGAAGGGTGTCGGCGCGATCGCCATGGTCCACCCGGACTCGCAGGAAGCGGGCCGGGACGCCCGGATGGTGGATGCCGGCGACAAAGCGGGTGATGGGCAGCTCCCACTGGGGAAGACCATAGGAGCCGCGATAGACCTCCTCCCAACTGGTTCCGTCGAGGGAAACGGAGATTTGCAGGTCGGCGTTGCTGTTCATGGCGTTGTGCTCGGTGGCCACGGCGGAGAAGGCGGTGAGCTCGCGGGTCGTGCCCAGGTCGAGGGTAAACGCGGGATGTTTTTCGCGTTCGCTGCGCACGCTCCACCGGCCTTGCTCGTCGAGGTCGGCCCGGCCGGAGGTGATGGCGGAGGTGGCGGCGGCTTGAACCGGGGCGCCGTAGAGGGAGGCGTCGTCGAAGGGACCGCCCGGAAGGCCAAGAACCTGGCCGGGGGTGATGGGTTCGGCGGCGGTGAGTTTGATGATGGTGACCGGGGCGGTGAAGCCATGGGCGCCGAGCTCCAGGGAGATGCCGGAGTCGTCCTGGGTGAAAGCCACCGGCGACGCGGCGTGGAGAATGCGGGCGTCGAGGAGCCGGTGGGGGAGGGCGGGGAGGCGGAGCCGGCCGCCCACCGGAGCCTGGAGGAGCTGGACGTAAATGGTTTGGTCCCGGTAGGTGGAGCCGCCCCAGGTGCCGTTGCGGAAGGGGCCGCCGCGAGTGGCGTAGATCGCTTCGCCGTTTTGGCGCAGCCAAGCGCCGATCTCGCGCAGGCGCTCGACCTGGCGGGGCTCGATGCGCCCGTCCGGCATGGGGCCGACGTTGAGCAGGAGGTTGCCGTCGCCGGTGACGGTGGACACGAGGATGCGCAGGCATTCGTCGAGCGATTTCATCACGTCATCGGGTTTCCAGGCCCATTGGCGGCAGATGGTGATGCAGCTCTCCCACGGCCGTTCGACCTGCATGGTGCCGACGCGTTGTTCGGGGGTGTCGAAGTCTTCGGGGAGGCCGTTGCGGTTGTTGATGAGGATCTGCGGCTGAAGTTCGCGCACCATTTTGTGCATGGGAACCGCGCCGTAGTCCTCGGCGGACTTGCCCAAGCCGTCGAACCACAGGAGATCGATCCGGCCGTAGTGGGTCATGAGTTCCCGGACTTGCTGGAAGATGTAGGCTTGGTAGGCGGCGTGTCGTTCGGTGAAGGCGTCGGGGTGTGTCCAGTCGGGCTGGGAGTAATACGCGCCAAAACGCAGACCGGCGGCGCGGGTGGCGTCGGCGAGCGGGCCGACGATGTCCTTGCCGTAGGGGCTGTGCGGGGAGGTGATTTTGTAGTCGTTGGCCTGGGTGTCCCAGAGGCTGAAGCCGTCGTGGTGGCGGGTGGTGAGCACGATGTAGTGCATGCCGGCCTCCTTGGCGATGGCGGCCCATTCGGCGGGGTCGAAGGCGACGGGGTTGAATTCCTTGTAGAGGTGGTCGTAGCGCTCCGGGGACACGCTGCCGCCGCCTTGCCAATAACCCGGTCGCGGGGCGCGGCGGGACCAGCCGATCTCGGTGCCCGCCAGGCTGACCGGACCCCAGTGGATGAAGAGGCCGAACTTGGCGTCTTGCCACCAGCGAATGCGTGCGGCGGCCTCGGGCGAAGCGGGTGGCACGTTGGCGGAGGCGGGGGCGGCGGAGGCCATGGCGGGGAGGAGGGCGAGGAGGGCGAAGGGGAGTGGGAAACGTTTCATCGGTTCGGGCGGGTGCACGGAGGGGGGGCGGTCGATCACGGAAGGCGTAAAGGCCGGCGGGGACGCCGGCGCTCCCAGGGGCCTTAGCGTCGGTAGCCGATTTCGGCGCCGCCGGAGACGTGCATGATGTGGCCCGTGACAAACCGTGCTTCGTCGGAGACGAGGAAAACGGAGGCGTCGGCGATCACGTCGCCCTCCGGGCAATAGCCGAGCGGGTGGATCTCGTCGAGGTAACGGTTGATACCGGCGGGGTCGGGTTGTTCAGACGCCCATTTGCGGAGCATGGGAGTCCAGGTGCCGGCGGGGCAGACGGCGTTTACCCGGATGCCGAGGGGGGCGTAGTCGAGGGCCATGGACTTGGTGAGGGTGTTCATGGCGCCCTTGGTGGCGGTGTAGGCGGCGTGGATGGACTGGCCGATGACACCGACCAGGCTGGAGGTGTTGAGGATGTTGCCCTTGGAGGCCTTGAGGGCATCCAAGCCGTGGCGGGTGGTTAACAAAACGCTGCGCAGGTTGATATCGAAGAGGGCGTTCCACTCCGCGTCGGTGGTTTCGTGCAGGGGCTTGGAGGGGGTGGCGATGCCGGCGTTGTTGTGGATGACATCGAGGCGGCCGTAGGAGGCGAGGGTGCGTTCGAGGGCGGCCTTGACCTGCTGGTCCTGGGAAACGTCGCAGGAGAAGCCCAGGTGGCCTTCGCCCAGCTCCGAGGCGACGGCGGCGGCGGCGGCGCCATCGCGGGCGACAACCACGACCCGGGCTCCTTCGCGGGCGTAGGCGACCGCGCAGTCGCGGCCGATGCCGGTGGAGCCGCCAGTGAGGAAGATGACTTTGTTTTTGAGGCGCATGGGGGGATTGGTGGCGTTAGTTGTCTGACAACTGACATGGCCGGGCAACCCTAAAACCAAATTTTTAAGCGGTGCCGGAGTGGGCCAGGCCGGGGTGGGAAGGGCTGGGTGGCGAAGTGGGTCAAGCGCGTCGCAGGAGCGCGACGGCGTGGGCGGCGATGGCCAGGCCGCGGCCGATGTCGTCGCAGCCCTCGTTGGTCGTGGCCTTGAGGCCGACGCGCGCCGGCTCCAGGCCGGCGCTGCGGGCGAGCTGTTTCTTCATTTCGTCGAGGCGCGGGGCGATTTTGGGACGCTCCGCGATCAGTGAAGCGTCCACGTTGACGATCGCCCAGCCGCGTTCGTGGAGGGAGGCGACGACCCGTTGGAGCAAGATTTGTGAATCGATGCCACGGTAGGCGGGG
>CAYNUW010000161.1:0-2069 GCA_964400455.1 uncultured Akkermansia sp. | reverse complement strand
GCGACCGCGCAGGGCGGCGCAGGTGCGCTGGAGCAGAATTTGAGAGTCGATGTTTTTGTAGGCCGGATCGGTGTTGGGGAAAAAGTGGCCGATGTCGGGGAGGCCGGCGGCGCCGAGCAAGGCGTCGCAGATCGCGTGGGTCAGCGCATCGGCGTCGGAGTGGCCTTCCAGACCAAAGGGTGCCTCGGGAAAAGTCACGCCGCCCAGGACCAGGGGGCGGCCGGCGACGGTGCGGTGAATATCGTAACCATGACCTATGCGCATATCCATGAGAGGGAGGGAAGCGTCGCGCCGCGCGGGGTCAATGACGGGACTTTCGCCCGGAGGGCGCGGCCGCGCTTGCCACCGGGGCGGGACGACTTGCAGAGTGGTTGGTTCATGAATGCCGAGTCTTCCGCCGCCGCCAGCGTGCCTGAAACCCCCGCCCGTCCCAGCGACTTTATCCGCGATGTCGTCGCGCAACATGTCGCCGAGGCTCGTTACCCGGGTGGTGTGGTGACCCGTTTTCCGCCCGAGCCGAACGGGTATTTGCACATCGGCCATGCCAAATCGATTTGCCTGAATTTCGGCATAGCCTTGGAGCAGGGGGGGCGCTGTCACCTGCGCATGGACGATACCAACCCGGCGAAGGAGGACGTCGAGTATGTGGAGGCGATAACGGCGGATGTGCACTGGTTGATCGATGGTTGGGCGGACTCCGTGCTCGGCCTGAAGCCGCGCGGCGCGAAACCGGCCCGGAGCATCACGCCCGAGGGGCGTCCGGACCGTTGTCTGAAGGCGGTGGCGCCCGGTTCGGCGGGTGAGTTAGAGCCATTTTTCGCGAGTGACTACCTGGACGATTTGTATGCCTACGCCGAGGAGTTGATCCGTCGGGGCAAGGCTTATGTCTGCGACCTCACGCCGGCCGAGACCGAGGCCTATCGCGGGGCTCCCGACACGCCGGGCCGCAACAGCCCCTATCGTGATCGCACGGTGGAGGAAAATCTCGATCTATTCCGCCGGATGCGGGCGGGAGAGTTTCCCGATGGCGCGAGGGTGCTGCGGGCGCGCATCGACATGGCTTCGCCGAACATCTGGCTGAGGGATCCGCTGCTTTATCGCATCCGTCATATCGCGCACCATCATGCCGGGGCGGGCTGGTGCGTGTATCCACTCTATGATTATGCGCACTGCCTGAGCGACTATCTGGAAGGCATCACCCACTCGATCTGCACCCTGGAATTTGAGGTGCACCGCCCGCTTTACGACTGGATTCTGGAGTCGCTCGACTTGCCGCGCGCGCTGCCGCGCCAGTATGAATTCGCCAAGCTCAACCTCGCTTACACCATCGTGAGCAAGCGCCGATTGCTGCAATTGGTGAAGGAGGGGGTGGTTGAATCGTGGGATGATCCGCGGATGCCGACCCTGGCGGGCATTCGCCGCCGCGGGGTGCCGGCGGCCGCCCTGCGCAACTTTGTGATCGGGGTCGGGGTCACCAAATTCGAGAGCATGACCGAAATAGCGGTTTACGAGAATGCGGTGCGCGAGGAATTGAACCGGGTCGCGCAGCGCAGACTGGTGGTGTTGCGGCCGCTGAAGATTGTGCTGGTGAACCTGGCGGCGGATGAAGTGATCGACTGCCGCGCGGGAAATCATCCCTCCGATCCCGCGGCCGGGGTGCGCACGGTGCGGCTGGGGCGCGAGATTTTCATCGAGACCGAAGATTTTGCCGAGGTGCCGCCGCCAAAGTATTTCCGCTTAAAGCCGGGCGGGGAGGTTCGCTTGAAGTATGGCGGGATCATCAAGTTTGAGGAGGTGGTAAAGGATGCAACCGGGGCGTTGGTGGAGGTGCGCTGTTCCTTGGACCGCAGCAGTTTGGCCGGCTTGCCGGGCTGCGACCGCAAGGTGAAAGGCACGATCCACTGGGTGAACGCGGCCGACGCGGTGGAGGTGGAGACCCGTTTGTATGATCGCCTCTTCACGGTCCCGGAACCGGCCGCCGAGGAGGATTTCCTAAAGTTCGTCAATCCGCACTCGCTGGAAACGGTGATGGCGAAGAGCGAGCCCTCGCTGGTCGGTGCCCGGCCGGG
>CAYNUW010000160.1:0-7904 GCA_964400455.1 uncultured Akkermansia sp. | reverse complement strand
TGGCGCTTTCACTGCGGGTGATCCCGGCGGAACCTTGCTCGATCAACTGACCGGCCTCGCGCGCGGCCTGGGCGGCGCGGGTGGCCAAGGCGCGCACTTCCTCGGCGACGACGGCGAACCCGGCGCCGGCCTCGCCGGCCCGAGCCGCCTCCACGGCGGCGTTGAGCGCGAGGATGTTGGTCTGGAACGCGATTTCTTCGATGGTTTTGACAATGCTGCGAATGGAGACGTTGGCGCGCGCCGCTTCCTGCATCGCACCCGTCAGGGCGGTGCCGGCGCTGGTGGAGGCCTGCAACTCCTGACGCAAGCGGGCGGTTTGTTCGGCACGCAGGCCGGCGAGCAGGCCGGCGTTTTCGCGCAGGGCGGCCACCAGACGGCGCACGGTCTCGCCGCCCGATTGGACGCTGGCCGCCTGGGCGTTGGCATCCTTGGCCAGGGAGTTGCTGGCGTCGGCAAACTCACGAGCAGTGGCGCGCAGATCCTCGCTGGTTTGTCCGAGAGCGGCGATCGTCTCGCCCGCACCGACGACGTAAGCGTTGATCAACCGGGCGATGATGGCCCCGGGCACGGCGGCGAGCACGACAAACACTGCGTGCACCAGCACCATGCCGAAGCCGGCATCGTAGTTAAACAGACTGGCCGGCAGGAAAAAGAAGAACGCGATATGATGGACGGCGATCGTGACGGCGGCGGCGAGCACCGCCCCAAGCCGGCCGAAAACAGCGAGCAGCGGAATCAGCACGAAAACGTGAAAATGCGCCTCAATCAGACCACCGCACAGGTGAATGAGTCCGGCGCTCAACACCATGCCGCCCACGCCGGTGGCCCACGTCGAAACGCTGCTGCCCCGGGCCAACGCGTGACCGAGAACCGGGCCGGCCAGACCGAGCAGGGCCAGGAGGCCAGCCTCCAGGATTGGACGATCATAATACCTGGCCACCAAAACGAAAACCGGCAGATGCGCGGCGTAGGCGGCGAGAAACCAGCGGTTAAGCTGGGCGACGTGGGTTTCGGCGTAGGTCATGCGTAATGGACGTTTAGAGGCTCGGAGAGGGGCGAGTGATCCAGGCGAACGCCGGCGCTGCGGTGGGCGGAACGGGCGGGGCACAGCCGGTGGGCACAAAAGGAGGCAACCTGCTGCCTCGGGTGATGTTCACCATGGCTTGCTGGTCCCAAATCAATGCGCCGGAAATCAAGATATCGGACGAGGTGTAGACTCCAGACCAGGCGAGGGTGCCATCCGGCGAAAGAAGCTCCAACTTGGCCTGCCGCGAACCGGGGCCGGAAAGGTGATGAATCCGCCAGCCGCGCGCCGCCAGCTGCTCCAACCCTTCGGGACGGGGGAGAGTGTCGGATACATAAAGTTCTTCCTGTAAACCAAGCACGACACCCCGCTGGAGCCAGTGGCGAACCAAGATGTCGTTGAGCGCCGGCTCGGTCCCGAGCACGTGGCGCGCGCGCCAGCCTGCAGCTCCGGCCTCGGCCAAGGTGGCAAGGGTCTCCGAATCGGGCATCATCACGCGGGCGCGTTCGCGGCCAAGCGCGAGAAAGAGGCCGAACACCAGCACCACCCAAGCCCCCAGGGCACCGCCCACCTTCAGGCGGTGTGCACGCGCGATTGCGCAGGGAGGAGGACAGGTTCGAGAGTGCTGACCCATTCCGCTCCTATCGGCGCTGAGTCACCTGAGCTGTAGCGACCAGGCCCATGCTTCTAAAGAAAAGTAGGGTTTCTTATGGGACGCTCCGCGCGGTTCGCTTCAAAACTGCTTGGGGGTTGGCTGGGAGGCGGAGCGTAGTGACACCGGTCGCGGGCTCACAAATCGGGGCAGAACCCATAGAGCAGATCGTCGCGCCCCTTGCCGGGCCAGTCCACCTGGTTGATGCGAAGGTGGCGCATGACGGAGAAGACCAAGTCGTTGAGCGCGGCCTCGAAACCGAAGATCGAATAGAGCGGTGGCGCCTCGACCCGCACCACGAAGGCGGCGAGGCCGACCTCGCGCAACATGCGCACGCTGCGATCAACCATCTCGGCCTCGGCGGCGGTGTCGCCCTGCAGGAAAATGACGGGCTTGGGCGCCGCGGTCATTTGTTGGAAAGGCCCGTGGGCGAACTGCAAAAAGTCGCTGATGGGCGGGCAGGGCCAGAAGACGCCCTCCATGAACTTGCAGGCCAGGTTTTGGCTGAAATCCGAAATCGGGGCGGCGGTCACGAGATTGAAGCCCCCGGACCACGCGCTGGGCAGACGCACCATGGCGTCACGCAGCTCCTCCGGGGCGCGCGCGGCGAGCAGGGCGGCGAGCAGGTCCGGGCTGGGCGGCACGGCGCGGCACCCCGGCAGGGCGGAGGCGAAACGCAGGGCGGCGAGGTAGCCGGCCAGCGGACCGACGAAGCGGATCAGCGTGGTGTATTCCTCGGCCAAAGGGAACTCCACCAGCTCGTGACCCTCGGCGAGCAAACCATCCAACAAGGCCGCGCGGTCGGGTTTGCCGGCGGCGCGGGCCGCGGCGGGTGTGCTCGCGGTAAAAAGCACCAGATGGTCAAACTCGCGCCGGCGCCGAAGGGCGATTTGAGCGTTGGGCGAGACACCCTGCGAAAACACCACAAGCGTCTTCCCCGCGAATGCTCCGGGCGCCGGCTCCACAAAACCGGAGAGCGGCAGATAAGCCGCCGCCCGATCGGAATGCAGGTTGAGCAACATGGCGAGATACCGGGCATGGGCCTCGCTGCTGCCGGTGCCGGTGACGACAAAGCGCCGTCCGGCCAAGGTGCGGGCGGAAAGGGTCGGCGCGCTTTGAACTAACATTCCAGCCAACGTGTCGGGCACGCTGGCCAAACGCTGCGCCAGCAAGGCGTGACCGAGAGGATCCGGATGGGTGGACATTGGGTGAGGGAGAAGCGCGCACGAGCGGCAGCCTCGCGACCAGACTCAGCGCGCGGCGCAAAAGAGGCAACCCGACGCATCCGCCGTGCCAAAAAAAAGCCGGATTTGCCCGACTGCTCTGACCTAACCTGTCCGGCCGGCCCTTGACGCAGCCCCGGCCGGAGAGTTTAGGACCTCACTTTGGTTCAACCACGCAGTTTAGCGGGCCAGCGAGACGCCGAGGGCTTCGAGGGTTTCGTAGGTCAGTCCACCCTGCGGCAGGCCCTTGGCGGCCTGGAAGGTTTCCACCGCCTGCATGGTCGCGGTGCCGTAGACGCCATCGGCCGCGCCGACCGGGTAACCGGCGGCGTTGAGCGCGGTCTGGAGGTCGGCGATCACGGCGGGGGTGACATTCGTGGAGCAAAGGATGCGGCGCCACTCCAGGCGGCTCTGACCGCGAGTGACCTGACGGGTGACGGTGCCGTATTCCGCCGGAATAACGCGGCGCTCCACCCGGCCCGGGGTTTTCACCTTCTGCACCGGAACGGTTTTGTATTCGGCCGGAACGTCGATGGTTTTCACCACGGCGGGCTGGTCGATGATGGTGCGCTTCACGGTTTCGTAGACGGCCGCGACGCTTTCATCGCGAGTGGTGGCCGGGGTTTTGAGCACGGTGCGGGTGACGGTTTCGTATTCGGCCGGCTCGGTCACGTAGCACATGATCTCACCGGTCTCGCCGTCGATGCGCTGGTAGGGCCCCGTGCCCTTTTTCCAGTAGCTGCGGGCGGGTTTGGTCATGACCTTTTCCGAAACCGTTTCATACACCGCCGGCACAGGCACCTTGCGGGTGTGAGCCGGGGCGACGAGGACTCGGTGTTCCACTTCTTTGTAGGTGGCCGGAATGATTTCCTGGCGAACACCGGCCGCGCGGATGAGCACCCGCTCCTCGACCGTCTCCATCTCGGCGGGGATCTCCAGCAACTCAAAGCTCTCCTGTTTGGTCAGGACCTTTTCGGTGATGGTCTCGACCGGAGCGGGGACGAGCACGCGCACCCAGCATTCACCGGGTTTGCCATCAGGCGGAAACAGGGCGTCGTCCTGAGCCGGGGCAGGCGCGGGGGCCGCCGCCGCCGGTTCGGGCGCGGGGGTGGAACGGCCGAAAAAGAGGAAGGGCGAGCGAAAGTGACGATCCTGATTGTTGGAAGCGTCGGCGTAAGCGGACGCTCCCGCGCCCAAAGCGGCGAGAGCACACAAGAGAGGACGAACCGACGAAGTGCGGGAGTGCATGGTGGTTGGCGTGAGTTGGCGTTGGATTTGACGACCTTGGGAGAAGAGATGAGGTGATAACCCTGGTGATGAACACTCTTTATGCCTAGGAGTAAATGCGTAGCGGTGGAGCGGAAACTAAGCGCCTACGGCGGCACGTTGGCTGCCGTCTGCCTGCCGGGGTGGCGACGGGTGAAGGCAGCTGAAGGTAGCCGAAGGGGCTTTTGCTGCTCGTTCTTGAACTCCTGCGTCGTATCGAGGCACAGCAGGTCTTTGAGCGCGCTGGCCTATTTGGTGATGGGCGACGCCGACATCTTTGATGACGTCGCAGAGGTTCCCCGTTCGATGACGATGTCTGGGATCCTAGATACGCGGGGGCGAGGGGAAGCGCGCCGAGCGAGGCGACGGGAAAAGAGAAGTTTTAGACGCGTCCGGTTAAAGGGAGGCCCGAATACTCCACGATTTCAGAGCATCAAACCGCACGGCGGGACGACTCCGAGTCATCCGAGTCACTTATCGCGCCATCTGGTCGATCCAGTGGCCGTGTTGCGCCTTGTAGGCCTTAAAACCTTCGGCGCTGAGGGCGGAGGAGAGATCATCCCGCGCTTGGTCGGCGAGGACTTTTAGCGACTCCTGGCGATCGGCGTCGGCCAGTGACTTATCGGAGCGGATTTTCTGCGCCGCCTGTTCGGTTTGTTTGCGCAACTCCAGAACTCGGTCGGCGGTGCCCTTCGGCAGTTCAAGGCGATACTCCAGGTTGGAGAGGGTGCCGAACTCGTAGTCGGTGGCTTTTTCGTATTCGGCAGCGCGGGTTGGGCCGAGCAGCTCAGCGATTTTCGCCTTCAGCTCCTGTTGCGCCTCGTTGCGTTTTTGCCAGTCGATGCTGGCTCCGTAGTCGCTAGGCCACGCTTCGTTAAAGGCCTCCTGCAGTTTGAGGATGCCCCTGAATTCCTCATCGGTCGGCTGCATGTAGGCGATTTCGGCGCGTAGGGACTGGGCGGTCTGGGAACGGTGCAGCGTCCAGGCTTCCAGCTCCTCGGGCGTCAACACGGCGGCGAGATCCTTCTTAAACTCGGCATCGATGAATTTGAGCTGCTCAGTGTCCCGCTCGAGCATCATGCCCGCCGCCTCCATTTGAATCTGCGAGCGCAGCTCTTGGTGATCTCGTTCGAGACGCGCCAACTGTTTGGTTTTCTCGTCGGATAGACCCGGAACTTTGCCTCGCATCATGCTAAACCAGTCGGTCTCAATCCCGGCCGCGCGCGCGCCTTCGCTCAGCTCGCGCTGAAACTCCAACATGCGTTTCTGCAATTCGCGTTGGGCCTCGGTTCTGGCGCGATTGCCGCCCCACATGTAGAGTTCGGCCCCGTTGGCGCCGAGCGACTGGGCGAATTTTCGGTATTTCTCCATGGTAACGACCTGGGCGAGCATACCCAGGGTCTCCTCATCGATGCCGGCGGCGCGCAACTGGGCGATGCCGGCGACAAAATCGCCCTCGGTCAGACGTTGAAAAAGTCCGGGCAGTTCGCGGGCCAACTCCGGGGAGAACACGTCGTTGGCCGTCGGGGTGTCCACCCGCGTGGCAACGCCGACGCCCGGGCGAGCCGGGTAGGTTTTAGCCAAATCGGCCGCAGGCTTGGTCTGCTCCGGCGGCGCGGATGACGTGCGTTGCCAGAGAGCATAGCCAAGACCCGCATTGGCCGCGAGGGACAGACCGATAAGCAAGGGGGAAAGGCGCATGGGAAAATGGGGCGGGCGAAAACTGCGGAGCGAACTCGTTGAGTTACGGGGATGGTCAATAGGGCCATGAATCGTTTCACCCACAAGCTCAAGCAACTTGCGCAAGTGACATGGATAATCATGCACAACGGAAACCAAGTGCGGAGAGGTTGCGGCGCAGAGGTCGGGCCATGCCGAAGACAGGCTAAAGGGAGGTCCTAAAATCTCCGGCAGGGCCTGCGTTGAGGGCCAGCCAAGAGCCCGCCGCTTCCGAGCTTTGATTGACAGAAACCTGAGATGACCTAATCAACCTTTTACGGTTATTTTATTTTCTAAAGGAACGATGGCCAATCCCGGTATGAAAACCCTTCTGAAATCCCGTTACAACGGCGCGTTTACCCTGGTCGAGATCATGGTAGTCGTCGTGATCATTGGTCTGCTGGCCGCCGTCGCCTTGCCGGCCTTCAGCCGGGTGACGAAAAAAACGCGCGTAAGCTCTTTTATCAACGACCTGAAAAAGTTCGAGGAGGCGGTGGCCCTCTACTCGCAGGCCAATGGCGTGGTTCCTCCGGATTACAACGCGGGCATCAAGCCGACCGAACTCGCCGAGTATCTGCCTAAACTGGACTTTACCGTTCCCACTCAGCTCAAAGGTCTCTGGGACTGGGATGACCATAACACCTACCATCGCATCAGCGTCGAAGGCATGTCTTCCGATGATTCCCGGTTGGTCGACGAAGCGATTGACGACGGCAACCTGGAAACCGGCGTGGTGCAGTTCGACGGTCACTTCCGGTATTTTATCTGGCGTAGCTAAGCTTGGCTCGGCCCCAAGCGGACGGTCCCGCCCGGGGTCACCACACACCGCGGTCGCCGAGGAGACGACGCCAGATATCGCTAAAACCCGCGCCACGCGCGGCCAAATCCGCGGATGCCCGAACGAGGGGAATATCGCCATTCGTAGCCAAACGTTGGGCAGGAAACTGCCAGGCAAAGGGCCAGGCCCACTGCTCCACGGGCAAACCTGGCCCCGGCCGCATCTCGCCAAAGCGCAGATCGGCCACGCGCCGCGCGGCTCCGTCCGAGTCGACCACCGCCCAATAACTTTGGGAAAACCACTCCACGGTGGCGAATGAGCGCGAAGCGCGCACGTCAGGCGGCAGCGCCTCGGCGTTGCGGGGGATAAAATCGAAAACCACGCGCCTATCCTCATCGAGCCAGGACCAGTAACCGACGAGAAAGCCGCCCTCCACCTCGGCGAGGTGGCGCCAGAGCACGGTGTTGAGCGGCGTGGCGGAGGTGATGGATCGGCCCGGCTTGATTTCGTGACCTTGGCGACGGAGCTCGCCGGCGAAGACCGAGGCGGCGCGCGTTTGGGCGACGAAACTCCAGCCCACGTAGGCGGTGGAGAGGGCCAGGCCCCAGACGGTCGAGCAGCGCCGTAAACGCGGGCAGCGCAGGACGGCGGCAAACAGGCAACCAAGGACGAGCGGCACCGTGTAAAGCGGATCGATGATGAACAGATTATTGAGCGCGAAGCCGTGGCGCGAGAAGGGCGCGAGCAGCTGCGTGCCATACACGGTGAAAACATCGATCAAAGCGTGACTGGCGAAGATCAACCACAGCCCGACAAAGGCCGCGCGCGGGGCGAGCGGTTCCCGGGCGGTCGCTACCGTCGGCTCCGAGGTGGGTTTTGGGTGCAGGCGCGCGAGGAGGGGGGCGAACAGCGCGGCACCGAGCAGCATGGCCCAAAGCGAGTGGGATTCCCCCCTGTGCCAGAGCAACTGTTGAGCGGGATCAAGCCACCGATTGATCAGGATATCGAGGTCGGGCAGCGTGCCGAATGCCACGCCCCAGGCCAAGGCGCGTCGACCGAGTGAACGGTGCCAGCAAGCGTGAGCGACGGCGGCTCCGAGGGCGGCCTGGGTGAGGGAATCCATGGGCGTAAAAACCGGACACAAGGCCCAGGCTGCGCCCGGTGTAAACCCGACATCGACAATTACAGGGAGGTCCTAAATTCTCGGGCGGGGACTGCGCGGCCGGGAAATGCGGCTCGGCC
>CAYNUW010000159.1:0-7930 GCA_964400455.1 uncultured Akkermansia sp. | reverse complement strand
GGGGCCGATGAAGAGGCCGGAGAAGAGGTAGCTGAGGGAGGGGTGGTTGTGCCAGTAGGCGACGAGGCTCTTGAGGAGTTGGGGGCGGCGGAGGAAGGGGCTGTCGGAGGGGCGGGCGCCGCCGACCACGATGTGGTTGCCGCCGCCGGTGCCGGTGTGGCGGCCGTCGGTCATGAACTTCTCGGTGCCGAGGCGGCACTGGCGGGCCTCTTCGTAGAGCGTCTCGGTCTTTTCGACCAACTCATCCCAGGTGGAGGCCGGGTGGATGTTGACCTCGATCACGCCGGGGTCGGGCGTGACCTTGATGTTGTTGAGGCGCGGGTCGTAGGGCGGGAGGTAGCCTTCGATGACGACGGGCAGATTCAGCTCGGCGGCGGTGGCCTCGACGGCGGTGAGCAGGTCGATGTAGTCCTCGGTGCTGGTGACCGGCGGCATAAAAACGAACAAGTGGCCCTCGCGGGCCTCGACGCAGAGGGCGGTGCGCACGATCCAGGGGGCGGACTGCTGGGCGCCGGGGCGGGTGTCGGGCGCGGGCAAGGTGCGGGGGCGGGGCTGGAGGTGGGCGGGCACGCCGGGGTCGCCGGGGCGGCCCTGGCCGCCGACAAAGGGCCAGCCACTGAGGTCGAAGGGTGTGGTGCGCGGGTCGGCGTAGGTGGCGGAGCCGGAGCCGTCGGCGGAGGCGCCGGCGGCCTGGAAATACTGGCGGGCGAGGGCCTCGCGATCCGGCAAGGGCGGGAGCTCGAGGGTGGGGTCGGTGGTGATGCCGAAGCGGTAGTCGAGCGGGGCGGTCCAAGGCTGGGAATCGAGCGGCAGGCGGTAGCCCATGGGGGAGTCGCCCGGGATGAGGAACATGGTCTCGGTGCGCAGGAACCAGGGGCCGGAATACCAGCCGAGGCGGTCGCCGATGATGACGCGTTCGAGCGGCATGGCGTAGCCGACGACCTGGTCGAGGCCCTGCTCGAAGATCTTGGCCAGGCGGGCGCGCTCCTGCGGGTCGGACAGGCGGCTCTTGAGCGGGTCGACGTTGGAGGGCAGGCGGCGCTCCTTCCACAGGTAGTAGAACGCGTCCTCGTAGCCGGGGATGAGCCAGCGGTCCTCGACGCCGAGGTGGCGGGCGAGGGTGAGGGCGAAGCGCTGGGCGTCGGCGGAGGTGCGGCCGGCCGGCGTGTCGAAGTTGTCGAGCAGGGCGGGGTTTTGCCAGATGGGCTGACCGTCGCGGCGCCAGAGGCAGGTGAGGGCCCAGCGCGGGAGCTGTTCGCCGGGATACCATTTGCCCTGGCCGTAGTGGATGAAACCGCCTTTGCCGTAGTGTTTCCAGAGGCGTTTGATGAGCTGGTCGGCGAGGCGGCGCTTGGTGGGGCCGACGGCGGCGGTGTTCCACTCGGGGCCGTCCATGTCGTCGATGGAGATGAAGGTGGGCTCGCCGCCCATGGTGAGCCGGACGTCGCCGGCCTGGAGGCGCTCGTCGATGCGGCGGCCGAGGGCGTTGATCGCGTCCCACTGGGCGTCGGTGTAGGGCAGGGTGACGCGGGGGGATTCGTAGACGCGGCGGACCTCCATGGCGAAGTCGAACTCGACCTCGCACTTGTCCACGCCGCCGGAGATGGGGGCGGCGCCGGAGGGCTCGGGGGTGCAGGCGAGCGGGATGTGGCCCTCGCCGGCGAGCAGGCCGGAGGTGGGGTCAAAACCGATCCAGCCGGCGCCGGGGAGGAAGACCTCGGTCCAGGCGTGCAAGTCGGTGAAGTCGGTCTCGGCGCCGGACGGGCCGTCGAGGGATTTCTGGTCGGGCTTGAGCTGTATCAGATAACCCGATACGAAGCGGGCGGCGAGGCCGAGGTGGCGGAGGACCTGGACGAGCAGGAGGGCGGAGTCGCGGCAGGAGCCGGAGGCTTTTTCGAGGGTCTCCTCGGGCGTCTGCACGCCGGGTTCGAGCCGGATGAGGTATTGGACGGTGCGCTGGATCTTCTGGTTGAGATCGACCAGAAAATCGATGGTGGCGCGGGGCTGGCGCTCGATGGTCTGGAGAAAGGCGGCGAGGCGCGGGCAGGCGGCGAGATCGTCGGTGCGCAGGTAGGGGGCGAGCTCCTGGGCGGTGCCGGCCTCGTAGGTGAAGGGGCACTTCACGGCGGAGGGTTCGAGGAAGAAGTCGAAGGGGTTGTAAACCGCCATCTCGGCGACGAGGTCCACCTCGACGGAGAACTGGGTGGTCTTGTCGGGGAAGACGAGGCGGGCCTGGTAGTTGCCGTGGGGGTCCTGCTGCCAGTTGATGAAGTGGGGTTCGGGCTGGATGCGCAGCGAGTAGGAGACGATGGGGGTGCGGCAATGCGGAGCGGGGCGCAGGCGCACGACCTGGGGGCCGAGACCGACCGGGCGGTCGTAACGATAAGAGGTCTTGTGGTAGAGGGCGGCGTGGATGGCCATGGTTTCGGAAAAGGAAAATGTTTCATAGCACACCGCAGGCCGGGTGCGGCGGCAATCGCCAAGCGTGGGTGTGAATCGATTTCATGCCTAGGGTTTTCAGCGGGTTACGAAACGGTAAAAATAATTTTGCGCTTTGGTTTAACGACGTGTGGGCACGGAGGTGCGTCGGTGGTGGCGGTGCTTGGACCAAGCGGAGGCCCTTGTCGTTTTGGAGCGGCTGAGGCTTTGGTATCGGCGGCGCCGATACTCAAAACAGCCGCGATCCGCAGTCACTAAAACCGGATTCCGCGCTTGGGGCAGCCGGGTTCTTCGACCTTTGCGGGACTGATCTGGCCGTTCGTTGAGGTGAGTCAAGAATAGCCTGTCCCTCTTGGTTTATCTTTACTGATGAATGAAACCGGTCGTGAAAAGAATGTCGCACGAAGGTCGGAGAAAGGGCGCGAAGGCTCGGGTGATGGGCCGGCCGCGCGGTTCGGGCCGGTCCTGGTGTTCGCGGGAGGCGAAAAAGTCGTTGTCGTCGCTGAGCAGGAAATGGAGCACGGCACCCGGCGGCGAGAGTCGCGGCTACTCGACCGCGCGGGAGGCGGTCTCGAGGTGTTGGAGCACGGTTTGCACGGCGGTCATGCGGGTTTGCGGGTCCATCTCGGCGGCGTCGGTGAGCAGGCGGCGTTGGGCCTCGACCGCTTGGGTGAGGTGGCGGCGCACGGGCTCGGCGAGCGAGGACGCGGCTACGCGTTGTTGCAGTTCGTCGAGGGCGGAGGTCGAGGTGGCGGTGGAGATCCTGGCGCCGAGTTGGAGCACGAGTGGTCGGCCCTGGAGCTCTTTCGGGGCGGGGGCGCAGGCGGTCAAGCAGAGCAGCGCGAGCAGGGTGAACCAAGGGGTGGCGCTATTCATGGAGAGGGGTGCGGCGGTTCAGGGGATCCGGAATCAGCCTGGGGTCAGAGTAGCTCCAGCTGGGTGTCGTCGCGGGGGGTGACGGTGAGTTTTTTCTTTGGTTTCGCAACGGGGGCGGCGGGGAGTTCGACGGCGGTTTCGTCGCCTTCGAGCTTGGCGAGGATGGCGCGGGCGCGGGCGATGACGGAGGGGGGCAGGCCGGCGAGGCGGGCGACCTGGATGCCGAAGCTGCGTTCGGCGGCGCCGGGCACGACGCGGCGGAGGAAGACGATGTCGTCGTTCCACTCTTTGACCGCGACGCTGTAGTTGCGGAGTCGTGACAGGTGTTTTTCGAGTTGGGTGAGCTCCTGGTAGTGGGTGGCGAAGAGGGTGCGGGGGCCTTGGTCGGGGTCGGCGTGGAGGTGCTCGACCACGGCCCAGGCGATGGAGAGGCCGTCGTAGGTGGAGGTGCCGCGGCCGATCTCGTCGAGGATGATGAGGGAGCGGGGGGTGGCGTGGTTGAGGATGTTGGCGGTCTCGTTCATCTCGACCATGAAGGTGGAGTTGCCGCGGGCGAGGTCGTCGCTGGCGCCGACGCGGGAGAAGATGCGGTCGACGAGGCCGAGGCGGCAGGCGGAGGCGGGCACCCAGGAGCCGACGTGGGCGAGGAGGGCGATGAGGGCGATCTGGCGGATGTAGGTGGATTTGCCGGCCATGTTGGGGCCGGTGAGGAGGGCGAGTTGTTCGGCGTGGGCGGAGAGGCGGGTGTCGTTGGGGACAAAGGCCTGGGAGCCGGCGGCGCGGGCGGGGTCGCGGAGCATTTGTTCGACCACGGGGTGGCGGCCGGCGGTGATTTCGAGCACGGGTTCGTCGACGAAGTCGGGGCGGCAGTAGTCCCATTCGCGGGCGAGCTCGGCCCAGCCGGCGAGGACGTCGAGTTCGGCGAGGGTCTGGGCGGTTTTGGCGAGGGCGACGGAGTCGTCGAGCACGGTGGCGACGAGGCCGGCGAAGAGTTCTTGTTCGCGGGCGAGGGCGAGGTCGTCGGCGGAGAGGATTTCCTTCTCCTTCTGGCGGAGGGCGTCGGTGACGTAGCGTTCGCCGTTCACGGTGGTCTGGCGGCGGATGTAGTCGGGGGGGACGAGGTGGAGGTTGGCCTTGGTGACCTCGATGTAGTAGCCGAAGTTATTGGTGTATTTTACCTTGAGGGAGCGGATGCCGGTGCGGGCTTGTTCGGCGGCCTCGAGTTGGGAGAGCCAGGCGCGGTTGTCGGTTTTGAGGGCGTGGAGGCGGTCGAGTTCGGGGTCGTGGCCGGGGCGGATGTAGCCGCCGTCGGCGAGGTCGGCGGGGAGCTCGTCGTTGAGGGCGCGAGCCAGGAGCTCCCGCAACTGCGGGAGCTCTTGGATTTGAGATTTGAAGTTTGAGATTTGAGATTCGGGGCCGAAGGCGGCGAGGGCGGCGTGGAGGGCGGGGAGTTGGGCGAGGGTGTCGCGGATGCCGCCGAGTTCGCGGGGGTTGCGGAGGCGGTTCTGGAGGCGGCCGAGGATGCGGGGGATGTCGCGGACGCTGGCGAGGGCGGAGCGGAGGTCGGCGAGGGGGCCGGGGGCGGAGAGGAGGGTGCCGACGGCGGCGGAGCGGCGGCGGATCTCGGCGAGGTCCTGGGGAGGGGCGGCGAGCCAGGTTTCGAGGAGGCGGGCGCCGGGGGCGGTGCGGGTGCGATTGACGGCGGCGAGGAGGGAGCCGGCGCGTTCGCCGCGGGTGGAGGCGAAGATCTCGAGGTTGCGGAGGGTGGCGGGGTCGAGGAGGAGGGTGGCGGAGCTGCGGTGGAGTTGGAGGCGGTGGAGGTTCTCGGGTTTGGCGCAGAGGTTTTCGGTGGCGTAGAGGACGAGGGCGCCGGCGGGGCCGAGGGCGGGGTGGTCCTGGGCGATGCCGAAGCCCTCGAGGTTGAGCACGCCGAGGGTGGAGAGGACGGCGCGCAGGCCGGTGGAGGGTTCGAACTGGTAGGCGGGGAGTTCGGTGAGGGCGCGGCCGGAGGCGAAGGCGGCGAGGGCGTGGAGGGCGGTCTGGTCGTGGGGGGCGGAGCGCCATTTTTCGAGCTGGCCCTCGGGGAGGAGGAGTTCGCGGGGGTCGAGGGCGGTGAGGACGGGGAGGAGGTCGGCGGGGTCGGTTTCGGAGGCGAGGCGGAAGTCGCCGGTGGAGAGGTCGAGCCAGGAGGCATGGAGCCCGGCGCGGTCGGCGTGGAGGGCGGCGAGGTAGTGGTTGCGGGCGGCGTCGAGCTGGCGGTCGTCGAGGGTGGTGCCGGGGGAGAGGATGCGGGTGACGGCGCGTTTGACGAGTTTGCCGGCGATGGCGGGTTCGGCCTGGTCGCAGATGGCGACCTTGCGGCCGGCGGAGAGGAGTTTGCGGACGTGGGCGTCGGCGGCGTGGTAGGGCAGGCCGGCCATGGGGTGGTCGCCGCGTTTGGTGAGGGTGATGCCGAGGAGGCGGGAGGCGTCGATGGCGTCGTCGAAGAACAGTTCGTAGAAGTCGCCGAGGCGGAAGAGGAGGAGGGTGTCCTTGGGCAGGCTGCGGCGCACCTCGAAGTATTGCTGGAGCATCGGGGTGAGCTTGGGGGCGGGCGTGGCGTCGGACATGGCGGGGAGATTTTGCGGAAGGTTTTGGCGAAGAAGCGAAGGCCAAAAGCATAAAAAAGCCCCGCGCCGGGAGACGCGGGGCTGGAACGGGGTGGGTAGGTGTCTTACTCGGCGGTGGCCAGGGTGATGGCGCCGGTCTGGCTGTCGTGTGCTCGGTTCAGCGCGGGCACGACGTAGTGGCCGAGGAACGGCGGGACGTCCGTGGCGCCGGCGAGCATGACGCCGGTGAAGGCGACCCTGCGCAGCACGGGGCGGGGGGAGGTCGGCACGGTGTCGCTGAGGGTGAAGGAGCCGGTGAAGGTGCCGGTGGCGAGGTTGACATCGAGGGTCCAGACCTTGGCCCAGGCGGCTTTGTTTTTGGCGGCGCTGCTTTCGTCGAGCACGGGGGCGGCGACGGTGGCGGTGAGGCGTCCGCCGGTCACGGTGTAGTCGATGAGCTCGGGCAGGGCGCGGGGGGATGCGCTGTCGGGAATGCCGCCGGAGAGAGCTACGGCGAGGGGCCCGGATCCGAGGCCGAGGGCGTTGGCGACGTCGGCGGCGGTGACGAGGCGCGTCCAAGGTTCCATGCGCACGTCGAGGGCGACTGGCCCAAAGGCGTCGATGCGGTCGGCGGCGTTGAGTTTTGCGGGTTTGCTCCAGATCAGGCGGCCGGTTTGGGCGGTGATGTGGTGGCCGCCGGAGGGGCGGGTGGTGACTTGGAGGCGGCCGGCGAGGTAGCCGAGGGACGAGGTGCCGTAGGGGCGGAGGTAGGGCAGGTAGCCGGCGGAGGTGGCGCGTAAGCTGCCGGTCCAGGGGCGGCCGTCGGCGAGGGTGCCGCGCACGGTGAGGAGGCCGGAGGTGGCGAGGGTGCCGGTGGCCCAGCTATGACCGCCGGGGGCGGTATCGGTGGATTCGAGCCGGGAGAGGGCGAGGGTGTAGGCCGTGGTGCCACGAGCGGGGGCACCGGGGGCGGGGGTGGTGGCGGAGTGGAGGGCGACGCGGCCGGAGTGGTCGCCGGCTTCGGCGGAAGCGAGGGTGAGGCCGCCGAGAGTGTTGGAGAGCACGGCGGAGAGCAGGCCGGAGGCGTCGAGGGAGAGGGCCAGGGTGCGTGAGCCGGGGATGGTGAGGGTGATCGAGGCGGTGGTGCCGTCAGCGGCGGGGGCGAAACGACCTCTCAAGGGGATGGCGGCGGGTGCGTTGGTGGTGAGGGTGCCGGTGAAGGTGCCGCCGGCGGCGAGGGTGAGAACGATTTTGCCGACGGGATGGGCTTCGAACGGGTCGCGCAAGAGGGCCTCGTGCTCGGCGTAGACGATCTTGGTGGGTGAGGCGGGGTGGGTGAGCAGGGGAGACGGGAAGGCTTTGACCCGGAGATAAAGATTATCGGAGAAGGCGGTGCCGGCTTTGCGAGCGATGGCGTAGGCACCGGGTTTGGCGGTGAGCTGGCCGGAGATGCTGCCGGTGGTGCGATTGAGGGCGAGGCCGCCGGGCAGGCCGGTGGCGGTGAAGGGGGACGAGACGGCGGAGTCGGGGCCGGCGAAGGTGATGCTCTGGCCCTCGAAGTAAACCGGGTCGGTGTTGGTGAGATGGATGATGTTCGAGCCGATGATATCGATCTGATTATAGGAGGAGGAGGAGGGCGCGGGCGGTTTGGCGCTCACGCGGGCGACGGCGCCTTCGACGCCGAGCACGACGATCTCGGTGTCGCTGACCTGCACGGCGCGGTAACGACCTTGATCGAGGGCCAAGGTGCCGCGGCTGAAAGTGTCGTCCCAAAGCACTTCACCGGTCGGGTAACTTTCGTCGAGCGTGAGCAGGGTGCCGGCTGACTTCAGGGTGACGGTGTCGGTTTCGCCCTCGTCGAGTGCGAAGGTGAAACTGGCGCGATAGGTGGCGCCGGTTTTATCCATACGGAGGTCGACGTTGCCGGACTCGCGTTGGAAGAAGCGGGTCTCGCCGTTCCAGTCGTCGTCGTAGAGCCATTCCTGGCCTTGGAAGTTACCGAGCCAGAGACTCGGATTAACCCTGGG
>CAYNUW010000158.1:0-7980 GCA_964400455.1 uncultured Akkermansia sp. | reverse complement strand
GATTCGATCACCCGGCGCTGGGGTGCGACGGACTATCCGGATTTTCTCGCGCACTGGAAAAAGAACTTTTTCGGCTGGAATGCGGGTAACTTTGGCTGGGGCGGCGACAGCACGCAGCACATGCTCTGGCGTATTCAGAATGGGATACTTGATGGAGTGAATCCGAAGGTGATCGTGATTATGGCGGGCACAAATAACATCGGAAAAGGGGAGAAGCCGGAGCGGGCGGCGGATGCGGCGCAAGGCGTAGCGGCACTCGTGGCGACCTGTCGGGCCAAGGCTCCGGAGGCGACGATCCTGGTGTTCGGCATTTTCCCACGTAATGACAGTCCGGCCAGCAACGGCTTGATCGACGAGGCCAACCGCTCCATTGCGCAGTTGGCGGACGGCCGGCGGGTGCGGTATCTAAACATCAATGACCGATTGGCTGATGCGGAGGGAAAACTTTTCGAAGGCGTGGCGGTGGACGGGCTGCACCTGTCGGTCAAAGGCTACGAAATCTGGGCGCGGGCGCTGGAGCCGGTATTGACCGAGTTGCTCGGGCCGCGCGCCGCCGAGGACCATGCGCCGGCGCCGACCGGCGATCCGAGCGCGGTGCGGGCTCCGACTTCGTAAGCCAAGCTGTTGCGACGTTGGCGCCGTCTTGGTGTCAGCGCGCGGCGGCGACGGCGGGGCGGTTGCGGTCGTTGATCGAGTCGGCGATGAGGGTGGCGACGCCGCGCGGGTCTTCTTGCTGGGCGACATGGCCGCCGGGGAAGGTGCGGATGGTCCAGCCGCGCTCGACCGCGCGGCGCCAGCCGGGGTCGCGGGCGGCGCGTTCGTCGGCGGATTGGTCTTTGGGCACGAAGGCGACGTAGGTGACGGGCAGGGCCTTGGCGGCGGGGTTTTTGTAGGAAACGGGTTGATTAAAGCACTTGATCGACTGCCGCACGCTGTGGGGTGGTGTGGAGTCGGGGCCCACCCAGGGAACGTTCATAAAGCCATCGGCAAAGCGGGATGCGTCGAGGCCGCGGTTGCCGCCAAAGTTGTCCCAGAGGGACATGCCATCCTCGGGCACGGCGGCGTCGAGAAAGACGACGTGGCGAATGCGCTCGGGCACGCGGTCCATGACACCGGTGATCACCATGCCGCCGTAGCTGTGGCCGGTGAGCACGATGTCGTGAAGATCTTCGAAGAGGATGAGGTTTACGACGTCGTTGATGTGGGTCTGTAAGTCGATGTCGGGGCTGCTGAGGTGCATCCGTTCGCCGAGTCCGGTCAGGGTGGCGCGATAGACGGTGTGGCCATCGGCGAGGAGATGTGCGCCGGTGCTCTTCCACTCCCAGCCGCCTGCGGTGGCGCCGTGCACGAGCACAAAGGTTTGTTTACCGCCTGCGGGTTCGGCGGCGCGAAGACCCAGGGCGGAGGCCAGGGTCAGGAGGAGAACGAGCAGGGCGGGTGGGCGGGTGCGCATGGTGTTCAGGGGGTGTTTTGAAACATGATCCGGGCGGACTGGTGCAGGTAGCGCCGCCAGTTGAGCCATTCGTGGCCGTGGGAGCTGATGACCGAGTAATGACGCACCCCGTGGTCGGCGAAGACGGCGAGGGTGCGCAGGCTGTTGCGGTAAGCGATGTCGGTCTCGCCGACCGCGAAGTAGATGGGGGTGGCAAGACGTTGGTTGAGATCGGGAGAGGCAAGGAGTGCGGCGGAACGTTCCTTAAAGAGCGGCAGCATCTCAGGCCAGTAGCCCGAGCTGTAAACGTAGAGTTCGCCAAACGTGTCGAGGTGGTGGAGACCGGTGTTGAGCGGAACAAAACCGCCCATGGACAGGCCGGCCACGGCGCGGTGGGTGCGGTCGGGCACGGTGCGATAGTGGGCGTCCACGAAGGGCAGCAGGTCGTGCAGATACTCGCGGGTGCAGGCGTCATCCTGGTCGGGCTGGGGCGGGGTTCCGGACACCACGCCGCCGGTATGGGGCATGGCGATGATCATGGGGCGGGCCAAACCGTCGGCGATCAGGTTGTCGAGGATGCGGTGGGCGAAGCCGCCGGAGCGCACGTTCTCGGACGTCCAGTGGGCGTCGTTTTCGCCGCCACCGTGGTTGAGATAGAGCACGGGGTAGCGGCGGGTGGGCGCGGTGTCGTAGTCGGGAGGCAGATACACGTGCAGGCGTTTTTCCCCGCCCGAGGCGACTGGGTAGTGAACGGTCTCGACTCGACCGCGCGGCACCTCGCGCACGGCGTAGAAGGAGACGTCCTCGGCGGCCACGAGCGCAGGCAGGGCCGGCACGGCAGCGTGCACGAAGGGACTGGTGGTCAGCAGACTCAGAACGAGGCGCAGGAGAGGTCGCAGCCGAAGCGACGATGCGGCGGAAGGCATGACGGTGGCGGGAGGAGCGTTTAGGGGATAAGCACGACGCGGTAGAATTGACGGGGCAGGGCGGGGTCGTGGGGGAAGTCGAAGCGCAGGGCGGTGCCGTCGCCGATGCGGGGCGGGCCGAGATTAGTCCACTCGCCGGTGAGATCGGTGGTGAACTGGACCTGGTAGGTGCGGCCGGCAACACTCTCCATGATGGTGAGGACCGCGCGGCCATCTTCGAGGGACAAGGCCGGGGCGCGGCGTTCGAGCTCGGCAATGGGTGGGCGGGGGGTGGCGAAACGCTCGGCCGAGGGCAGGCTCTCGCCAGCGGCGTTACGGGCGGTGATGACGTAGTAGTAGGTCAGGCCGTTGGTGACGGTGGTGTCGGTGTAACTAGTGGTGGATACGAGGTCGGCGAGAACCACGTGGGGTCCGCCGGGAGTGGTGGCGCGTTTCAGGGTGTAATGGACGGCCGAAGGAACGGTGTTCCAGGCCAGGGCGACGCTGCGATCACCGGCATCGGCGATAAGACCGGCGGGAGCGGGGGGCACGCTGGCGAGGGCGGCGATCTCGGCGGCGGAGAGCGCCAGCGGGCGGAGGCGAAATTCGTCGATGCGGGCGGCGAGGTAGGAGTCGCCGCTCCATTGGGAGCGACCGAGGTAGTTGAGGGTGGTGCGGCCGAGGTCGGCGGGGCTGAGTAGGATCGTGTTGGAGGTGCCGACGGCCACGCCATTGACGTAGAGCGTGCCGGTGGTGCCGGAGCGAGTGATGGCGACGTGGGTCCAGACTCCGACGGGCAGGGGCGCGTTGCCGGAGATGATCTGTTCGCCGACGGTGGGGGTGCGAATGGCGAAGCGGGCGTTGCCGCTGGTGCCGGTGCGCGGGGTGAGGAACATGTAGTTGTTGGTGCCGGTGCCGAAGTCGAAGACACGGGCCCAGTTGCCGTGGGCGCCGAGGTTGATCCAGAGGGCGAGGGTGAAGTCGTTGAGGCCGGAGACGACGCCGGCGGGCAGGGTGGCGTGGTCGTCCAGGCCGTCGAGCTGGAGGGCCTGGCCCAGCCGGCCCGCGCCCCAGCCTGCGCCGTTGACGAGGGTGGCGTCCCAGCCGCGCGCGGTGGCATCGGTCGCGGTGGTCCCGGTGCCCTCGTCGAATCGGAGATGGGCGTCGGAGGGTTGGGTGGAAACGCTGGCCTCGTTGGAGTCGGGGCCTTCGGAGCTGTCGGTGAGGGCGGAAACGCGATAGTAAACGGTTTGGCCGGCGCGCAGGGAGTTATCGAGGTAGGTGGTGGAGGTCAGGCCGGTGGCGAGCAGGGTGAAGCCGGTGGCCGGCGTGTCGCTGCGTTTCAGGTTGTAGGAGGTGGCGTTGGCGGGGGCGATCCAAGTGAGCGTGGCGTTGGCGGGGCCGGGCGTGGCGATGAGGCCAGAGGGTGCGGCGGGGGGAGGCGGTGGTGGAAAGGCGAGGGCGTGGATGGAGGCGGGGGCCAGCACACCGGGATAGATGCGGAAGTCGTCGAGGCGGCCGGCGATGTAGGGATCGGCGGAGAATTGGGAGCGGCCGAGGCGATTCTGGGTGGTGTTGCCCAGCGACGCCGGCGTGAGAGTCATGGAGCTGTTGCGACCGACCTCGGTGCCGTTGACGTAGAGGATGCCGACGCCATCGCCGAGGGTGACGGCGACGTGGGTCCAGGCGCCGGAGGGCAGGGGGGCGGTGCCGGTGATGGTCTGCTCGCTGGTCGAGCTGGTGCGAATGGCGAAACGGACCGAGCCGCCGCTGTGGCGCGGGGTGAGGAAGAGGTAGTTGTTGGTCCCGGAGCCGAAGTCGAACACCCGCGACCAAGTGGAGACGGTATCGAGATAAATCCAGGTGGCGATGGTGGCGCGTTGCAGGCCGGCCACGACACCGGTGGGCAGGGTGACGTGGTCGTTGACCCCGTCGAGGCGCACGGCGTTGCCGGAGTAGCCGGTGGTCCAGGTGGGGCCGTTGACGAGGGTGCCATTGCGACCTTGGCCGGTGGCGTCGGTGGCGGTGGCGCCGGAGGTCTCGTCGAATCGCAGCAAGAGGTGGAGCGGGGTGGCGAAGGCTTCCGAGCTGTCGAGACTTTCGCCGCCGGAGTGGCGTGCGCTGACCACGTAGTGGTAGACGAGGCCGGCGGCGCCGGTGGTGTCGGTGAAGCTGGTGGAGGTGACGTTATCAGCGATGACCGAATAGGGCCCGCCGGAAGTGGTGGAGCGTTTGACCGAGTAGCTGGAGGCGCCGGTGACGCCCGTCCAGCTGAGGGTGGCTCCGCCGGCGGGTAGCGGGGTGGCGCTGAGGCGGGTGGGGAAGGCGAGGGAGGCGCCGGCGAGCACGGCCCACTGTTGGTGACCGGCTCCGGTGAAGGCGTGGCGACGAATGATCGCGCCTGAGTCGGGAGAAGCTCCGGTGACTTCGAGACTGCGACCGGTGTCCACGTGAACCAGACGGTGGAAACCATTGCCCACCGGACGGAGGAGAAAGCGCTGGTTAATGCCTCCGCCCCACCACGGCACGATGCGGGCCTGCTCGGAGTTGAAGATGTAGAGGTGGCGCGAGTTGTTGAACGCGGAGACGCGGTATTGGCCGGCACCTTGGTGGGTGAGGGTCCAGAGCTGGTCGGCGGCTCCGGTGTAGGGAGCTTGGACCGTGAGTGTGTCAGAGGCGTTGGAGCCGGCCTGGGTGCTTAGGGCCAGGCCGCTGTGGCGGTTAAGAAACCGGTAGGCACCGTTGGCGACGGGTGGGGTGGTGACCGGGGCGAGTTCAATCCAGTTGAGGTTGAAGCCGGGCTGGAGGACTTCGACGCGGAGTTTTTGCAGGCCAAAATCGAGCCAGACCTCGCGGTTCACGGTGGACCAAGATGCGGTGCCACCGGTGGCGGGCAGGGTCCATTCGCCGGTGACATCGGTATCGTTGCAAAGGATACGGAGACTGCGGCCCTCGGTGGAAAAACCGGCGACGCGCAGGCGCAAGGTGTGCAGGCCGGGTTCGGTGACACGAATGCTGTATTCGAGCCATTCGCCAGCGGCGAGGTCGGTGAGGTGATGGCCGCCGCCGGTATCGTTGGTGGTCTGGATATCGACACTTTCGGTGGCGCGGTAGGCACCGCCGGTGTTGGCCGTGTCGGTATCGAAATAAGCGATATCTTGGCCGCCGGTGTCGAAGTCCTCGGCTTGGATGCGCAGGGTGCCGGTGAGGCCGGTGGTGGCGCGGTGCAGGCCGTTGTTGCCAAAGGGGCCGCGCGGACGGGGCCAGGTCCCGTAGTCGGGCACCCATGAAAGGCCGGCGCGGTCGATCACGCCGCGATGGGCGAGGGGATGGGTGACGGCGCTGTTGATGAAGTTGGGCGGGATGTGGAGAAAGGAGAGCCAGGAGATGCCGAGCCGCTCGAGGATGGCGGTCATCTCCACGTCCTGAGCGCCGAAGTCGGACATGCCCCAGGGGTCGGAGGTAAACTCGGTCATGAAGCAGGGGAAGCCGGCGGCCAGGATGGCCTCGAGAGCGGGACCGGTGTCGGCGTGGCCGGCGTAGCCGTGGAAGCCGACGGCGGCGCGAGTCCAGTCGATGTTGGCGGCGGTGGAGACGGAACGAATGTCGGCGAGAGCGTTGGCGCCGTTGCCCAGCACGGCGAAGGAAAAGAGCAGGATGGGAGTGTCGGGCGCGTGGGAGCGGATCAAGGTGTAGGCGTCGCGCTGCATATCGAGCGCGGCCTGGGGGTAGGGGGCGGACCAGGCGTGGGGCTCGTTCTGAATCTCGTAGAGGACGTGAGTTTCGTTTTTGTAGCGGGGGGCGTAGAAGTTCCAAAAATCGAGCACGTATTGGTGGTTGAACGAGCCGTTGGCGGCTCCGTTGCCAATGGTGATGACGAGGTAAAGACCGAGGTCGCGCGTCATCTGGACCATCTGATCGATGCGGGCGGCGGCGTAACCGGGCACGTTACCGGAGACGGGGTAGGTGGGGGAGAAGACCTCGCCGTAGAGGTGCACGGCGTTGCAGCCGAGTTCCTTGATCGCGGCGATGTTGGCCTGAGGGGGTGGGTTTCCCCATTCGGTGGAGGCGAAAGGACCGCGGAGGAGGCGGCCGTTGTCGGCGACAAAGGTGACGCCGTTGTTGATCGGGCGTCCGCGTTGGGTGGAGCTTTGCTGAGCGGAAGCGGGGAGGGGGATCAGCAGGATGCCCGCCAGCAGGGGAAACAGACTCCTCAACAGGCGGGCAACCATCGGACGAAGCGAGGCTTGGTGTTGGTGTTCTCCGGTCGCACTTACTGGCGAGCGCGGCGGGCGGCGAGCTCGTCGGCGATGCGCAGGTTGAGCTCTTTGGTGATCGGGTATTTGGTCAGAATGGCGACCGCGATGGCGATGAAGATGGCCGGGTAGATTGCTGCGGTCATGCGTATGCCGCGCAGGCTCTCGGCGGCGCTTTCGGTGCCCTCGGCGAAACCGTAGGCGGCGAGCACTTGACCGCCGAGGAAACCGCCGAGACCGAGGCCTGCCTTGAGGGCGAAGACCACTCCGGCAAAGACAAAGCCGGTGGCGCGGCGGCGGTTTTTCCATTCGCCGTAATCAGCGGCGTCGGCGATCATCGACCAAAGCAGGGGAATGGTCGGACCATAGGCGGCCGCCCAGACGAGGCCCTGGACAAACTGCAGCCCGACCGCGTCGCCGGGGATAAAAAACAGCCAGAGCGTAGCGAGGGCGGTGAGGCCGAGGCAGACGGTGAACACGCCGTGTTTGCCGAAGCGCTCGGAGAGGGGTTTGGAGGCCAGCACGCCGAGAATGGTGACGGCACCGCCGCAGAGGTTGAAAAAGCCGAAGCCGACGGATTGGGCGTTGGAAAGGTCGGGGCGGATGAGGTAGCCCACGGTATTGAGCAGGGCTTGGATGCCGGAAGGTGCGTCCGGGTTGTTTTGCACAAAGCCCAGAGAGCGCATGAACTCGGCGAGGGAGGCGTGATCCACCACGTAACGGGTGAAGAGAGGGAGGGAGCCGCCGCGCACGGAGAGCATCATGAAGATGGCCAGAGTGGCGAAGAAGAGCACCACCCAAGGGCGATTGCCAAAGGCGTCGCGCAGGTCTTGGCGAGGCGTGCTGGCTTGGGCGGGGTCGGGTTGAACGCGCTCTTTGGCGGAGAAAAAGGCCACTACAAAGCAGATCACGGTTATGCCGGCGAAGAGCCCCATGGTGATTGACCAGCCTTTGGCTTCGTCGCCACCGCCGAACTTATCGACGAGCGGCCAAGTCATACCGGAGACGACAAAGCCGACCATCATGGCGGCGAAGAAGCGATAGGTGGAGATGCTGGTGCGCTCGTTGACGTCGCCGGTCATGACACCGCCAAGGGCGCAGTAGGGGACGTTGTTGACAGTGTAGATGGCCATGAGGCCGAGGTAGGCGGCCCAAGCGTAGAGAAGTTTGCCTTGGGGGCCGAGGTCGGGGGTGGTGAAAGCCGCCCAGAAGACGAGGGCAAAAGGCAGGGCGGACCAGAGCAGCCACGGGCGGAAACGGCCCCAGCGCGAGCGGGTGCGATCGGCGATCACCCCCATGAGCGGGTCGGTGACGGCGTCGAACAGGCGCCCCACCAGGAAGAGCCAGCTGGCGGCGGCGACACTGATCCCGAAGACCTTCGAGTAGA
>CAYNUW010000157.1:7578-8003 GCA_964400455.1 uncultured Akkermansia sp. | reverse complement strand
TCGGCGCGGGCAAAATGTTTCTTCCGCAAGTCGTCAAAAGCGCCCGCGTGATGAAAAAATCCGTCGCCTGGCTCCAACCCTACATGGAGGCCGAAAAAGCCGCCCTCATCGCCTCCGGCGGCACCGCCAAGGCCCAGGGCAAGATCATCATGGCGACCGTCAAGGGCGACGTGCACGACATCGGCAAGAACATCGTCGGCGTCGTCCTCGCCTGCAATAATTACGAGGTCATCGACCTCGGCGTCATGGTGCCGTGCGAAAAGATCCTCGCCGCCGCCAAGGAGAAGGGCGCCGACATCATCGGTCTGTCCGGCCTCATCACGCCGTCCCTCGACGAGATGGTCCACGTCGCGAAGGAAATGGAACGCCAGGGTTTCAAGATCCCGCTGCTCATCGGCGGCGCCACCACCAGCCGCGTGCACACC
>CAYNUW010000157.1:0-7568 GCA_964400455.1 uncultured Akkermansia sp. | reverse complement strand
CCGCCGCGCACAACGCGGTGAAGATCGCCCCGCACTACTCCGAGCCGGTCATCCATGTGCTCGACGCCTCGCGCGTCATCGGCGTCGTCTCGCAGCTCCTCAGCACGGACAACAAGCCCGCCTACGTCGCCGAGGTCCGCGCCAAGCAGGCCAGGACCCGCGAGGACTTCGCCGGCCGCCGCTCCGCCCGCCCGCTTCTCCCGCTCGCCGACGCCCGCGCCCGCGCGCCCAAGTGGGACTGGACCACCATCGACATCCCCCGCCCCGAGTTTCTCGGCACTCGCGTCTTCACCGACGTATCGGTCAAAACCCTACTCGACGAGGAGTTCATCGACTGGGGCCCCTTCTTCAGCGCCTGGGAACTGCACGGTCGCTACCCCGACATTCTCCAAGATGAGGTCGTCGGCGCCGAGGCCCAAAAACTCTTCGCCGACGCGCAAAAGATGTTCGCCCGCATCATCGCCGAAAACCGCTTCCAACCCCGGGCTCTGCTCACCTTCTGGCCGGCCAACAGCGTCGGCGACTCCGTCGAGATCTACACCGACGAATCCCGCACGCAGGTGCTCCACTCCTTTCACTTCCTGCGCCAGCAGCTCGACCACGATGGGGGCAAGCCCTGCCTCTGTCTCGCCGACTACATCGCCCCGCGCGACAGCGGCCGCATCGACTACCTCGGCCAGTTCGCCGTCACCGCCGGCCCGGGCGTGGAAACCTTCTCCCACGAATTCAAAGCCGCCGGCGACGACTACAACGCCATCCTGGTCCAGGCCCTCGGCGACCGCATCGCCGAGGCGTTGGCCGAGTATTTCCACAAACGCGCCCGCGATTTCTCCGGCTTCGGACGCGCCGAAAAGCTCACGCCCCACGAGATCATCCGCGAAAAATACCGCGGCATCCGCCCCGCCCCCGGCTACCCCGCCTGCCCCGACCACCGCCACAAACCGCAGGTCTGGAACCTCGTCCCCGTCGAAAAGGAGATCGGCATCCAACTCACCGAGAGCTGCGCGATGTATCCCGCCTCCTCGGTCAGCGGCTTCTACTGCAACCACCCCGACTCGAAATATTTCGCCGTGGGCAAACTCGGCCGCGACCAGATCGAGGACTATGCCGCCCGCACCGGCTGGTCCGTGGCGGAGTGCGAACGTTGGCTGGGCTCCTACCTGGACTACAATCCTGAATAAATTAAGGGGCATTTAATTACTCCATTACCCATATATTCAGCTTTTCGCGCACTAAACTACCCTCTAAATAAAATATCTTAATGTTCATATAAATACTCCCAAATTGACTATCCAGACTTTCGGAGTAGGTTTTCGCCCATTGTGGATACTCTAGTTAAAAGCGATCTGGCCGTTCAGCGTGAACTCGGCGCACGTCTGCAAGCACACCGTCTCAACCAGAATCTGAGCCAGGCCGAGCTGGCCGACCTGACCGGGCTTGCGCGCAAGACCATCACCAACCTCGAGACTGGCCACGGCGGCACTTTGCTCACGCTCCTCGCCGTGCTGCGCGGCCTGCGCCTGCTCGACCAAATGGAGGCCTTCATCCCCGCCCCTGGCCCGAGCCCGATCCAGCTGGTCAAACTTGCCGGCAAGCAGCGCCGCCGTGCCACCGGCCGCCGCAGGGGCCGCGATGCCGTCGAGGAACCTCAAAAGCCCTGGACCTGGGGACCGAACGCCTGACCCCGCCTCCACCGCCTCTAAACCGGAATCTCAACCAATGAGAATCACTTGGCCTCGCTGATTTCGATCTCTCCGTCCTCAGTGCTGCTCAGTGGTCTCAGTGGTCAACCAATCTCCGCCCTCGCTTCGCCCATGCCCGCCACCGTCGCCGAAGTCATCCTCTGGGATCGGGTCATCGGCGCGCTCGCCTGGGATCCGGCGCGGCGCGTAGGTGTTTTTGAATACGCCTCCGGCTTCGTCGGCAGCGGCGTCGAGCTCGCGCCGCTCACGATGCCGTTGCGCGCCGGCGCCTTCTCCTTTCCCGCGCTGCCCGAGCGCAGTTTCAAGGGCCTGCCCGGCCTGCTCGCCGATTCGCTGCCTGACCGTTTCGGCAACCTTCTCATCGACCAATGGCTCGCCGCCCAGGGCCGCGCCCCCGGCGACGCGAATCCCGTCGAGCGCCTCTGCTACCTCGGCGCCCGCGGCATGGGCGCCCTCGAGTTTCGCCCCGCCCTGCGCGCCGGCCGCGACGTCGCCGCCGCCGTGGACATCGCCTCCCTGGTCCGCCTCGCCAACGACGCCCTCGCCCGCCGCGCCACGCTCTCCACCGCGCCCGACCCCGCCCCAGAGCCCGCAGCCGACGCCCACCGCGCCGCCGCCTTGCGCGACATCCTGCGTGTCGGCACCTCGGCCGGCGGCGCTCGCGCCAAGGCCGTCGTCGCCTGGAATCCCGCCACCGGCGAATTCCGCTCCGGCCAGGTCAAGGCTCCGCCGGGCTTCGAGCACTGGCTGCTCAAGTTCGACGGCGTGGCCGAAAACCGCGACAAGGAGGCGCTCGCCGACCCGCAGGGGTATGGCCGCCTTGAATACGCCTACCACCTCATGGCCCGCGCCGCCGGCATCGAGATGAGCGACTGCCGCCTGTTCGAGGAAAACGGCCGCGCCCACTTCATGACCCGCCGCTTCGACCGCCCCGGCCGCCCCGGCACACCGCGCAAACTCCACCTCCAGTCGCTCTGCGCCCTCGCTCACTACGACTTCAACTCCGCCGGCGCCTACTCCTACGAGCAGGCCTTCGCCGTCGCGCGCGCCCTCGCCCTCCCGTCCGCCGCGCTTGAGGAGTTGTTTCGCCGGGCGGCGTTCAACGTCCTGGCGCGCAACCAGGACGACCATACCAAGAACATCGCCTTTCTCATGGACCAGTCCGGCCGCTGGCGCCTCGCCCCCGCCTACGACGTCGCCTACGCCTACAACCCCGACGGTCAGTGGACCGCGCGCCACCAGATGACGCTCGCCGGCAAGACCGACGATTTCACGCCCGAGGACTTGCTCGCCTGCGCCCGCGCCGCCGGCCTCAAAACCCGCCGCGCCCGCGACGTCATCGCCGCCGTCGCCGCCGCCGTGCGCCGCTGGCCTGACTTTGCCGCCCTCGCCGGCGTGCCCGGCGACTGGGCCCGGCGCGTAGCCGCCACCCACCGCCTCGCGCTCGCTCCCTAAGGCCTTTTCTGCGAACGCGGGCTTGCCCGAGGCCGAGTCCGTCCCGACGCTTTCATCCCTTTCCATCCATGAGCACCACCCAAGAACTAGCCGTCGTCAGCACCACCAAAGGCGATCTCACCCTCGAATTCTGGTCCGACGTTGCCCCCGGCCACGTCGAAAACTTCAAGAAGCTCGCCAAACAAGGCTTCTACACCGGCACCGCCTTCCATCGTATCATCAAGGGCTTTATGATCCAGGGCGGCTGCCCCAACACCAAGCCCGGTGGTCGCGGTATGCCCGGCACCGGCGGTCCCGGCTACCAGATCAAGGCCGAGTTCAACACCAAGGCTCACGTCCGCGGCGTGCTCTCCATGGCCCGTTCGTCTGATCCCAACAGCGCCGGCTCCCAGTTTTTCATCTGCCACGGCGAAGCTAAGTTCCTGGACCGCCAATACACCGCCTTCGGCCGCTTGGTGAAGGGCGACGAGGTCTTGGAAGCCATAGCCAACGTGTCTTGCTCCGGCCCTGAGCGCAGCACCCCGGGCGAGCGCATCGAGATCACCGGCATCACTTTCGTGGCTGCCTGACCTATCCCGCCTCGCGCGTAGAAACACTCTGCCTCCCCGGCAGTTTCCGCCGCGTCTCGAAGATAACACCGCCGATGGACGACCCCGCATCTGCCTCCCCGACCTTGGCCGTGCTGCTGCTCCTCGACCTGGGTGTGATCCTCGGCGCGTTCGTCTGGCTCTTCCGCCGCCGGCGCCGTCTGCTCGGGCGCGTTCTTGGCCTGACGGATTCACCGCTGCCGATCGCCCCTTGGCGCGGCAGCGAGCTCTTCCTCGCCGCCGCATGCGTGCTTTGCGGAGCAGTGGTCGGGCAACAAGTCGCCGCCCTCGCCCTCGCTCCGTGGTCGGCTGGTGCCGAGCGTGATGGCGAGCATCTCCCCCAGATCGCAGCCGGGGCGGGTTTTCAACTCGGCCTGCTCGGCGGTCTCTTCCTCGCCCGCGCCCTCCTGCGCGCCACCCGGATCGCGCCAGCCGCCGACCAGGCCGCCGCCCCGGTGCCTCCGCCGCCCTCCCCGGCGCGGTTGGCTGGGGTTTCCGTGCTGCGCGGGGGTTTCGCGACCTTTGCGGTCGCACTCGCCACCGTAGTTCCCGTTTCGATACTCTGGCAAGGCGCCCTGCGCGCTCTCGGCATCGAAGCTCCTCCGCAGGATTTGCTCTCCCTCTTTCGCGATGCGGGTAATGTGTCCGCGTTCACGGTCATGTTGCTGTTGGCCGTCGTAGTGGCTCCCGTCACCGAGGAACTTATCTTTCGCGCCGGCATGTTTCGCTGGCTTCGCACCCGCACCCTGCGCGGCATCGCCCTTCTCCTGCCCGCGTTTCTCTTCTCCCTTATCCACGGCAATCTCGCCGTGCTGCTGCCTTTGCTGGCTCTTGCTGTCGTGCTCGCCCTCAGCTATGAACACTACGGACACGTCGGCGTGCCCATGCTCGCCCACGCTTTGTTCAATGTAAACACGATCGCCCTCGTGCTGGCGGGCTTTCCGTCGTGAACCCCTTCACCGAGCAGCCCCCCCAGTCGATCGCTGCTGTTGGTGAGCAAGCCTTGCTTCGCTTGATTCGCCGCTGGCTCGGTAAAGCCATGCCGCCCGCTCCCGCCGGCATGGGTGATGACTGCGCCGTCCTTCCCGCGGCGCGCAACCGCCGCCCCACCGCCGCCACCCTCGTCACCGTGGACCCGGTCATCTACGGCGAACACTTCGACGACCGCACCGCTCCCGCCCAAGCCGGCCGCAAGCTCCTCCGGCGCAACCTCAGCGATATCGCCGCCATGGGCGGCCGCCCCACCGCCGCCGTCATCGGCCTCGCCCTCGACCCGCGCACCCGCCTCGACTGGCTGGAGGGCTTCTACCGCGGCCTCGCCGCCGACGCCCGGCGCTTCGGCGTCCCCTTGGTCGGCGGCGACCTCGCCACCCTCCGCGGCGGCCTCGCCGCCACCCTCACCCTGCTGGGCGAAACCACCGCGCCCGCCGGCCGCGCGCTCACCCGCGCCGGCGCCCGCGAAGGCGACTACATCGCCGTCACCGGCCGCCTCGGCGGCAGCCTGCCCAGCGGTCGCCACCATCGCTTCACCCCGCGCCTCGCCGAGGGCCGCTGGCTCGCCGCCCGCCGCGAGATCCGCGCCCTCATGGACCTCAGCGACGGCCTGGCCAAGGACATCCGCGCCCTCACCCCGCCCGGCTGCCGCCCCCAGATTTTCGGCGATCTTGTGCCCCGCCACCGGGGCAGCGACCTGCGCGCCGCCCTCACCGACGGCGAAGACTACGAACTGCTCCTCGCCCTGCGCGCCTCCCCCGCCCGCGCGGCCGCCCTCCTCGCCGACTGGCGCCGCGCGTTCCCCCGCGTGCCGCTCACCGTGATCGGCCGCTTCGCGCCCGACGCCCCCGCCGAGCCCGGCGTGGTGGATTTCTCCTCCCTTCATGGCTTCGAGCATTTTCGCTGATCTGCGCGCCGGCCTGGTCACCGCCTCGGCCGAGGAAACGCGCGCCCACGCCGCCCGGCTCGCCGCCGCCCTGCCCCCCGGCTCGGTGCTCGCCCTCCACGGCGATCTCGGCGCCGGCAAGACCACCTTTGTCCAGGGCCTGGCCCGGGGCCTCGGCATCACCGAGCCCGTCACCAGCCCCACCTTCGCCATCCTCATGCTCCATCGCGGCGCCGGCCGCGTGCTCGCCCACGTGGACGCCTATCGCATCCGCGGCGCCCGCGCCCTCGAGGAGCTCATGATCGACGACTTCCTGGTCTCCCCTTGGTGGGCTGCGATCGAGTGGCCCGATCACGTCGCCGACTGGCTGCCCCCCGACACCCTCCATCTCGAACTCGGCCACACCTCGGATGGTCACCACACCCTCCGTCTGCGCTGATCCGGGCCGCCCCAGTCCTCGCCCCCGCCCGCCGCCGGGCGCATTTTTTGCCCATTCTTCGCCGCCCTGACGATTTTCGTGGTCCCTCGCCCCGCCCGCTTGGCATAAGCTGAAAACTCGACGACCTTCTCTCCACTATGGCCACGCCCGACTTCCACTACGCCAATCCCTTCCCCCTCGGTGCCGACTCCACCGAGTATCGCCTGCTCTCCCGCGAGGGCGTCACCACCGCCGAGTTTGAGGGCAAGACCATCCTCAAGGTCGCCCCCGAGGCCCTCACCCACCTCGCCCGCGAGGCCTTCCACGACGCGAACTTCTACCTCCGTCCCGCCCACCTCGAACAGGTCGCCGCCATCCTCCAGGACCCCGAGGCCTCCGACAACGACCGCTACGTCGCCCTCACCCTCCTGCGCAACGCCGAGGTCGCCGCCGGCGGCATCCTCCCCCTCTGCCAAGACACCGGCACCGCCGCCATCCTCGGCTACAAGGGCCAGCAGGTCTGGACCGGCGCCAACGACCCCGAGGCCCTCTCGCGCGGCGTCTACGAGGCCTACACCAAGGAAAACCTCCGCTACTCCCAAAACGCCCCCCTCACCATGTGGGACGAGGTCAACACCGGCACCAACCTCCCCGCCCAGATCGACCTCATGGCCTCCGAGGGCGATTACTACAAATTCCTCTTCGTCTCCAAAGGCGGCGGCTCCGCCAACAAAATGTTCCTCTTCCAGGAAACCCGCGCCGTCCTCACCCCCGCCGGCCTGGAAAAATTCGTCGCCGACAAACTCGCCTACCTCGGCACCTCCGCCTGCCCGCCCTACCACCTCGCCCTCGTCATCGGCGGCACCTCCGCCGAGGCGACCATGAAGACCCTCAAGCTCGCCTCCGCCCGCTACTACGACGCCCTCCCCACCACCGGCGACAAACACGGCCGCGCCTTCCGCGACCTCGAATGGGAGGGCAAAATCCTCGACCTCGCCCGCCGCTGCGGCATCGGCGCCCAGTTCGGCGGCAAATACTTCGCCCTCGACGTCCGCGTCATCCGCCTGCCCCGCCACGGCGCCTCCCTCCCCATCGGCCTCGGCGTCTCCTGCTCCGCCGACCGCAACATCAAGGGCAAGATCACCAAGGACGGCATCTTCCTCGAAAAACTGGAGTTCAACCCCGGCCGCTTTCTCCCCCCCGAGCTCCGCCAGATCAAGGACGACAAATCCGTCCGCATCGACCTCAACCAGCCGATGCCCGCCATCCTGGCCGAGCTCTCCAAACACCCCGTCACCACCCGCGTCCTCCTCACCGGCACCCTCGTCGTCGCCCGCGACATCGCCCACGCCAAACTCAAGGAGCGCGTCGACGCCGGCCAGGGCCTGCCCGACTACTTCAAAAACCACCCCGTCTACTACGCCGGCCCCGCCAAAACCCCCGCCGGCATGCCCAGCGGCAGCTTCGGCCCCACCACCGCCGGTCGCATGGACAGCTACGTCGATCTCTTCCAAAGCCACGGCGGC
>CAYNUW010000156.1:0-8011 GCA_964400455.1 uncultured Akkermansia sp. | reverse complement strand
ACTGCGAACCTCGCAGCTCCGTGCGGTAGTAGTCCGTCTCCGACCCCAAAGGACCACCCGCCAACTCGGTGGAGAGCTCCTCGCGATTGCCGCGGGTGGTATTGTAGAGACGATCCCGCGTGTCGCGCAGCAGACGGAACGTCAGCTTGGAGACCGTGCGCTCACCTTCTTCCGCCACCAAGAACGGCGCGGTGGAACGCTGCACATCATCGATGTCCACGATTTCGTAGGTATAACCCAGACGACCCTCGACCAACTCAAACAAGCGCTTGCGCAGATACACCTCCGCGCCGGTGCGGGTCTCCTTGTAGAGGCTGTTGTAGTAGTCGGAAGAGGAGCGGTAGAGATTGAAACCCAACGCCAATTCACGCTCAAACAACCAAGGCTCCTCGAAGCTCAAGGTCGCCTCGCTGGATCGCGAACCGACTTGCAGACGCAGACGGAATTTCTGGCCGTCACCCTGGAAGAGGCTCTTGCGGTTAAACAGGTCGAAGTTCGACTGGCTCACTTCGGCGAACACCACCGCGCGTTCCAACGAACTGAAGCCCGCGCCGAACGTCAGGTTGCCGGTGCGCCCTTCCTTGACCGCAATCTTCAGATTGCGACGACCCGGCAGATTGGTCGTCTCAGGACTCATGTTCACCTCGTCAAAGAAACGGGTGTTCTCCAGCCGCAGCTTGGAAGTCTGCATGCGCACCGTGTTAAAAACCTCTCCCGGCCCAAGCGCCAGTTCACGCAGGATCACCACGCTCTTGGTCTTGGTGTTGCCCTCCAGTCGGATCGATTCGACCAAAAACTTGTCCCCCTCGGTGTAGACATACTCCACGTCGATCGCACCCGTTTCCAAATTGGGGCGACGCACCAGCCTCACCCGGGCGTCGACGTAGCCGTCCTTGCCCACAAAGTCTTCCAGCGCCTTCTGATCTTTCTCGATCGCCGACGGCGAGAACGTGTCGCCGGTCTTCACCTTCAACAACGCCATCAGCCGCTCGGTCGGGTAGAGCGTGTTACCCGTGATGGTCACGTTGCCCAGCTGGTAACGCCGGCCCTCCTCCACCACGAACGTAATCACGAGTCGCCCCGCCTTCGGGTAATCATAACGGACCTTGGCCGGATCGATCTCCACGTCCAGAAAACCTTCGTCGCGGTAATAGTCGCGCAACTTGTCAAAATCCGTCGCGATCACGTCGTCGCGCAACTTGCCGGTATCGGTCAACCAGGAGAGCCAGTTCCATTTGCGGGTCTCCACCACCTTGCGCAGCTTGCGGGTGGAGACGTTCGTGTTGCCTTCAAAATTGACCCGGCGAATGCGCACCTTTTCGCCCTCGACGATATCAAAATACACCCGGCCCGCCCCGGTGGCGCGATCCCGCTCGATCCGGTAATCCACCTTGGCCTGGTTGTATCCAGTTTTCTGATAATACTCGCGCATCTTCTCCGCGTCTTCCTTCACCTGTCGCTCGTCAAGCGGCAGGTTCTCCTGAGTCTTGGCCTCTTTCTGCAGACGGCGGTCCTTCACCCGTTTGTTGCCCGAATAAGTGATGGAGGACACCCGGAACTTCGGAGTCACCTCCACCACCAAATCCACCCGCCCGTCACGCACCGCCCCGCGCTTGAACTCGATGAATTCAAACTGCCCGGTGCGATACAGGGTGCGAATATCACGATCGATCAACGCATCCTCAAGCGCGGCGCCCGGCTGCAGTTGCATGTTCGCCCTCACCAACTGCTCCGAAACGTTGGCCGGGCCGTTGAAACGCACCTGGATGTCGCCCACCCGCACCGCCGGCGCCGAGGCCGCCACCGGCACCTGGCCGCCGGCCAGCGGCTGGGCCGAAAGGGGCGCCGCTCCGCCCAACATCACGACGAGCGCGACCATGAATACGAGGAACGAGACCGGAGGGTTACTGCGTGTAGTTTTCAAAGCGAGTGATAGCGTTAAGAAAGGTAAGCTTGGTTTCACCTACCTCACCATTACGATTTTTGGAAATGAAAAGCTCCATCGTGCCGCTGGCCACCTGGAATTTTTCATTCTCCTCCTTCGGGCGGTTCAGCATCAGCACCACGTCGGCGTCCTGTTCGATCGAGCCGGATTCACGTAGATCCGAAAGGCGCGGCGCACGGTTCTCCTTCTCAGCCGAACGGTTTAGCTGCGCCAGCACCACCACCGGAACCTCCAGCTCCTTGGCCAGCGCCTTCAGTCCGCGCGAGGCCTCGGCCACCTGCTGCTCGCGCGGCACCGCCGAATCACTCGGACTCAGCAATTGTAGATAATCCACCACAATCAACCCCAGCCCACCCTGGTCCTTTACCCGCGCATGCAAACGGCGCGCCTTGGCCCGCAATTCCATCACCGACAACGCCGACGAATCGTCGATAAACAGCGGAGACTTCGAAAACTCGTCCGCCACCCTGAGAAGCTCGCGCTGCTCCTCCCCGTTTTTCGACAACAACCCATCGCGCAGCAGGCGCATGTTCACCCGCGACCTCGAACACAACAAACGCAGGGCCAGCTGCGCCGCACTCATTTCCAACGAAAATACCAACGTCGGCACTCCCTTGCCCTGCCGAGGCAAGGCCGCGTGCTCCGCAAAATTCATCGCCAACGAGGTTTTGCCGCACGAGGGCCGCCCCGCCAGCACGATCATTTCGGACTTTTGCAGACCAAAAAGATAGCGGTCCACGTCCTTGTAACCCGTGCTCACCCCCGTCAACTCCCCCTTCTTCATCAACATCTTGTTGATGACCACCATCGCTTCCGTCGTCGGCTCACGCATCGGCTTCGCCCCATCCCCCACCCGCTCTTGGGTCACCCGGAAAAGATCCTGCTCCACCCGGTCGACAAACTCCTGAATCCCCCCCGTATAGCCATAACAGCTTTCCACCGCTCCGGTCGCCGCCCGGATGATGTCCCGCAACAAGGCCAGCTCACGAACCTTCTCGATAAAGTAACTCGCCCCGGCCGAGGTCGGTATGCGGCCGCTCACCCGCGCCAGATAAGCGAACCCGCCGATCTCCTCCAGCTGCTTCGAGGTGCGCAACTCCTCCGCCAGCACCGCCGCATCCACCGGCCGCCCCGTGTTGTAAAGCTCCAGCAACTTTTCAAAAATCACCCGGTTCGCCGGCACGTAAAACGAAGCGGCCCCCACCTTTCCCTCCAAACACCTCGCCAAGACATCCCCCCCATCCAACAAACACGCCGACAACAACTGCTCCTCCGCCTCGACCGAATGCGGAGGCACCCGCCCACCCGCGGCGGGCGCGGCCTGTTCAGCCGGACGCGAGCGACGCGAAACACGAGCGGAGGTTCGTTCAAAATCTGCCATGATGACGTAAACCTCCTAGCCAAAGAGCCGCCGCCCCTGGGAGCAAGGGACAAGCCGCGCTCAGCCAAAACTTGTTTTCCGGCCCTCCGCCAAAGCCGCTTCGACCATGCATACTAAAGCTTCTAACTGAAAGGGCTTGGGCAAAAAGCGCACTCCGGACACCTGCGGTCCGGACTCAAACTCCACCGACCCGCCGTATCCCGATGCGACGATCGCAGGCCCCCACCATCCCCTGCCCCGCAAGGCGCGGATCAACTCCATCCCATCCATCCTCGGCATGCTCTGATCGGTCAACAGCAGTCCCAATCTTCTCCCACCCACCTCCTGTTCCGCCGCCTGCAACACCTCCAGCGGATCGTGAAAGACCACCACTTCATGGCCCGCCATGCGCAAGGCCAGGCCCACCAAATCAGCCACCCCAGCTTCGTCATCCACCACCCAAATAACCGTGGGATTGCCACCCGCCTCGTTGACTTCAATCGCGGTCGCAGCGCTCGCCGGTAAATTCGTTGGTTCGGCCATCTGGGGGTCCACTTTCGGCACACCCACCCAAGACCTTGAGCGTAAAATTGGCAACCCTGCTAACCCGGCCAAGCCGCCAGCCCCGGTGCACCAGCGTGCCACCCAGCCATCAACACCCAGCAGGCTCGCCCGGCGCCACGCAAACCCGCTCGCGCGCAGGCAAATTTTGCCGCCCCCGGACTCGCTTCTCGGACAGCGCGGCGAGAAGTTCATTACGCATAAAAATAAAAATCTCTAATCTTTAATATACAACAACTAACATGGCCAAAAACCTTGCTGGCACGGGCTTTGCCTACGGGGGTGATCACCGACCATGGCCGACGACGATAAAGATTCCAAAACCGAGGAGCCCACCGAAAAGAGGCTCAACGACGCCATGGAACGTGGAGAATTCGCCCGCTCCACCGAAATCGGCGTGGTCCTCGGCCTCGGGGCCGCCTTGCTGACTTTCACTCTGGTCATGCAGGAGGGCGCACGCACGGTCGCGGATTACGCCTCCGGACTCTTTGCCCAGCTTCACCGCGTGCCGTTCCAGGCCGGTGTCGTCCCACTGCCCCTCGTCTCCGCCCTGAAAATCTGCGCCATCGTGCTCGCTCCGCTGCTCGCCGGCGCGGCGCTCGCCGCTCTCCTTTCCGGTGGCCTTCAAAGCGGCTTTAACCTCAGCCCCAAGGCCCTCGGCTTCAAACCCGAGAGACTCAACCCCATCTCCGGCTTTAAGCGCCTGTTCTCCCAACAGGCCGCCGTCCACGCCGGCATCGACTTCTGCAAAATGCTCGCCGTCGGCGCCTGCATCTGGATCGCCATGCGCGAGCTGCTCGCCGACCCCCTCTTCACCACCCCGGTCGAAACCGCCTACCTGGGTGAATTCATCCGCAAGGCAGCCCTGTCCCTGCTCTCCCGCCTCGCCCTCGTGCTCGGCATCGTCGCCGCCATCAGCTACGCCTACGAAAAGTTCAAGACCCGCCGCGACCAGCGCATGTCGCGCCACGAGGTCAAGGAAGAGCACAAGCAGGCCGAGGGCAACGCCCAGATCAAGGGCGCCATGCGCCGCATGGCCCGGCGGTATGCCCAGCGCCAGATGCTCGCCGCCGTGCCCACCGCCGATGTCATCGTCACCAACCCCACCCACTACGCCGTCGCCCTGAAATACGAACGCGGGGTGGACTCCGCCCCCGTCATCCTCGCCAAGGGCGAAAACGCCTTCGCCCGCCGCATCAAGGCCCTCGCCGCCGCCCACGAGGTGCCCATGGTCGAAAACCGCCCCGTCGCCCGCCTCCTCCACGCCACCGGCCGCGTCGGCGACCCCATCCCCGCCGAGCTCTTCCACGCCGTCGCCGGCATCCTCGCCTTCGTGTATCGAACCCATCGATACTACTTCCACCGCCTCGCCTCCCGCCGCCTCTCGGCTCGCGCCGCCGGCACCCCGTCCGCATGAGCGCCGCCCCCGCCATCCCCGCCGACCACGGCAGTTCGCCGGTCTTCCAACGCCGCGCCGACCTCGTCTTCACCCTCGCGCTCTTCTCCACCGTCCTGCTGCTGGTCCTGCCGGTCCCCACCTTCCTGCTCGACGGTCTGCTCGCCATCAGCCTCGGGGTCTCCCTGCTCATCCTCATGGTGGTGATCTACGTGAAGGACCCGCCCGAGTTCTCCGGCTTCCCCACCATCCTGCTCGCCTTCACCCTCTTCCGCCTCGCCCTCAACATCTGCACCACCCGGCTCATCCTCACCGAGGGCCACGCCGGCGCCGTCATCGACTCCTTCGGCCACTTCGTCATCCAGGGCAACTACATCGTCGGCTTCGTCGTCTTCCTCATCCTGGTGCTGATCAACTTCGTGGTCATCACCAAGGGTGCAGGCCGCATCGCCGAGGTCAGCGCCCGCTTCACCCTCGACGCCCTCCCCGGCAAACAAATGGCCATCGACGCCGAGCTCAACGCCGGCGCCATCGACGAGCTCACCGCCACCACCCGCCGTAAAAAGGTCCAGAAGGAGGCCGACTTCTACGGGGCCATGGACGGCGCTTCCAAATTCGTGCGCGGCGAGGCCATCGCCGGCATCCTCATCACTTTGGTCAACATCCTCGGCGGCTTCGGCATCGGCGTGCTCCAGATGGACCTCTCCCTCGCCGAATCCATCGAGCGCTTCACCCTCCTCTCCATCGGCGACGGCCTCATCTCCCAGATCCCCGCCCTCATCGTCTCCGTCGCCGCCGGCGTGCTCGTCACCCGCGCCTCCGAAAACTCCAACCTCGGCGTGCAGATCGCCCGCCAGATCACCGCCTACCCCCGCGCCCTGCGCGTGGTCGGCGGCATGTTGGCCGGCTTCGGCCTCCTGCCCGGCATGCCCCTGCTGCCTTTCGCCTTGCTCGGCGGTTTGACCTACTACGTCGGCCGCCAGTTCGGCCAGGGACGCCCGGACGAGTTCGCCGATCCGGCGGCCTCCTCCGCTACGACCAAGACCACCGCCGCCCCCACCCCCGCCGCTCCGGCCGGCTCCCCCTCCGCCGGCTCGTCCGGCTCCCCCATCGCCGAAGAGTTCCGCCGCGTCATCGACCAGGACGTGTTCGCCATCGAGGTCGGCTACGGCCTGCTCTCCCTCGCCGACACCACCCGCGGCGGCGACCTCCTCGCCCGCATCACCGGCGTGCGCAAAACCCTCGCCCGCGAGCGCGGCCTCGTCGTGCCCCCCATCTCCGTCCGCGACAACCTCGAGCTCGAATCCAACGACTACCGCTTCCTGCTCCGCGGCAAAGCCGTCGGCCGCGGCACGGTGCACGCCGGCCGCTGGATGGCCATGAACGTCGGCGGCAGCCGCGTCTCCCTGCGCGGCACCCCCTGCCGCGAACCCGTCTTCGGCCTCGACGCCGTCTGGATCGAGGAGTCCGAACGCAAGGTCGCCGAGCTCAACGGCTACACCGTGGTCGACGCCGCCTCCGTCGTCATCACCCACCTCTCGGAGGTCCTCAAAACCTCCGCCCACCTCCTGCTCGGCCGCCAGGACGTCCAGACCCTCGTCGATCACGTCAAAACCTCCCACCCCGCGTTGGTCGCCGAGCTGCTGCCCGACCTCGTCAACCTCGGCATCATCCAGCGCGTCCTGCAGAATCTCCTGCGCGAAAACGTGCCCGTGCTCGGCCTCCCCCTCATCCTCGAGGGCGTCGCCGACTTCGCCCCCTCCACCAAAAACCCCGACGACCTCAGCGAGCTGGTTCGCCGCCGCCTGGGTCTGTATTTTGTGGGCGAATACGAATCCCGCCCCGGCGTCGTGCGCGCCCTCACCCTCGATCCCCGCCTGGAACAGGCCCTCGCCGGCCGCGTCCACCGCTCCCCCGGCGAGGTCGGCCTCGCCCTCGACCCCGGCCTCGGCCGCCACCTGCTCGAACACCTCTCCCGCGGCGTAAGCACGCTCACCGAAAGCGGGGGCCCCGCCGTCGTGGTCGTCGGCGCGGAGATCCGCCTGCCCCTCCGCCGCTTCCTCGAACCCTCTTTTCCCCGCCTCGCCGTCCTCTCTTATCAGGAGCTGCCCTCCGCCACCGAGGTCGAAAACGCCGGCATCCTCCCCGCCCCCGCCGGCCTGCTCGCCGCCGTGCCCGCCCGCGCCGCCGCCTAACCGCCACGCCCCGCCATGTCCGCCCTCGCCGCCACGCCCTCCACCGTCGCAGAACCCACCCCCGGAGCCTACCGCTTCGAGGTCGGCTCGGCCGCCGAGGCCGTCGAGACCATCCGCCGCCGGCTCGGCCCCGAAGCCCGGGTCATCTCCGTCCGCCCCTGCACCCGCTCCGGGCTCGCCCGCCTCTGGTCCTCCCCCCGCTACGAGGTCGTGGCCGAACTGCCCCCGCCCCCGGCCCCCACCCTGCCTCCCCCCGGCCTCGATCCCGCCCCGCCCGCCGCCCTCGCCGTCGCCGACGGTCGCCGCCTGCCCTCCCTGCTCCGCCGCGCCGGTTTTCCTGAAACCCTGCTCGGCCGCCTGGAAACCTCCCCCGGTTGGACTCGCGCGCTCGGCCTGCCGCTGCACGCCGCCCTCGCCGACCTGGCCCGCGATTTGCGCGCCGCCGCCCGCCCCGCCCGCCCCCTCCCCGCCCGCGCCGCCTTTCTCGGCGGCGCCGGCTGCGGCCGCACCACCGCCCTCTGCAAACGCCTCGCCGACGAGGTCATCCACCGCGG
>CAYNUW010000155.1:0-8056 GCA_964400455.1 uncultured Akkermansia sp. | reverse complement strand
GGGTGACGGAGTCGCCCGGGTCTCGGGGTTCGCTGGTCTGCACCGCAGGCAAGGCGACGGACAAGCCGCCGCTTTTGTTGAGGGAAAGGGTGAAGAGCACGAAGGTGGCGAGCAGGAAGAAGATTACATCGATCAAGGGAATGATCTCGATGCGGGCCTTCTTGGAGCCGCCGGGGCCGCTGCCGGAGGAACCGTGCATGGTGGGCGAAGAGGTGGGCGAGAGGAGTGGAAGAGGCGGACGGCCGTCAGAGGGTGGCGGCGGCGCGCTTCTTCATGGTGAGTTCGAGCGCGTTGGCGGCGTCGGTGATGTTGTGGCGGGCTTGTTCGACGCGGACGTTAAGCACGTTGTAGGGCAGCAGGCCCATGATGGCGATGGCCAGACCGGCGGCGGTGGCGATCAGGGCCTCACCGACGCCGCCGGTGATTTTGCCGGCATTGGCGGCGATGTCGCCGTCGCCGAGGGCACCGAAGGTGTTCATCATGCCCAGCACGGTGCCGAGCAGGCCGAGCAGGGGGGAGAGGGTGATGCAGGTGTCGAGAACGGCGAGACCCCCTTGGAAGCGGTTGAGCTCCTGGTTGGCGGCGCGGGTGAAGGCGTTGGTGAGAGAATGGTCGCGGTGAGTAAGGGCGTAAACCAGCACCCGGGCCACGTAGTCCTTGCTGGGTTGGCCGATTTTGACCGCGCCATCGACATCGCCGGCCTCGACCTTTTCGAGCATCTGTTCAACCAAGGCGGGTTGGCGGCGGAAATTCTCGGCGACGAGGAAAATGATGCGTTCGACGACGGCGGTGACCGCGACGAAAGAAGTCAGAAGAATCGGCCACATAATCCAGCCACCGTGGACAAAAAGCTCCATCGGAGACTGACCCATGACAAACGCGGCAGGTAGCGTGGTAAACATAACGATGAGGATAAGTGATTGAGGAAAAACTAGATGTTAGATTGGGCAACAAAAACGTGGTGATAGGAACCGGCGGATGAGACGGGCTTAGCAAAAAGCGGACCGGCACATCGAAGGGAGATTTGTCATTTGGCATGAACAATCTTTTCCGTTCACCTAAACTTCACAATCGGTCTTTTCCGAACTGGCGATTTCAGGCATTCCCCGGTGGCAGAGGGAATGATTTTGCGGTGGACTTGTCGACGAAGGCTGAGACTAGGGTTTGGCATGTATGGCGCTTAAGAAAATTCGTCTAGTATGGGGCACGCCGCCACTGACCAATGGGTCATGGAGGTTGGGTTTGTGGAATCGGACGGTAAAGTCGCGTTCGGACGGAATGCCGGCGGGTGAAGCGGTGCCGAGTTATTGGAAAGCCTATGTGCATTATGATCTGCAGATTAGTTTGCGGGGGCTTTTAATCTGGGGGTGTGCATTGCTGTGCGTGGCTCACTTTTTGGGTGCGGGCCTGCTGCTGTCGCGATGGACGAAGACTAATCCGCACAGCCAGGTGCGTTACGTCGATCTGGTGTTACCTTGGCGCTGGGATGAGTTGGATCGATTGAGGGCGGCGGGTTGGGCGCAGGAGAGTCGACAGGCTTTGGAGCGCGGGGAGTTTTGGAAAGGTCTGACGCTGGCACGGTTGGCCTTGGCGAGAGATCCAGAGGACGACGCGAATCGTGAGCGCATCGCACGGATGTTGCTGGCGATCCGGATGGCTCCACAGGCCCGGCAAACGCTGACAGAGGGCCTGTCGAGAGGGTATCTGAGTCGATCCGCTTTGGAGTTAACCTTCCAGTTGGCTAAAGAAGCGGACAAGCCTGGTTTGTGGTTGGAGTTGGTCCACCAGGCGCGGCAGCGTTTCGAGGCTTTACCGGAGGCGGAGCGAACGGCGAACGAGGCTCGTTGGCTGGATGAGCAACTGATTCATGCCCTGTTGGCGTCCAATCGTTTGACGGAGGCGGTGGCCTTGGTGGCAGATCGATACTCGGAGAATGATGTGCTGCGCAGAGAATTGGAGGTGTTGGGTCGATTACAACAGGGTGATCATGCGGGAGCGTTGGTTGCGTCTCGGGCTTGGACAGCGATGCGGCCGGATTCTCGGGAGGCGTGGCGATTGCGGATCAGGACGGCTCGGGAGGCACGCGCCTGGGCTGAGATGGACGAGGGGTTGGCCGAGTTGAGGCGGCTTTGGCCGTTGGAGGTCGATGTGTGGCTCTATGCCATTGTGCAGAATCGACTAGCGGACCGAGATGCCGAGGCGGCGGAGTGGTTTCGCGACATTCTGCTACGGTTTGGTTCCGAGGCGAGCCTGGCGGGCCCGCTGGCGTTGGTGTTGAGTGAGGCGGGTATGGAAACTGAGCTGAGCCAGTTTGAGGCGGATTTATCTGAGCGAGGCTGGTCGTTGGCGCCGGTGTGGTCGGCGCGCTTGCACGAAGCGGTGGGGCGGAGATCGTGGACGGATGTTCTTCTTTGGGTCAGGCGCTTGCGCGAGGTTGGCGAGCAAGCTGCGGCCCCGGGGGACGGGGAGCGGCGTTTTTTAGATTTGATGGAGCGGCTCGCGCGAGCCTGCCTGGAGGACGTGGCGGGAGCCCAATCTGACTTGGTGGAAGAGTTGTCGCGCAGGGCTGGCGCACTTAAAATGTATGAACTGGCGTTGACCGCACTTTTGGAGTCCGGGCGATTCGAAACCGCGGCGCGTGTGTTGACTCTGGCTGAAGGGCCTTACCCGGAATCTGTCCGGCTCGCCCGGCTTCGGCTTCAGATTGAGGGTGAGCTGAAGGTTCGTAGGCCGGAAGAACCGAGTGTGGCGAACGTTCAAGCTCCGGTGAGCCTCGACGTGTTGCGGCTCCGCTTAGAGGAGTTGGACGAGCAAGGGGCTACGGAGGAGGCGCTGGCTTTGATTTCCCTGGCGAGGCGCGCAGGCGGGGCTTGGGCTACGGCGAGTTCAGCGGCGCTGGAGGACCTTGAACTCCCGCTTCAGGTGAGAGCCGGAGATATTTTGACCGCTCAGCTTTTGGTGCGCCGAGTTTTGGGACGATCATCGGAGTTAACGGCCGATCAGGTTCTGCATTTGGCGCGTTTAGCCTGGGAACAAGAGCGGTTTGACATGGCCTTGTTGCTGGTGCGCGAGCTTGTCCGGGCCAGGCCTGAGCATGACGACGGCCTGCGCCAGCTGGAAGCCTGGCTGCCGCGAGACTAAGCCGCACTCATGCCGTGGTTCAGGTCGCATCGAGTTGAGTTGGCTGCAGTTCCGCAGCGCGGAACGTTCCGCTTTGGGTGGGGCTCTCGATTCGAAGTGTTTCGCGGGGGTTTCTTCGCTCGATCCAAAACGGAATGCCCTTGCCGTGCCACCCTGCTGCGATGCCGCCCAAGGGCATTGGGCCGACCAACGCGGTGCCGGTTTTGGACGCATGCGTAAAGCGAGGCGGCCTTGGGGTTGCCCTGCGTCACGACCGTGTGGACCCCACTCACAGGTGGTTGCGGTAAAATTGTCCCGAGTGCTTCGCTGAAAAGCCGGGGAGGAGAAATGGGGCTGAAGGTGACGAACTGGTGACGTGACCAGCTCATGCTTGATGTCCTATGACGACTGCGACCGCCATGATAGGATGAAAATGCCAGGAGTGTCGTGGTTGTTTATCTTTGCAGGTTCGTTGGGAGCAGGTGCGTCGGAACGGGACTGGCAGCTGAACGGGTATGCGAAAGAGCAAGGCCGGGAATGGTTCAGTATGCGCGGGCCGGGAGGGGAGTCTTGGTGGGTCAGCGAAGGGCGACCCGGGCCTGTGATCGTGAAGTCTTTTAATCCCGAAACCGGTGTTTTAACGGCGGAAGTCGATGGGCAAACCCGTGAGTTTTCCTTGGTCACCTCGCGTATTGGTGAGGTGGCGATGCCGATTGGCGATGCCATCAGCGCGAAAGATGTCGTGGCATTCGACCTGCCGCCTTTGCCGGTTGAGGAGCCCGGTGAACCGGCGTCGCGGAAGAAATTCAGGGAAGCCATCCTGCGCATTCAAGCGGGTGTGATGGCGGAGCGGATTGAGCGTTCGCAGACCTCAGGAGCCCGCGTTCAGGTTTCTGCCGATTCCTCCGAGAAGAGCCGGAAGACCGATGCGGGTTTGAATGCCCGGAGTAACGTCTCGTTGAGAGAATATTGGGCTGAGGTTTATCGAAAGGTAGCGGAGCAAAGGCAGATCATGGCCGCTCGTGAAGAAGAGGAACGAAAACGTCGTCTGGCCACCGCGCCATAACGGTGGCCAAGAGACCTCGGATCTTACGGCGTAGCGCCGAGGGCGGGAGCCAGAGAGCGGTCGATGATCGGATTTGCGCCGATCGCAGGTTTGAACCAGGAGAACCGGCCTCCGCTGGTGGTTTCGTTGGCGGTGTAGGTCGAGCCGTTGCCGACCAGGCGCAAGATTCCGCCTAGATAACCGCGTCCGGAATACAATCGGTTCCAGATCGCGTAATCCCGGCCGGCTCCGCCGGGGATGCTCGCGGTGACCGGGGTGTTGTCAGCCAGGCGACCGCGTAAGTTCATGACGCCGGAGCTCGCGATGGCGGCGCTGAGGGTTGTCGATGTTTGCGCGTCGGATAGAGTCAGATTGTAGCGGCCCTGCCACGGGGCGCTCGCGGTTTTGGCGAAATTTTCGCCCGTGCCGTGCAGCTGGGTGCCTCGGGCGGAGGTGATGCTCAGGCGTTGGTCCTGGTAGTGGTAAGTGAGGCCGAGCGAGCGCGCGTCGCCGGTAGCGTAAGGCACCGTGAGGGTTACCTGTGCAGAGTCGCCCGCCTCGGTAAACTTACCGCGAAGGCTGTAAATGCGTCCGTTTTCAGCCGTCCAGGTGCCCGTGAAAGCCAAGTTGGCGCCGACCTTGATGGCAACGAGCCCAATGGCCTCTGCGCTCGTGGCGTCACGGAGAAGCACGCGAAAATCGGCGGCGCGTGATACGTCGATCCGTCCCAGGGAGTGTTGAATTAGAATACGACCGTTCGCACCGAATACGCGTAGCAGATACGAACCCGAATCCGTCCCGGTGACGGAGGGGATTTCGAAGGTGTTTGTGGTGGCGCCAGGGATGGCGCGACCGTTTTTATACCACTGGAAACGTAAGCCGGTGCCCGCCACCGAAGTGGGCATGAGCAGGCGGGAGCCAGGAGCTATCGTCTGAGGGGTGGAGCCGGACGAACGCGAGAGGCGGGTGCCCACAGCGAGCGTGGCGGGCGCGCTAGTGACTGAGCCGGCGGAGTTGGTGACGGCCACCCGGTAGGCGCCGGCATCGGCCACGGTGACGCCTAGCAGGTTGAGGGTGGTTGTGGTGGCTCCGGGAATGGGGACTCCGTTTTTGGTCCACTGATAGGTGGGGGCGGGGACACCGGCGGCGGTGACACGAAGAGCGATGTTGTCACCCACGAACGCGGAGCTGGCAGCCGGGGGAACGGAAATGGTGGGGGGGGTGATGACGGTCAGCCGAGCGAGCGATGAGGTGACCGAGCCTCGGGAGTTGGTAACCACGACAGAATAATCTCCGGCGTCTGCGGCTGCGACTGGGTCCAGGGTAAGCGTGGCACCGGTGGGCCCGGCCAACGGGGTGGTGCCGCGGCGCCATTGGTAGGTGGGGGTGGGGTTGCCGGTGGCGACCACCGTAAAGCTGGCGACCCCGCCCTGAATCACGGTCAGGGCGGAGGGTTGGCCTCCGATGGATATCTTGGGAATGGTTTCGACAACGAGCGAGGCGGCCGCAGAGTCGACAGAACCTGCCGCGTTGAAGATGCGCACCGTATAGCTGCCGGCCGCGGCGGTCGAAAGATTGGTCAAATTCAGTTCGGCCGTTTTGCTGCCTGCGATGCCGGGCACGTCGGAAAGGGCGACGTTGTCACGGAACCACTGATACTCGGGCTCGGGCGTGCCGGAGGCCAAGACAAAGAAACTTGCGGAGCCTCCCTCCAGCGCGATCAACGCGACCGGCTGAGATTGAATGGTGGGAGCGACATCGCCGCCGGTGACGGTCAGTATGGCCCCGGCGGAGGTGATGGTGCCGAAATCGTTGGTGATTTCTACGGCGTAGACACCTTCGCGGGCTTCGTCGGCGGCGACAAGCGTGAGCACCGGACCGGCGGTGCCGAGCACGGTGGAAGACGGCACCAGCGGGGTGCCATTGAAGGTCCACTTATAGATGAGGGGGCTGCTGCCTTCGGCTATGATGGTGAAACTGGCGTCCTGACCGGGATTGACCGTGAGGTCACCGGGTTGGCCACCAATGGCGATCGAGGGTGGTATGCCCTCGATGAGTCGAACGGAGGCCGATGTGGTTGAAGTGTTGTTGTTCGGGTTGGTCACGACGAGGCGGTAGCGGGCGAAGTCGGTGGCGGTGACCGAGGCGAAACTGAGGGTGCTGGTGGAGGCACCCGAAACGGGCGTCCAGAGTTCGACGTCCAACGGGCTTTTCTGCCATTGAAAAACCGGCGAGGCCCCGGCTTCGGTGACGTTCGCGGTGAAAGTGGCGGTCGCGCCCGAGACAACGGCGATATCGGAAAGGCCAGAGATGGAAGGCGGAATGGCGAGCGGAGCGGCGGTGCCGTAGATGGCGATGTTGTCGATAAAGACGGAGGCGGCGGCGGCTGATTCGGAGTATTCGAGCCCGAGCAAGATGTTCTCGCGCCCCTCGATGGCGCTGAGGCCGGCGAAGCTGGCGGTGTAAACCGAAAAGGAGGTCTGATTGGCGGACAAAGAAGCGGTCGTGCCGGTGATGGGGACAAAGGTGAAGCCACCATCTATACTGTAGGACCAAGAGATGGAGGCCTCGGCCCCACCCTGGTTGCGGGCGGAGTAGGCGAGGTTGATCGACTCGAAACGATCCAGGGTGGTCAGGGTGTCGATTTCGAAAACGGCGCGCGCGTTGTCGAGCAGGCTCGTGGTGCTGAGGAGGAGGGAGCGGGCGGCGGAGGTGCCTTGGTCGCCGAGGGAGTTGTTGGAAACGGTGATACCGTCAGTGCTGAGCAAATCGTATACCGGGGCGTTGGCCGTGTTGAAGGCGCGGTTGGAGTTAAAAGTGGCACCGACGCCCGACGCGGCGGTGAGGTGTAGCCTTGACTGGAGGGCGGCGCCACCGTTCGGCCCAAGCGTGGAGGCAAAGTAGGGGCTGTATTGCTGATTGTAGCGCGCCACCAAGGTGGCTGCGCTGGTGGAGGTGCCCACACCATTAAAATCCCAGCCACCGAGCAGGGTAAGCGAGCCATTCGCTCGGTCTACAACGGTCTGGGAAAAGGCCGACGACAACGCGGCAACCAAAGTACATCCCAAGGCGATAAAGGCGGGCAGGGTGCGAAACATGACGATAAAATGGTGTGAATACAGAGAGGCGGCGTGGGCAGGCAATCGGCTGGGGTGAAATCCAGGTTACGAAAACAGGCCGATGAAAAAGCCGTCGGCGCGTTTTACGCCGACGGCTGAGGGAGAAGACTGCGGGATCAACTCAGGCCCGGCGACGGCGCATGGCGGCGATGCCCACGACGGTCAGACCCGCGAAAGCGGCAAAGCTGGAGGGCTCAGGAATGGCGGACGCGGTTCCGTAGATGGCCACGTTATCCAAGTACACCGAGGCAGCGGCGGCGCTCTCGCTGTAGTCGAGGCCAATCAACACGTTCGCCACCCCGTTGAGGGCGGTTACGGAGGAGAAATTGGCAGTGTACACCGAGAACGAAGCGCTGTTGGCTAGATTCTGCGCGGTGTCCGCGATCGGGGTGAAGGTGGAGCCGCCGTCCAAGCTGTAAGACCAGGAGATGGTGGCTGCAGCGGTGCCTTGATTGCGGGCCGAGTAGGCGACGTTGATCGAGGTGAACCGGTCGAACGTGGTCAGGGTGTCGACTTCAAAAACGGCTCTGGCGTTGTTGAGGGAGCCCGTGGTGCTGAGCAAGAGGCTGCGGGCGGCGGAGGTGCCTTGGTCGCCAAGAGAGTTGTTGCTAACTTGTAGGCCGTCGGTGCTGAGCAGGTCGTAGACCGGGGCGTTGGTGTTGTCGAATGCCCGCGCTGGGAAGGTGGCCCCCTTGCCGGAAGCGGAGGTTAGATAGAGGGTCGACTGGAGGGCAGCGTTGCCGTTGGGTCCGCTGGTGCTGGAGAAGTAGGG
>CAYNUW010000154.1:0-8074 GCA_964400455.1 uncultured Akkermansia sp. | reverse complement strand
TCCAAGGCGCAGGGGACGTCCGTCGAGTTCGACGTCGCCGGAGGCGCGGGCATCGAGGCCGAAAATGGCTTGCGCCACCTCGCTTCGACCCGCGCCGACCAGGCCGGCCAGGCCGACGATCTCGCCGGCGCGCACATCGAGGTCGATGCCGGTGAATTTTCCGGGTGAAGAGAGGTTGCGGACGCGAAGCACCACGGGGCCGGGGGTGGCCCGGCGGTGGCGGGGCTCGTGGGCGGTGACGGATCGACCGATCATGAGCCTGACGACGGCGTCGTGGGTCATGCCGTCGCGGTCGAGGGTGCCGACGTAGTGGCCGTCGCGCAGCACGCTGATGCGGTCGCAGAGCCGGAAGAGTTCCGGCATGCGGTGGGACACGTAGATGAGGGTGAGGCCTCGTTTCTTGAGGCGTTCGATCAAGGCGAAAAGGTGTTCGGTGTCGGTGGCGGAGAGGGAGCTGGTGGGCTCGTCAAAAACGATGATGCGCGGGTTTGCGCCGACGGCGGCGGCGATCTGCACGAGTTGCTCCTGGGCGGTGGAGAGTTCGCGCATGGGCCGGTCGACGTCGAGCTCGACCCCGATGTCGGCAAGCAGGGAGCGGGCGCGGGCGCGCAGGGCGGGGCGGTCGAGGAGGAGGCCGCCGGCGCGGCGGGGATAGCGGCCGAGGCTCAGGTTCTCGGCCACGCTGAGATCGGGGCAGAAGGCGAGCTCCTGGTGGACCATGGCCACGCCGGCGTCGAGGGCCTGGCGGGGCGAGGCAAAGACGTGGGCGACGCCGTCGATGAGGACATCGCCCGAATCGGGGCGATGGATGCCGGCCAGCACCTTGCCCAGCGTGGATTTGCCCGCGCCGTTCTCCCCCATCAGCCCGTGACATTCGCCGCGACCGAGGCCGAGGGTGACGTCGGAGAGCGCGACGACGCCGCCGAAGGTTTTGGTCACGCCGCGGAAGCGGACGTAATCGGCGGTCGACGGGCTGGTCGGGGACGGCGCGCTCATGACGGGGCGGATGCGTCGGCGGGGCGGTTTACTTGGCCAGCCACTTGGTCCAGTTCTTGGCGTAGGTGTCGACGTTGGCCTTGGTGACCTCGGCGAGGCCGTCGATCAGCTTGGGATTCTCGGGGGTCTTCCCGTTGACGATCTTTTCCAACAGGACCTCGACGGATTTGTAGCCCCAGCCGTAGCAGTCCTGGCCGTAGAGGGTGTCGACGTGGCCGGTGCGCAGATAGTCAAGCTGGGCGGGCAGGGCGTCGCAGGAGGAAACCTTGATGGCGCCGGGGGCCCACTTGAGGGCGTCGGTGGTGAAGAGGGGCCAGCCACCGATGAAGGCCCAGCCTTGGATGCCGGGGTTGGCGTTTTGGGCGGAGGCGACGGCTTCGGCGGCTTTTTCCGGGGTCTCGACGTGATAGAAGACGCCGGGTTCGTTGAGTTTGAGGCCGGGGTATTTCGCGACGACGGACCGGGCGCCGGCGACGCGGGTCTGGAGGTTGAGGGCGCTTTGGTTGCCGGCGAGGATGGCGACGGTGCCCTGGCCGTTCATGATCTGGGCGAGGCGCTCCATGATGCGGGCGCCGGTGCCGAAGTCGTCGGCGCCGTAGAAGGCGAAGCGTTTGCTGTCGGGCGCATCGGAGTCGAAGCACATGACGGCGACGCCCTTGTCCACGGCCTTGTCGATGGAGGGGGTGACGGTGGCGGCTTCGGTGCAGGCGAGGGTGATGCCGTCCGCGCCGCGGCGCACGAGGGCGTCGATGGCCTCGGCTTGTTTGACGGCGTCTTCGTCGTTGGGGGTGCGGATCTCGATCTCGACGTTCACGCCGTATTTGGCGCCGAGTTCGCGGGCGGCGTCGCGGGCGCCGGCGTGGGCGGCCTGGAAGACGTCGTTAGTCTGGCTTTTGCCGATGACGCCGATGAGCACGGTGCGCGGGGCCGAGGCATCGGCGGCGGGATCGGCTTTTTTGGCGCAACCGGCGAGGGCGAGAAACGCCATGGGGGGCTGGGTGTGGCGGCGGCGCGGGGGGGGGGCGTGGGGGTTCGGCATGGGGGGATGGGGGGAGATGAAAGGAGTGCCGGGAGGTCACCGGGCGGCGCGGCGGGTGCGCAAGTGTTGACCGAGGCGTTCGAGGGCGACGGCGACGACGATGGCGAGGCCGATGATGACGAGGCGGTATTCCTGGGCGAGGCGGAGGATGAGGATACCGTTTTCGATCAGGGCGATGATGAGGGTGCCGAGCAGGGCGCCGAGGGCGGTGCCGCGGCCGCCGGCGAGGCTGGCCCCGCCGACCACGGCGGCGGCGATGACCGTGAGCTCGTAGCCGCTGCCGGTGCTGGTGGAGGCGGTGCCGAAGCGGCCGAGGGAGACGAGGCCGGCGAGCCCGGCGCAGAGGCCGGAGAGGGCGTAGGTGCGCAGTTTGATGCGGTGGACGCGCAAACCGCTGAAGCGGGCGGCCTCTTCATTTCCGCCGACGGCGTAGGTCTCGCGGCCGGCGATCATGGACTGAAGGTAAAACCAGCCGAGGCCGACGCAGCCGAGCATGATGATGAGCGGCATGAGCTGGAGGTCGGCAAACTCTAGTCGCATGAAGTCGGTGGTGAAGGCCTCGGGTAGACGGCGGCCGGCGGCGGGCAGGGTTTTTTGTTCGGGGAGAACGTTGGCCAAGCCGCGAAAGACGCTCATCGTGCCGAGGGTGACGATGAAGGGGTGAAGGCGGAGGCCGACGACGAGCGCGCCGTTGGCCAGGCCGCAGAGCAGGCCGATGCCCAGCGGAACCGCAAAAGCGACGGGCAGAACCTGCCAGGCGGGTGCGTCGGTGGGGAAGCCTTGCAGGGCGGCGGCGCCCCCGAGAGCGGAGAGAGCCATGATGGAGCCGACGGAGATATCGATGCCGCCGGTGATAATCACCAAGGTGAGGCCCACCGCCATGATGGCGTAGTAGGACATCGGGGTGGCGACGCCGTCGATGAGGTTGTCGACGCCGAGGAAAGTGTTGGGCCGACCGGGCAGGGCGTCGTGCCAGCCGTAGGCGGCGAGAATGGCGCCGAGGGCGAGCACGACCAGCACGAGGCCCATTTCCTGGGCGAGGGAGCGGCGAGCGGGGGCGGGGGACGGCATCGGTAGAGGTAAAACAGGAAGGTGCAGCGAGTGGCTTTAAGGTGCGCTTGGTTTGTTGTTCAAACAGTATAGCGCCGTTTCCGCGAAGTAACCGACAGCGGCGCGAAACGCATATCGTTGCGCTGTCGGCGCGGGGTTCAGGCGGCCAGCAGTCGGGCGAGCACCGCTTGGGCGGGCTCGGGCAGCGCATGTTCTTGTTGGAGCAACTGGAGACGATCGCGGAACTCGGCGAAAAGGGCGGGGCGAGTCTTGCGCAACGCGTGCGCGGTGTGGGCGAGGAGGAGTCGGGCGGGCAGGCTGGAAGGCAGTTCGAGGCAGAGGCGCAGGCGGGCCTCGAGGATGGCGCGTTCGCGGCGGGCGGCGTCCTCGTCCGGCGCCAGGGGGGACGTGCGGATGGCGAGTAGTTGTTCCAAGCCGATCAGGTAGGGGGTGAGATGTTCGGGCGGGGGCAGCGACGGTTCGCCGACGGCGAGATCGGCATGTTCGGCCAGGGTGCGGAGGACGGCGGCGGCGAGTTCGGGCATGACGCGACCGGGGTCTTCGGCGGGGCAGGGGATGGTGAAGGTTGCGAGCCGGGCGGCATCGATGGTGCGCAAAAGCCGGACTTCGACGGTTAGGGGCCGAGTGGTTGCCAGCAGGTGGACGACCACCAGGTAGTCGGCGGGGTCTTCGGCGGAGCGGGCATGGCGGGCGGCGGTGGCATCGTCCCACGGGGCTCCGCCCAGGATGAAGCCCGGACGGGGCTGGGTCATCCAGGCGACCAGGGTGCGGGCGTAGCCTGGGGTGACGAGTTCGACTTGTTCGGCGAGGGCGAGGGGGAGTGCGCGGGAGAAGCGGGCGGGGCCGTCGGCCTGGAGCTGGGCTTGTCGGGGATCGGCGGGGGGCGGTGGCAGGGCGGCGGTGCCGCCGATGAAAGCGATGAGGGGTGCGTCGTCGGCTTTGGCGGGGTAGAGCTCGGCAGCGGGGGAGTCGGGGGGGAGCCAGACGGGGCCCTCGACGGCGAGGAGAGTGACGGCGACGGGGCCGGGTTTGGGGGCGTCCGCGGTGGCTTGGCGGGTTTTGGCGAGTTCGGTTTCGAAGGCGGAGAGGTGGGCGGCCCAGTCGGCGCGGCCAAGGGAGCGCAGGCGGTCGAGAAGGCGGCGGGCGGCGTCGAGCTGGCCGAGGTCGTGGTAGGCCTTGACCAGGTTGAGGCCGGCGGGGAGGCCGTGTTTGGCCGGGTCGTAGTAGGGGGCGGCGAGGCGGAGGAGTTCGGGTAGGTGGGCGTGGTTGCCGAGGTCGCCGGTGATTTGTTGGAGCAGATCGCCCGGGACGGGGCGGGGGGCGCGGTCAAAGGCCTCGTCGTAGAGGGCGAGGGCGGCGGCGAGGTCGCGTTGCTCCAGGCGGTCGCGGGCGAGCCAGAGGCGGGCGCGCCAGGCGTCGGGCAGGTCGGCGACCTGGCGGAAGGCGGCCAGGGCGGCGGGTTCGCCGCCTTGTTCGCGACGCAGGCCTTGGTAGAGGCCGAGGGCGAGGTCGTGGTTGGGGTCGGCCTGGAGGGCGCGCCAGAGGGCTTCGGCGGAGCCGTCGCGGTCGCCGAGGGCGACGCGGGCCTGGCCGAGTCGGGCGAGGGCATCGGCGTTTTCACCGAGGCGGGCAAGAAGGCCTTCGAGCAGGGGCAGGGCGTCGGCGGCGCGGCCGGACAGAATGAGGGCGGCGGCGTGGAGGACGGGGCCTCGCTCGGGGCGGGGGTCGGTGGCGGCGAGGTGGGCGGCGTGGTCGAGCACGTCGGCGGCGAAGCCGAGCTGGAGGGCTTGGGCGAGGGCGGGGAAGAGGGCTTCGGGCTGGTCGCGCAGCTGGGTGAGGCGGGGGAGGAGGACGAGGTCGCGCCATTGGGTTTTGCTGAGCCGAGTCTCGCGCCCGTAGGCGTCGTGGGTGGCGACCTGGTCGTCGGCGGGGGCGGCGGACGCGGGATCGGCCGGCGGCGTGCTGTTGACCGGTGAGCTGTCGGCCGGAGCGGGAGAATTGGGCTTAGGGGAGAAGAGCTTGCGGAAAAAGTTCACGAGGAAAAAGGGGCGGAAGGGCGAATCCCAACATTCGTTCGGAGCGGCGGCAAGGCCCGGGGCAAGGCGGGCGTTTGATTTTCTTTGCGCTGGTCAGGCGCGGTTGCGGCGGGCGAGCCAGAGGGGTTCGAAAAAAAACAGGGCGTCGAGCACGAGGCTGTGGGTGATGCGGCCCGAGCGTGCGAGCTCCAGGGTTTCGGCCACGGTGGGGGTGGCGACTTCGATCTCTTCGTCGGTGTCCCATTTCGGCGGCGCGATGAGTCGGCAGTCCTCGACCAGGACGAGGTGGCAGCGGTTGGTGAGGAAGGCCGGGTTGGGGTGAATGGAGGCGAGCAGCCGGGCGGAGGAGCCGGCGTAACCAGTTTCTTCGAGGAGTTCGCGCGCCCCGGCGGCGACGGGGTCCTCGTCGGTTTCGATCACGCCGCCGGGAATTTCCCAGGAAAAGTCGTTGATGCCGTAGCGGAACTGGTTGACGAGGACGAGGCGGTCATCGGCGGTCCAGGCAAGAACATTGACCCAGTCGGGGGCGTCGACGGCGATGAATTCACGCCTGGTCTGGCGGGACGGATGGGCGTAGGGCACTCCGTGGACTTCGAAGATGCGGGTGCGTAGAAGGGACCGGGGCTCGCCGCGGAGCCAGCGTTGTGGTGCGGCGGGGGACGAGGCGGGCGGAAGGGAGTCGGCCATGAGGTCAGCTTGGCGGGCGGCCGGACGCGAGGGAACCATGGAATCAGCGGACCGGGCGGGAGGCGTCCACACGGGAGCGGGTGCGTTCCAGGATGGCCAGCAGGGCGGCGAAGTCGGTGTCGCGGTCCCGGCTGAGGATGATGTGCTCGAATTTGTCACGTTCGCGCAATTCGAGTTCGGCGGTTTGCATGCGGCGGGCGATTTCGTCTTCGCTTTCACCGCGACCGCCCAGACGGCGGCGCAGTTCGGGGATGGGCACGTCGATGAAGATCGTGGCGAGGTGGCGGGCGAGGACGGGGTTTTGGGCGGCGGCGCGGCGGAAGTTCTCCACGCCCTGGACGTCGACGTTCATGACCAGGCTGCGGCCGGCGGCGAGGGGATCGAGAACGGAGGAGGCGAGGGTGCCGTAACGGTTTTTGCGATGGACCCAGGCCCATTCGAGAAACTCGCCGGCGGCGACGCGGGCGTCGAATTCGGCCGGGGTGAAAAAGTGGTAGTGCACGCCCTGGATCTCCCCTGGGCGTGGATCGCGGGTGGTGCTGGTGATGACGCGGGTGAAACCGGGGACGTCGGCGACCAAACGTTCGCAGAGAGTGGATTTGCCGGAGCCGGCGGGGCCGGCGAGAACCAGGAGGACGGCGGGCGAAGCGGGAACGACAGTGCCGGCGGACATGCGGGTGACGGACGATGGTTTAGTAGGTGAAGGCGACGGCGGCGAGGAGGAGGCCGGCGGCGGAAAAAGCTAGGCCGATGACTCTGGAGCGGCCGGGGACGCGTTGCAGCCATTCGATCCAATCGCGCAGACGCCAGGGTTGGGCACCGAGCCAAATGGCGACGGCAAGGGCGACGTAGACGACGGTGACGAGGAAAAGCCGGGCAGCTATCTCGTATTCTCCGTAGGCGGGTTTCAACAGGGGGTCGCCGGCGAGGAGGACGAGGGCGGCGAGGCCGCGCACGGCCAGGAATTCGGGCACGTAGAAGAAAGACAGGGCGGCGATGGCGGCGAAGGCGACGAAGAGCTGATTGCGGAACTGGCCGAAATCGGCCTCGGAGAGCACGGCGACGCGGGAGAGGAACCAGGCGGCGGCGAGGCCGAAGAGCACCCAGGCGGCGGGGCGGGAGCGGGGGAAAGCGCGCAGGGCGGAGCGGACCAGGGACGTGTCGGCGATCAGGGCGGCCCCGAGGACGAGCAGGGTCAGGCCGGTGAGCAGGGTGGCGAGGAAAAGAGACATGGCGGCGTGGCGGGAAGGGTTGGCGAGGCGGGGGCGGGCGGGTTCAGACGCCGGCGAGTTCGAGATCGCCGTAAAGGGTGCTTACGCTGGCGCGGGTGATGCGGAGGGGGACGAGGCGGCCGACCAGCCGCGGGCTGGCGGCGAAGATGCAGACGCGGTTGCCGGGGGTTCGGCCGGTGTAAAGGCGGCCGGTTTTGTCCGGGCCCTCGACCAGGACCTCCTCAATGGTGCCGACGAGGCGGCCCGTGCGGCGTTCGGAGTTGCGGCGGAGGACGTCGAGCAGCTCGTGGTTGCGACGTTCCTTGACCTCGTCGGGGATCTGGTCGCCCAGGTCGGCGGCGGGGGTGCCCGTGCGAATGGAGTATTTGAACACGTAGGCCATGTCGTAGTCGCAGCGTTCGAACAAGTCCTTGGTTTGGAGGAAATCCTCCTCGGTCTCGCCGGGAAAGCCGACGATGACGTCGGTGGAGAAATACATGTCCGGCCGGGCGGCGCGGAGGGAGGCGACGATCTCCAGGTAGCGATCCCGCGAATAGGGCCGGTTCATGGCCTTGAGAATACGGTCGCTGCCGCTCTGGAGGGGCAGGTGGACGTAGGGGCAGAGTTTGGGGAGGCGGGCGTAGGCGTCGGCCAGGTCTTGTTTGAAGCCGCGGGGGTGGGGCGAGGTGAAGCGGATGCGGGCGACGCCCTCGATGGCGTGGATTTTTTCGATGAGTTGAACGAAGGGAGAGATGCCGTCGGTGTGGACGTAGTCGCGGCGGCCGTAGGAGGTGACGATCTGGCCGAGGAGGGTGATCTCTCGCACGCCGCGGTCGGCGAGGGCGCGGCACTCGGCGACGATGTCGTCCATGGGGCGGGAGCGCTCGTCGCCGCGGGTCTTGGGCACGATGCAGAAGGCGCAGTCCATGTTGCAGCCCTGCTGAATGGAGACGAAGGCGGTGACCTGGGGTGTGGCGGGTCGGTCGTCCTCGGCGGGGTCGGAGGCGAGGAGGTGGTCCTTGATGGTGTTTTGG
>CAYNUW010000153.1:0-8084 GCA_964400455.1 uncultured Akkermansia sp. | reverse complement strand
GGCTGCCCGGTCGAGGCCATCGGCGAAGACGGCGACGAATAAATCCCTCCTCTCGATCAGCCGGAAACGCACCCCGGCCCGGACTACTCGCCCCTCGTCAAACCCGAGGGGCTTTCTTTTGTCCAAAACCGCGCAAAACCAAGACTGGTTAATCAATTTAATTGACCGAACTTAACCAGCTGGCAACACCGGCAGGGCATGAACACGCCCCCCCGCACTTCACTGCCCGCCGCCGCCTTTTTGCTGGCCGCCAGCACCACGTGGACTCCTGCCCAGGCCTCCGGCGAGGACGTCGTCGAGCTGGACCGACTGACCGTCTTTTCGTCGCGCGTGGCGTTACAAGAGCCTGCCGGCACCATCGCGGCGCCCGTCTCCGCCCTGCGCTTCGAGCCCCAGGTGGACGTGCAGGCCCGCAACTTTGCCGAGGGTCAGTCCGACGTGACCATCCGCGGCGGCACCTTTGAGAACACTGGCTTCACCGTCGGAGCCCTTCCCATCTACGATCCGCAAACCGGCCACTACTCGGCCGAACTCCCGGTCTCACCCTACATGCTGGGCGCACCCGTTGTCCGCGTCGGGGCCACTCACGCCGCCACCGGCTTCAACGCCACTGCCGGCAGCGTCGCCTACGGCTGGCGCCCCGTTCGCGACGGCGGCACCGTCAGCATAGCCACCGGGAACAACGACCTCGCCCGCGGCGAACTCTACGCCGGCGTGGTCGCCCCGGCCAAACTCGGCGATTTCACCGTCGGCGCCGACATCTCCGTGGCCTCCGCCGAAGGCGACGGCCCGCGCGAATGGCGCGATCCCGACAATCGCACTCGCTCCAGCGACTTCACCTTCGAACGGCTCAACGGCCGTCTCCAACTCGCCAACGACCGCAGCCAGACCGACCTCTTCGCCGGCTACCAGGCCAAGGACTTTGCCTGGCCCAACCTCTACGCCGCCCGCCCCCCCACCCCGCTTCGCCAGGAGCGGGAGCAACTCCAGACCAAACTCTTCGTGCTGAACCACCGCACCGAACTGGACGCCGCAGGCGATTACGTCCAGGTCGGCGCCTACTACCGCGGCCACCGCGACCACTACTCCATCCCCGCCTTCGGCGCGGCCGGGCACACCTATCACCAAACCTTGGTGCGCGGAGCCGCCTTCGACGGACGCCAGACCGTGGCCGGCGCGACCGCCCTGCGCTACGGCGCCGGCGTGGCCGACGACGACCTCGATTCCACCGCGCTCGCGAACCCGTCCGTGGCGCGCTTCACCAGCCGCACCCAGACCTACGGCACGCTCGCCGCCGAACAGACCATCACACTCGACGATCACCGCGACGTCGTGCTCCTGGCCGGCGCCCGTTACGACGCCAGCAACCGCGACGGCGGCGAGGCCTCCCCGCTCGCCTCGGCCGAGTTGCGGCGCGACGAAGGCGCGCTGCGTCGCCTCTACGCCAGCTACACCGAGACGACTCAGTTGCCCACCTACCAAGCGCTCAACGCCTCCCCCTCGATCAACGCCCTGTTCCGCGGCGATGCCAACCTTCCCCGCGCCACCGCCCGCCAGATCGAGCTCGGCGCCGAAACCCGCCTCGAAGGGTGGTCCCTGCAGACCGCCGTCTTTCACCGCCGCGACGACAGCCTGCTGGATTACATCTTCAACCCCGCCGCCGTCACCGCTCCGGCCTCGGGCCGCACCGCCACCGCCGTCGATCTCGACACCTACGGCTTCGAGCTCTTCGCCACCCGCACCTGGGAGCGCCTCGATCTCTTCGCCGGCTACACCTTCCTCCACAAGGACGACAACTACGTCGCCCCGCTCGACGGCAGCTTCTACGCACTCAACTACGCCGAACACCGCCTCACCCTCGGCGCCGTCGCCCGGCTGGGAGCCGGCTTTGAGTTGCGCCTCGACAACGAGCTGCGCCGCCAGGCCGAAAACGCCCTCCGCCGCCATGGTAATGACAACGTGGATACCGCCGTCGGCCTCTTCTACCACGTGCCCGCCGTCGACGGTCTCGTCCTCCACGCCCAGGTCGAAAACCTCTGGGACACCGCCTTCCAGGACGTCCCCCTCGTGCCCCACACCCCCCGCACCTGGTCGGCCGGCGCCACTTACAGTTGGTGAAGTCCGCCCCTCCGCCCGATCCGGAGCGCACGCGTCTCGCGCGCCGGGTTGGGCGTCTCGCCCTCCCGCTCCGACTCGTCAACCCAGGGCCCGCCCCTCAGTCTTCGTCGCCATCGTCCTCGTCGATGTCATCCACCGGCCTGGCCAGTTCAGTTCGGCACTCCGACATCACCCGCAGCCAAACCTCACGCAGGTCAAACAAACGGGGCAATGCCTGCTCACGGTGCCTGAGCAGAGCCTTGTTCTCGCCACACGCCCGCTCGTCGAGTGAAGCCAGAATCAGATTCAGGTCGCGCAGGGCTCTCTTGAACAAACTGATTGCCATGGCGTAGTCGCCAAAATCCAGCGCCGAGACCGCCTGCATCGCCTGGTCTTCCGTCCGCGATAAAACGCTCAAGTGGCGCACCGCCAGGGCCTGGGGAACTTTGGCAGGATCGTCGGCCAGCTCTTCCCACGCCCGCCTCAAGCTCATAAACAGGGCACGCGTGGCGATATAGATCGGATTCTTGTGCAGGGTGTAGGGCTCCGCATCCTCCCCGATCTCATCCTCGTCGTCGTCCTCCGAATCGTCCTCCAGCTCGATACCGTCTTGCACCCCTTCGCTGGTCCATTCGCCAACCCGCCAACCCATTTGACGAGCGGCGTAATCCAAGCGCTCGGAATTTACCTTGTGCTGCTCGTAAAAACCCAGGTAGCGCAACACCACGTCGTCCTGCTCTCTCAGATACAACTCCCAATCAAACTCGTTCCAGATCAGGTCGCCACGGTCGTCCCATTCGTGATCGGAAGGATTTTCGGAGTTGGTGTTTCCCATGGGCAAAAGATCAAGTTTTGACCCTGCACACGCTGTGCCAGCCGCCACGAAACGCAATGGGAAAACCCCTCACGCCCGCGAAGCACTTCCGCAAACTACCACACCCGGGCCCACAAAACCTTGAGATAACGGCTCTCCGGGCAGTTGGAATACACCGGATGATCCGCCCCCGGTCCCGTGCGGTCGATGAACTGTAAGCGTCGATTCAGCCGGTGCGCCGCCTTGATCACATGCTCCTCAAAATCCTCCAAGCTCAGCAGACCCGAGCAGGAACAGGTCGCGAACACCCCGCCCGGCTTCACCAGCGCCAGCGCCAGTTGGTTCAAGTCCTCATACTTGCGCCGCCCCTCGGCATTGCCCGCCGCCTCCCGGGTGAAAATCAACTTCGGCGGGTCCAACACCACCAGATCCCACTTTTCGCCGTTCTGCGCCATCTGCCGCGCGTAGGCGAAAGAGTCGGCATGCACGAATTTTATGCGGGCCTGGTTCAGATTGGCATTGCGCCGCGCCTGGGCGATCGCCGCCTCGTCCAGATCCACCGCCGTCACCTCCTCCGCCCCGCCCGCGATCTTCGCGTTAAGCGAAAAACCCGCCGTGTAACAACACAGGTCCAACACCCGCGCACCCTTCGCAAAACGCCCAAAAAAGCGCCGATTCTCCCGCTGGTCGCAGAAAAAACCCGTCTTGTGCCCTTCGGCAAAGTCCACCTCGTAGCGGATGCCGTGCTCACGAATCTTCACCTTGTCCGGCGCCGCCGCATTGGTCTCGTTGAACCAACTCGGCTTGATTCCCTCCAGCGAACCCAAGTCGTGATCCACCTGCACCCGCGCAAACTTCGTGCCCGCCAGCTCATGCAGCCGGGGCAACCACTCCGGCAACCTGCGCGCCATGCCATAACTCGTCACCTCGCATAGCAAGGTCTCCCCGTAACGATCCACGATCAGACCGGAAAGCCCGTCGCCATCCGAGTTGATCAACCGGTAGGCATCAGTGGTTTCATCCAAACGAAACACCTCGCGCCGCAGCGCCACCGCCCGCTCGATCGCCACCAAAAAGTAAGCCTCGCCCAGCGCCGCATCCGCCCCGTGCGCGACCACCCGCAACACCATTTTCGCCCGCGGATTAAAGAGCCCGATACCCAGCGGCTGCCCGCCCTTGTCGTAAACCGTCACCAAATCTCCCGCCTTCGCGTCCGACGAGGCCTCGCCCAAAAGACGCGGGAAAATCGCGGGCTGAAAGGTAAAATACTTCAACTGCACCCATGGCCGCGCCCGCTCCGCCAACGGCACCGGCGGCGGCAATTGACGTCCCCCACCCGGAGCCGGGGCGGCGACCAACGACGCCTCCTCCGTCTCGACGACCTCGGATACCGAAGTCGGTGACGAGAGCTGGACGCGGGGCGCTGAAGGACGTTGGGCACGATGCATCGACATGGCGGAGTTGGCCGAATCCCACAAAGCCGGCCCGGCGACGATGTTTTTTTCATCAAACCGAGCACGCCGATTGACGCCCCGCGTTCGCTGACGCTTTAAACCCCTACCCCTCGGCACACCGCGACCATGAGAAAAATCATCTACTTCGTCATCGCCCTCATCATCGCCGCCGTGCTCGGCGCCATCTTTCACGACGGCTTGGAAACCGCCGCCTTCGTCAAGGAACAAGGCCGTGAATCCACCCTGAAAATCGGTCGCCAATACAACGCCTCCGTCTGGTCTGCACCCCTGCCGATCAAAAAAATCCACACCTACGAAGCGGTATTGGCCAATAAATACGATGTTCTGATCGAGACCGATCAGACCCTGGCTGAAAAACAGGAGGTCTTCATCCGCTTCGTCACCCGGGATCTCGCCGATCAGCTCCGCGCCCAGGCCACCCGTCCGGTCGCCGGTGCCATCCGCCTCCGCACCGATACCGACGGCCGCGCCCCGCGCACCGCCGAAACCGACCTCTTCGACAGCCTGGTGGATCGCGCCATGGGCCCCACCGTCAACAGCACCCCCCGACCCGCCACCGAGGTTGCGAAAGCCGAGCCCGACCGCACCCGCCCCACCGTGCCCTTTCTCATCGGCGGCGCAGCCGACACCCCGTTGGAACTCCTGTGGAAAAACACCACCGCCACCGAAATCGTGCTCTTCGCCTTTGGCCTGCTCCTGCTCAAGGCTTTCCTCATAAACGCTTGGACCACTCCCTTCCGCACCGGCAGCGAAAAGAATTTCGTCCACCCGTCGCTGCGCTCCACGCTGCCCCCCGCGCCCACCCCGGCCGCCACCGCGCCTAAACTCACCTATGTGCCCAAGGCCAAGGAGGAGATTGCTCTGACCGAAAGCGAAAAACGCGAACGCTCCGCTCCGCGGGCCACCATCGCCCTGCCCCAACGCAAGCCCACCCCCGAAACCCTCGAAGAGCCGGCCCGCGCCAACGCCAAAGCCGCAGGCGAACCATCCACCCCGGCAGCCGACCCAGCCTCCAATCCCTCACCCGCCAACGAACCCCCATTGGTCCCCGACTCGGAGCCCCCGTCGCTACTAGCGCGTGAAACCGCTCCGCCCATGCCCCTGCCCGCCGACCTGCCCGCCCTTTCCCTCCGCCGCAAAAAGAACTCCGACCCCCAGCCGCCAGGCAACACCTCTGGCGCCGCTTGAACCATCGCCCGCCGCTCGGCGCGTTGGTCCGCGCCCAGGGAGAATCTCGCCCCCCAATCAACCCTCGCTTTCCCGTCCTCGAGTCCGTGGGCCTTGGCGCGAGCGGCTCCCCGCCCCGCGCCCCGGCCACGCCGCCGTTCACTTCCGATACCAACCACCATCCTCGCGCTGCAGCCACACCCCCGGCTTGCTGCCAGTCGCGATCTGCCTGGCCCGCGCCGTGGCCACGGCCTCAGGCGAAGTTTGAGTGTTGCGCGCTATCGCAGCGTAGGCCGCCTGCCGGTCCGCGTTCTCCGCCTCGACCAGCTTGCCCACGCCTTCATCCGCCACCCCTCGCGCTTCCAAAAGACCGCGGTTGGTTTCTCCCACCAGCCCCTTCTCCTTGGCCGCATCCACCTGCGCCAGACGCGCTTCCATCCGCTGCCGCACCGCGCCCAGGTCCTGCGCCTGCGCCTTCACCGGCAATGCCGGCGCACCCGCCAAACTCAACATCAGTCCCATCCAGAGTGTTTTCGTATTCATGATTTAATTTCTTCGGTCGGTGCTGCTCAAGGCGTGGCGATGGTCTTCGACTTCGCATCCAGCTCACCGAAGAAATCCGTCAAAGCCTGCTCCATCCGCACATTCACGTCCACCGTGGCGTGCACCCGGATGGGATCCATCTTCACGTGGATGCAGCCGCCCCAAAACAACGGCAGTAACAGAACGGCGGCGCGGGCATTCATAAGCTGGAGCCAACTACGACCCCGCGCCGCACACAAGGTTTCCCGTAAAATACAACCCGCCCCGGTCGCCTCACCGCACTTGGATTCGCACCCGCTCATCCAGCCCGAGCGCGATGGCCTCCGCCAGGGATCCATAAAAATTCACCTCCAGATTCACCTCCTCGACCAACTCCAAACCCACCGGTCGCGCCCGCACCCGCAGCGTCGCCGAACGCCCAGCCACCCCGCCCTCCGGCTTTAACTCCAAGCGCAAATCCTCCACCCGCAGCCCCGCCTCCCCCAACTCGATCGCCCGCACCGCATCATACATCGGGTTCTTCGGCCCCACCCGCTCCGTCCACTTACCCAGCCACCTAGGCAAAAACAAAAACCGCTGCGGCACCCCGGCCGATAACAAACCCGGCGACGGAGCCAGCCGCATCTCCGCAGCCCCTCCGCGCTCCACCCTCAGCGCTCCACCTAGGAAAGTCGCCCCGCCCCCCGCTGACCAACCTAGCTCCACCTCGCCGGAGAGCACCCCCTCCGCCGTGGAAATCAACCACGGGGCATACGTCGCCAAACTGCGCAGCGCCACCCCGCGCACCAAGGCCGCCACCACCGCCCGCGGCCGCGCCAAATCCACCTCAAACGACCCCGCCTCCACCCGCCCACCCAGCAGATCCAGCCCGACACGCTCCACCCGCCAGATCCCGTCGGTCCCCGAGCCGAAAATCACTTCTCCTCCCGTCGCTTCCTGCCCCCCTGCCACCACCCGAGCCACCCGCAACCACTGCCCGGCCGGCACACGCCAACCTTCCGCACTCAACTCCACCTCCACCTCCGCCCCTATCCCGCTCATTTCCACCTCCGGCGCCTCCGCCTTCGCCCACCCCTCCCTCAACGTCACCATCACGCGCCCCACCGGCGTTCCATCCGACCCAAAGCTACCCGCTCCGGCCAACTCCACCACCCCGCTGGCCGACCACCCCCCCGCCGCCGGACCCAACCAACCGCGCGCCTCCGGCCAGGCCTCCGCCGCCTCCACCCGCCCACGCACAATCCGCCAAGCCCCGCCCGCCCGACCCGACCCCGGCCACCGTGCCGCCACCTCCAGCTCCGCCCCCGCCCACGCCGCCGACAAAAACACCTCCCCCTCCACCACCTTGACCTGCCAGGGCACGCGCAGTCCCGGCAACCCCGGTGCCGCCGCCACCCCGCCGACCCCGCCTGCCACTCCCGCCAACGGCTCGGCCCCGGCCGTCCCGCCGACCAGCAACAGCCCCGTCACGAAAAATTTCAGCCACCCGCGCATCACTCCCTGTATCTCGCCCGCACCGTCCCCACGCCAGCCCTTTCCCGCACCATCCCCGCATCCCGCGTTGACCCTGCCCCGCCCGCTCGGCTTGGCTCCTGCTTTTACCACCGTTTCCAACCTCCCTCCTCCCATCATGTCCGCGGCTCCCACCATCCTCTACACCATCACCGACGAAGCGCCGGCCCTCGCCACCTACTCCCTGCTCCCCATCGTGCAGACCTTCACCAAACCCGCCGGCATCCACGTCGAGACCCGCGACATCTCCCTCTCCGGCCGCATCCTCGCCGCCTTTAACCTCGCCCCCGACCACCTCGCCGAACTCGGCGCCCTCACCCTCAAACCCGAGGCCAACATAATCAAGCTGCCCAACATCTCCGCCTCCGTGCCGCAGCTCAAGGCCGCCATCGCCGAGCTCCAGAAACGCGGCTACGCCCTGCCCGACTACCCCGAAAACCCCGCCAACGACGCCGAAAAGGACGCCAAGGCCCGCT
>CAYNUW010000152.1:2950-8108 GCA_964400455.1 uncultured Akkermansia sp. | reverse complement strand
GTGAGGGCGCAGTTGGTGAAGATGGAGTTTTTGGCCAGGGCGGCCATGGCGTTGGGGTTGGTTTTTAGCGAGGTGCCGGGGGCGACCCCGAAGAAGCCGGCCTCGGGGTTGATGGCCCGCAGGCGGCCGGAGGCGTCGGGGCGGAGCCAGGCGATGTCGTCGCCGATGGTGGTGACTTTCCAGCCCTGGGCGGCGAGGGCGGGCGGGGGCACGAGCATGGCGAAGTTGGTCTTGCCGCAGGCGGACGGGAAGGCGGCGGCGACGTAGGCTTTTTCGCCGTCGGGGTTCTGCAGGCCGAGGATGAGCATGTGTTCGGCCATCCAGCCCTCGTCGCGGGCCATGGCGGAGGCGATGCGAAGGGCGAAGCATTTTTTGCCGAGGAGGGCGTTGCCTCCGTAGCCGGAGCCGTAGGACCAGATCTCGCGGGTCTCGGGGAAGTGGACGATGTATTTCTCGGGGTTGCAGGGCCAGGGCACATCCTGGGCCCCCGGGGCGAGGGGGCGGCCGACGCTGTGCATGCAGGGCACGACGCGTTTTTCGCCTTTGTCGATTTCGGCAAACACCGGCAGGCCGATGCGGGCCATGATGCGCATGTTGGCGACGACGTAGGGCGAGTCGGTCAGCTGGACGCCGATCTGGGAAAGGGGTGAACCGACCGGGCCCATGGAGAAGGGCAGCACGTAGAGGGTGCGACCGCGCATGGAGCCGGCGAAGAGGCTCTTCAATTTTTTGCGCATATCGAAGGGGTCCACCCAGTTGTTGGTCGGGCCGGCGGCGTCCTTGGAGAGCGAGCAAATGAAGGTGCGGTCCTCGACGCGGGCCACGTCGGTGGGGTCGGAGCGAGCGAGGAAACAGCCCGGCCATTTCCCGGTATCGAGCGGGATGAAGGTTCCGGCGGCGACCAGTTGGGCGCAGAGCGCGTCGTATTCTTCGGTCGAACCGTCCACCCAATGGATGGCGGCGGGCTCGGTGAGGGCGACCATCTTCTCGACCCAGCGGAGGAGGTGTTTGTTGGTGGTGAGCGGAACGGCGGGATCGCGCGAAATGGACATGACAACTTACACTGTCCGGCGGAAGCTGGGGCGTAAACCGCAAATACCGTCCCCGTATGCATTAGCCCAGCTCATGGGGCCCATTCGAGCTAGGCGGAGCGAGCGGGGTCAACCGAACCAGCCGCGTTGCAGGATGGCCTCGGCGGCGCGGGCGGCTTCGTGCAGGGGTGGACCGGGCTGAAGCAGGGTTTGGTTGTCGGTCCAGGCGTCGTAGGAAATGGCGGCACCGGAGGAAATGAGGTCGTTGATGGCGCGTTGGGGGCGCCCTCCGCCGGCGCGAAGAGGTGGGGCGGGCAGGATGCCGACGGCGGCGCGGGCGGTGACGGCCTCGTGGACCATGGAGACGCTGTCGGCGGTGGCCCAGACGATGCGGGCGCGGGCGAGTTCGCCGGCCAGCCAGCCGGGGCCGGTGGTGGTGTGGGGGACTTTCTCGGCGTCGGCTCCGGAGGGCAGGTTGAGGGCGTCGAGGAAGCCTTCGGGGGTGCGGCGGGAATCGGCGACGATCCAGCGCAGTCCGGGCTCGGACGCGACGAGTCTTATCAGGCGGGCGGCGAGGGTGGGTCCGTCGAAGCCGTGGTGGCGGGAGGGGCCGCCGAGGAGGATGAGGCCGCGCGGTTCCTTGGGGGGGAGTTCCTCGGGGACGCGGTTGAGTGCGCCGCGGGTGAGCAGGCGGCGGGGGGTGTCGGTGGCGGAGGTTGGCAGATCGTGGCGCGGCACTACGGCGAGATCAAAGCAGGCCAGGGGCAGGCTGGGGCTCATGATGACGACGGAGCGGGCGCGCAGGCGGCGGGCGGCCCACCAGAGCGGCAGGTGGGTGCGGTGGCCGGTGGCGATGAGCAGGCCGACGGGTTCGGGGCCGGGGCCGGCGGCGAGGCGGGCACGCGTCCAGACGGAGCTGGCGGGGTCGATGCGCACGGTCTCGATCCGTGCGCCGGTGCGTCGGGCGAGAGCGAGGGCGAGGCCCTGGCTTTGGTTTTCGTGGCCGGGCCGGCCGTCGGTCAGCACCCGCACCACGCGCAGCGCGCCCGGGCGGGCGGCGGTGATTCGGGAGACGGAAGCGGGCGCGGGGGACATGAGAAGACGCAGGTGGAGGGTGGTGTGGGTGCGGGGTGGGGGCAAGCTTGAGACGGACGCGGGCCGGGGCTTGCCCGCGGCAAGTGGTCGGCTCAGCTTAGTGGTGCATGGCCAATCGTTTTTATGACGCGTTCGATCAGGAGACCTGGGGCGGGGCACGACGACCCGATTATCGGTCTTGTTATCAGGTCGACCGGGACCGGGTGATCCACGCCCATGCGTTTCGGAAGCTTCAGTCGAAGACCCAGGTTTTTCTTTCGGGGGAGTATGACTTTTATCGCACGCGGCTGACCCATTCGATGGAGGTGGCGCAGATCGGGCGTTCGATCTGCACCTGGCTGTTGACGCAAGGGCGGCCTTTGGCGGAGGACTTTTTTCTCGATCCGGATTTGGTCGAGGCCGTGTGTCTGGCGCACGATCTGGGGCACCCGCCCTTTGGTCATTCCGGGGAGAGGACCTTGCAGGAGTTGATGCTGCCGCACGGCGGGTTCGAGGGCAACGCGCAGACGCTGCACCTGTTGACCGAGACCATGTATCAAAACGAGAGCGGGGTGCGGGGGATGCAGCCGACGCGGGCGCTGATGGACGGGGTGTTGAAGTATAAACGTTTGTTCTCCGAGTTCTCGGCGCCGCCGGCGCGGCATTTTCTCTACGATCCGCAGGTGGTGTATCGCGACCACGTGTTCGGCGGGGCGACTCCAGGCTCGTTGTTGAAGGCGTCGTCTCAGCTCAACCACTACAAAAGCGTGGAGTGCCAGGTCATGGATTGGGCGGACGACGCGGCCTACTCGTTGAACGACATCGTGGACGGGGTGCGGGCGGGATTTCTGACCTTCGAGCGCATGGAGTCGTGGGCGGCGGAGACGGGTTTGGACGCGGAGGCGCAGAAGCATTTTGACACCCTGTTTGATGCGATTCGCTGCGACCGGCTGGAGGAGGTGTTTTCGGCCAAGTTGGGGCGTTTCATCACTTCGTGCCGGCTGCGGGAGCGAACCACGCACAATCCGATGGGGGCGAGGACCAACCGGTATCGTTTCGAGTTGGTGGTGGCGGAGGATGCGGTGCGGGAGGCGACCTTCTACAAGCGGCTGGCCAACGACATCATTTTCGAGAGCCCGCAGCTCCAGCAGATGGAGCACAAAGCGAGGCGCATTCTGTTCGATCTATGGGACGCGGCCTGGATGCATTATGTGGAGCGCGGTGCGCGAGTGATCCGGTTGTTGCCGCCGCGGGTGGGGAGACTGGTGGACGCGGAGGAGACGACGGCGGGCAAGGCGCGGCGGATCTGCGACTGGCTGGCCGGGCTGACCGACGGCATGATCGTGCGCACCTATCGAAGGTTGCACGATCCTGACTTTGGGTCGTTGCGGGATTTGAGTTAAGTTTGGGAATCGTGATTTTACCGCTGCGTTCTGGTCGCCTCTCGATTTTGCGGGCACCCGTGGCGGGTGATCCTGCGGACCCTCGCCTGGGGCGATGCCACCTCCGTGCTTTCGCATTCCGTCGACGAATCCGCCGGGTGCGTCTTCGGGTCGATACGTGGCGCGGTCTTGCTTAGCGTTTTGCGCGATTTTTAGCCGGGGCTAACGGCGAGTTTAGACAGTAGACCATTTCTCAGCCCGACCCTTTCGGGTCGTCAGTAGCGAGTGAATCGGGGGCATGAGGGGCGAGGACCGAACTACGAACTTTCGGAGTTAGAATCGGCAGTCGGCGAAAAAAGCAAAACCCCCGTCGGCATAGCCGGCGGGGGTTTTGGTATCGGGACTGAAGCCGATGAGTTTACTCAGGCGCGACGACGACGAGTCGTCGCCAGCGCCAGACCGGCGAGACCAGCCAAGCAAGCAAAGGCCGAGGGCTCCGGGATCGCGGACACCACAACAGCGGAGTAGGTGGTGCCTAGGCGGATTTCGTCGTAGATGGCATTCGCTTGGCTGAAGGCTCCGCTCGTGGCGCCGGCGAAAACACGCAGTCCGGTGAGACTGCCAAAATCCACCCCCTCCACGATGAGGTAGGCGGATTCAGCACTTTCGGTGAACGAGGTGGGGTTGAGCCAGAGCGTGAACTTGTCGTCAGTGCCGTTGAGGCCTACATTGAAATCGATTTTGCCGACCACCATGAACGTTTCGTTCAAAGTAAAGGGCTGAACCGGTAGCGAATTCGGATTGGTGGTGGCATTGCGCTCAAAAATGCCGTTATTCTTGTAGATGCTGCTCGTGGTATTCAGTGAGTTAGAGTTCAGCACCTGAAAATCACCGGAATTGGCGGGAGGCACCGACGTAGCCGAATTAAGCACTCCGGATGCGTTAATGTAATTTAGATTCGGCGCCACTTGGCCGATCGAAAGGCGCTCCACCGGGGCGGTTGTCAGTGGATTCGTTGCAGGCAGACCAAACAGCGCAAAGTTCGTGGTCCGGTTCGTGTCTGCGGTCTTTTGCACCAAGTAACTGAAGTAGAAGGATCCGCTATCCACTAGTTGCCCAAAATGGCGGCCTATGGATGCGGAAGCGTTCGCGGTGAGCTGAACGGCACCGCCGGTCGAAGGCTCGAGCCCGGCAAGACCTGAATACGTCAGGCTAGAGCTGATGATTTGCTGGTTGGCGGAGGCGGCGGTGCCAGTATTGCCAGCGACGGCGAAGCGACCGCTGCCACCAGTCGTGATCGTGGTGTAGTTACCACCATGCGTGACGCCCCAGATCGTAGGTGCCGCTCCCGTGGACACGGTATCCGTCCAGCCGGTGCCGCCGTTTAGCCCAGTGGGAGAGGTGGTGGCAGGCTGGGCGATGTTTCCAGCGGTGTAATCAAAACCCTCGTAGGCGGAGCCTTGGTAGGCGGCACCGTGGAGAGCGAGAGCGGACATGGCGACCAACACGGTCGCGCCGAGCGATCGAGCAGACATAGTGAGCATGGGATATGGGGTTGAAGCGCCGTGAAGTTAACGGCACGAAACGTCCTGCGCGGCAGTCGAAGTTAGCTCAATTGGAAAAAAAATACATATTGTCAGACAGTATGACAGCGCCCCCCGCTTGCCCGCC
>CAYNUW010000152.1:0-2940 GCA_964400455.1 uncultured Akkermansia sp. | reverse complement strand
TTGCGGACTGCCGGCCGGCCCCCAACGCAGGCCCTGCCGGAGATTTTAGGACCTCCCTCAAGGTTGAAAATTGAGCGGTGGATTGGCCGGTCGGCGTGAAGACGACTCCAAGAGCGCCGAACCTCGCGGAACGCATCGAGATTAAAACCGGGCCAGGGGCGGACAGGCTCGTAAGCTGAAGGTGCCCATTGTAAAAAACTTCGGTTCTGCAAACTGTAAACTTTCGCGGAAGCCTCATTACTTCCTTCGTTTCTTGATGGTTCCCACCCAGTGCTTTGGCTCAAGTGTGATGCACAATACCCTTGTCCGCCACCTTTGCTTTTTTCTGCTTCCGTGCTCGTTTTTGCATTCCACGCCCCCGCCGGCGGACTGGTTTGCCCGCGGCGCCCTGGAGACCTCCCCGTCGATCTACCGCGAGGGCTGGATCGATTTCAACAAAAGCGGCGCGAAAGACCCCTACGAGGACCCGACGCAGCCGATCGACACCCGCATCGAGGACTTGTTGCGTCGGATGAATCTGGAGGAAAAAACCGGTCAGCTGACCACGCTCTACGGTTTTCCGCGGGTGTTGAAGGACGAGCTGCCGACCGAGCTTTGGGATCAGTCCCCATGGAAGGATGGCATCGCCAACATCGATGAACACATCAACGGCAATACCGGCTGGACCAACAACCTGATCGACCCCGAAAACGATTTGCCCTGGTCGCGCCGCGTCCGCGCCGCCCATGAGGTGCAGCGTTGGTTTGTGGAGCGCACCCGCTTGGGTGTGCCGGTGGATTTCACCAACGAGGGTATCCGCGGGCTCATGCACTCGAAGGCGACCAGTTTTCCCGCTCAGATCGGCGTCGCCAGCACCTGGAACGCTCCGCTGGTCCGCCGTGTCGGCGAGGTCACCGGACGCGAGGCTCACGCCCTCGGTTACTCCAACGTCTATTCACCCGTTCTCGACCTGTCGCGCGACCCGCGCTGGGGCCGTGTGGTCGAATGCTACTCGGAGGATCCCTTTCTCACGGGCACCCTCGGCCTTGAGCAGGTCCGAGGCATTCAGACCCAAAACGTTGCCTCCACCCTCAAGCACTACGCGGTCTACAGCATCCCCAAGGGCGGACGCGACGGCCACGCCCGCACCGACCCCCAGACGACCTGGCGCGAAGTCCAGACCATCTACCTTGAGCCCTTTCGGCGCGCAGTGATGGAGGGCGGCGCGCTGGGCGTGATGGCCTCGTATAACGATTACGACGGCGTGCCGGTGCAATCCAGCCGGCTTTTTCTGCACGATATCCTGCGCGAGCAATGGGGCTTTCAGGGTTACGTCGTGTCCGACAGCGGTTCGGTCGAGTTCATCCACCAAAAACACCGCGTTGCCGGCACCCCGGCCGAGGCCATCCGGCTGTCGGTCGAGGCCGGACTCAACGTGCGCACCAACTTCACCGATCCGGGCGAATACCTGACGCCGCTGCGCGAGTTGGTCCGCTCTGGCGCGCTACCCATGGAGGTGATCGACGCGCGGGTGCGAGACGTGTTGCGGGTGAAGTTCCGACTCGGCCTCTTCGACCGTCCCTACCGGGGCGACCCGGCCGAGGCCGACCGCCTGGTGCGTTCGCCCGAGCATCTCGCCGTCGCCGCGCAGGTGGCGCGGGAATCGATCATCCTGCTCAAAAACGACGGCCTGTTGCCGCTGGGTCCCGAGGTGAAACGCGTGTTGGTCACCGGCCCGTTGGCCGACGACCCCAACGGCTGGTGGTCGCGCTACGGCGCACAGCGGCTGGATTTCGTCACCCCGTTGGCCGGACTGAAGGCCAAGCTCGCCGGCAAGGTCGAGGTGCTCTACTCGCCCGGTGTGCCGGTGAAGGACAAAAACTGGCCCGAAAGCGACGTGTGGAAAACCGCGCCGGATGCCGAGACCCGCGCGGGCATCGAGGCCGCCGTGCGCGCCGCGGCCGGGGTGGACGTGGTCGTCGCCGTCCTGGGCGAGACCGACGAGCTGTGCCGCGAATCGTCCAGTCGCATCAGCCTGGATCTGCCCGGTTACCAGCACGAGCTGCTCGAGGCGCTGCATGCCACCGGCAAGCCGATCGTGCTCGTGCTCAGCAACGGCCGTCCGCTGAGCGTGAACTGGGCCGTCAAACACGTGCCCTCCATCGTCGAACTCTGGTTCCCGGGCGAGGACGGCGGCACCGCCCTGGCCGACGTGCTCTGGGGCGACTACAATCCCGCCGGCCGCCTGCCCGTCACGGTGCCCCGCAGCGTGGGGCAGCTGCCCTTCAATTTCCCCGCCCACCCCGGCTCCCAAGCGCAGGACTACGGGCAGGTCACCGGCTCGCTGTTTCCTTTCGGCCACGGATTGAGCTATACCCGCTTTGGCTACTCCGGCTTAAAAATCGGCCCGGAACGCGCCGCCGCGGACGCGACGATCACCGTGGCCTGCGAGGTGACCAACCTCGGTGATCGCGCGGGCGACGAGGTGGTGCAGTTGTATTTGCGAGATGACTACAGCTCGGTCGTCGGCTTCGAGAAGGTCCTGCGCGGATTCCAACGGATCCATCTCGCGCCGGGCGAGAAGCGGCAGGTGGAGTTCACGCTGCAACCCGCCGATCTGGCGCTCTACGACCAAGCCGGACGGTGGACGGTAGAGCCGGGCCGGTTCACGGTCGAGATCGGTGCTTCGTCGGATGATCCGCGCCTGCGCGGCAATTTTGTGGTGACTACACCCGAAGGCGGTGTGCCCGACGAGGCCCCGATCATCGACGCCTCGATTGATCCACGGTAGGACCAGAGCGGATGGTCAGGGAGTGCACCGAATAACGTTTCGTTTATCTCTCAGTATGGCGCTTGGATCATGTTCGTATTAACCCGGATTCCGTGATTGAATCGGCTGAGTATCGCACAAGCTGCTGATTTGGTCGTGCGTTTAGGAATCCCCGGCCTGCACTCGGAGAG
>CAYNUW010000151.1:0-8160 GCA_964400455.1 uncultured Akkermansia sp. | reverse complement strand
TCCGGGTGTGGAGCGCCCGCCGGATCCGCACTGCATTTTCGGACATTCCGTCCGAGTTAAACGTCACCGCGATCGACTGCGGCGGTCGCGGTGGAAGCCGGGCCTACTTGGACTCGACCAGGCCGATCTCGATGGCGTGCCGGGTGAGGCTGGCGACGTCGTGGAGGTTGAGTTTGCGCATGAGGTTGGTGCGGTGGTTGTCCACCGTTTTCACGCTGATGCCGAGTTTCGCGGCGATTTCCTTGGTGCTGTGGCTTTCGGCCACGAGTTGCAGGATTTCGCGTTCGCGGTCGGTGAGGAAGTCCGGGCTGCGGGCGGTGGCGGGGTTGCCCACCACCTCGCGGATGAGGCTGGCGATGGCGGGGCTGAAGTGGTTGCCGCCGCCGGCCACGGTCGCCAAGCCGCGTCGCAGTTCGGCGATGCCGGCGGTTTTCTCCACAAAGCCGTGCGCTCCGGCCTCGATCATCTCGCGGACGAGCAGCGGATTGTCATAACCGGAGAAAACCATGACGCGCACGGAGGGCAGCTGGCGGGCGATGCGGCGCAGGATGTCCACGCCGTTGAGGCCGGGGAGGCGGGCGTCGAGCAGGATGACGTCGGGTTTGGTTTCGAGGCAGAGGGCCACGGCTTGTTGGCCGTCGCCGGCCCCGCCGACCAGCTCGTAGGCTTGGTCGAGGGTAAGCAACTCGCCCAGCATCTCGCGAATGGCAGTCTGGTCTTCGATGATGACGAGTCGTTTCATGGCGAGCGGGTGCGGGTTGGGAGGGGGTGGTCAGCCGGACGGCCACCACTGGTAGAGGAAAAAGTAGACCAGCACTCCGGTGACGCTGACGTAATACCAGATGGGGAAAACGACGCGGGCCCAGCGCCGGTGGCGTTCGTAGTCGCCTTTGAGGGCGAGCCAGAAGGTGCGCGGCACCAGATAGGCGATGGCCATGGCGAGCAGCACGTGGGTGATGAGCATCACGTAGTAAACGACGCGGATGCCACCCTCGCCGCCGAATTGGGTGTGGATGGCTTCGCCGGCTCCGGCGGCGGCCCCCTTGAGGGCCTTGTGGGTGAGGTAACCGACCAGAAAAACGGCCGAGACCACGCCGGCGCCCAACATGCAGGCGCGGTGGGCGGCTTTGCGGCCGGTCTTTATGCAGGCGAAGCCCGCCGTCATGAGGGCGGTGGCGAGACCGTTGAGGCCGGCGTTGAGTGCGGGGATGTCGTCGAGCGTCATGCTGCGAGGTAAAGTCTATCGACCACCAGTGCACCCAACTGAAGGGGAAGCCAGCCGATGGAGCATAAAAAAAGCCGCCGGGCCGGGGGGTCGCGGTCTTCGGCGCGGTAAAAGGCGAAGGCGCGGCGCAGGAACCAGGCTCCGAGCAGGAGGGTGACGACGCCGTAGGCGGGGGTGCACAGACCGAGGGGGACCGGGGCGAGGGCGAGGGCGACCACGGCAAAGGTATTGGCCAAGGACCAGGAGGCGACGGCGCGGCCGGAAGGGTCGCGGGTGGTGAGCAGGGGGAACTCGACCCGGGCGTAGTCGGCCCGGTGGGTCCAGGCCACGGCCATGAAGTGAGGGATCTGCCAGGTGGCGAGGATGCCGAACAAGAGCCAGCCCAGCACACCGATCTGGACCTGGCCGCCCTCCGCGGCGGCCCAGCCGATGAGCGGGGGGAAGGCGCCGGCGATGGCGCCCAGTTCGGTGGACCAGCGGGAGCCGCGTTTGGCCGGGGTGTAGACGGCCAGGTAGCTGACGATGGTGGCGAGGGCGAAGAAGGCGGCGAGGCCGGTGACCTTGGCGAAGAGCAGGCCGAGGCCCAGGGCGCAGAGACCCCAGCCGAGCACAAAAGCGTTGCCCGGCGGCAAACGGCCGGCGGCGACCGGGCGGTCGGCGGTGCGGACCATGCGCGCGTCGGTATCGCGCTCCATCCACTGGTTGAGTGCGGCGACCCCGCCGGCGCAGGCCGAGGTGCCGAGGCAGAGGCAGACAAACTCGACCGCGTGCCAGCCGGGCCGGGCGGCGGCGTAGCCGACCAGGGCGGTCAGTACGGACAGCAGGCTGAGGCGGGGCTTGGTCAGCTCCAGCAGGTCGGCAAAGACGGAGGCGGGCGGAGGAGGCGGGCTGGGGGAGGCGTCGGCGGGAGGGCTCATGCGGCGGGTTCGATCTGGTCGCGATGCAGAACCCACGCGATGGAGAAGACCAGCACCATGAGCAAGGCGCCGACGATCACGTGCCAGGTGGCGTAGTAGGGGCTGCGGCCGCTGAGCACGGTGGCGGCCCCGAGGAAGATCTGGAGGGCGAGGCCGAGGACGAGGCCGCCGGCGGCGAGGCGCAGGGCGCGGGCGGCGGCGGGGCTGCGCCAGAGGGCGATGGCAAGGGCGACGAGCGCCACCGAAAGGGCGAGGGCCAGCACGCGGTGGGTGAAGTGGATGCCGACGCCGAAAGTCCAGGTGACGGGCAACCAGCCGCCGTCGGGGGTGCTGTGCGGGAAGCTCGGGATGGCCATGCCGGCGAAGCTGTGCCGCATGACGGCGGCGACGACCAGCTGGAGGAAAAGCAGGGCGAGGGCGGCGAGGGCGGCGCGGCGCAGGCCGGCGGAGACCGAGGCTCGCAAACCGGCGCGGCGCTCGATCCAGGGGCGGGAGCAGGCGATGGCGACGGCGGCGACCAGACAGAGGAACAACTGGGCGAGGCAGGCGTGGGCCATGGCGAAGAGGCGGCCGACGCTATTGTTGACCATTTCGATGTGCAGGTGATCGAGCAGCACGCGCAGACCTCCCACCAAGGCCTGGGCAAAAACCAGGATGACCGTGGCCCACCCGAGCCGCCGCACCCAGGCGCGGGCTTCGCGGCGATGCAGCCAGACGGCCAGCACGGTGGAGAGTCCGGTCATGATGCCGGCGGCGAGCCGGTGGCCGTGCTCGGCCAGCATGTCGCGATCGGTCAGCCAGCCCTCGGGGTTGAGCGAGCCGTTGGAGAGCGGCCAGTCGGGGAACACCATGCCGGCGCCGATGCTGGTGGTGAAGGCCCCCTTGTAGATGATGACAAAGATCCACACGAAGGCGGCGCCGGCGAACCAGGCGAGCGCCGGTTGGTAGCCGGTGCGGCGGCCGCCGGCGGGCGGATTGGAGGCGGGGAGGGTGGTAGCGGTCGAGGCCATGCGGGACGGAGTTGGCGCACAGAAACGCACAACGGCGCGGGCGCAATGCCTTTGACAAGTCCGCCAATCGCGCGGAACGGTGCCGATCATGCATGTTTACCGTGAATTTAACCCCAGGTGGAGATCGGTGGCCGCGGTGGTCTGCGTGCTTGCGCTGGCGGCGGGTATGGCGGGTTGCGGACGGCGAGCGCCGGCCGAAGCGGCGGCGGAAGCGGAGTCCGGGGTGCGCCATCCCTTGCGCGGTCAAGTGGTGGCGGTGTTGACGGATCGAGGCACGCTGTTGGTGGACCATGAGGAGATACCTGGTTACATGCCGCGCATGACGATGGAGTTTATGGTCGGGGTGGGCGATTTGGCGCTGGCCCGGGAAGGAGCTTGGTTGCGCGCGGAGTTGGTGGAGGAGGGCGAGGGGGAGTTTCGGCTGGAGAAAATCTGGTGGGAAAATGCCGAGGCCGAAGGCCGGGTGGGCAAGGCGGCGGCGGCGCTGCGCGAGGAGACCGGCATCCGGGGGCGCGCGGCCTACCGCGAAGTGGGCGAGAATCTGCCGGATTTTGCCCTCTACGATCAGGAGGGCAGGGTGATCGAGGCGGGGCGCTGGCGGGGCAAACAAGTCATGCTCAACTTCATTTTCACCCGGTGCACGGTGGCGACGATGTGTCCGGCGGCGACGGCCAAGATGATGCAGACCCAGCGGTTGGCGCGCGAGGCCGGGGTGACGGATCTGGAGCTGGTTTCGATCACGCTCGATCCGGAATTCGACACGCCCGGGGTGCTGAAGGAATACGCGATCCAGCGGGGCATCGACACCTCGAATTTCACCTTCCTCACCGGACCGGAGGGGGCGATCAAGGACCTCTTTAAACAGTTCGGCATCCTCACCGAGATGAAAGGCGGGGTGCTCAACCACACGCTGGCGACCATTCTGGTGGATACGCAGGGACGCATCAAATGGCGGGCGGATGGTTCGGGCTGGTCGCCGGAGGCCTTTGTGGCGAAAATGAAACCATGAGCGACGCCTCCTCACCCACCTCACCGGCGATTGCGTGGCGTTCGGTGGCCGCCATTACGGTCGGCGCCCTGGCCTTGTATGCCGGTTTTCGCGCCCTGCCGACCGGCACCAATCTACACCACCTGGATTTTCGGGTGGAGGGAGCGGGGGCCTTGGAAATGTGCGATCCCAACAACCCTCAATTCATCCCGGTGGTCGAGGCGCGGTCTCCGGTGCGGGTGGCGTTGCGACCGGCCGAGGGTGGGGGGCCGGGTAAGTTGCGCATGACGTTGACCACGGCGGGCGGGCAGCCGATCGGGCCGGTGGATTTGCTGACCGTGCATACGCGCAAGCTGCATTTGTTGGCGGTGGATCCCACGCTGACGGATTACCACCACCTGCACCCGGTAGCGGGTGAGCGCCCGGGCGATTGGGATTTTGAGCTGCGCCCCAATCGGGCGGGGGTTTACCGGGTGTTCGCGGACTTTACCCCGGCGGCGACTGGACGGGGCTTGTATGCCTTTGCGGATATCGACGCGGCGGCTTTGGGCGGGGTGGAGATGACGGACGGCGAGGCGGTCCCGCCGCATCCGACCGGGGTGCGGGTGGAAAAGGCGGGTTTTTGGTTTGAGCTCACGACCGGTGACGGGGCGCCGATCCGGGCGGGGCGGCCGGGGGCCTTGCGTTTTGCGGTGAGCGAGCCGTCGGGAGGCGAGGTGCCGCTGTCGCTGGTGATGGACGCCTACGCACATCTGGTGGCCTTCGACCGGGAGCGGAGCGGCTTCGCGCATCTGCACCCACGCGGGCAGGATCCGGCGGCGGCGACGATGCCCCGGCCGGATGCTCGCCGGCCGGAGTTATGGTTCGATCTGACCATCCCGGCGGCGGGCGAGTATGTGGTGTGGGCGCAGGTCAACCTGGCGGGGCGTGAAGTTTACCTGCCCTTCGCGCTGCGGGTGGAGGGATAGGTCGGTTGGGGGGCCATGCCAAGGCGTCTGGTCGATGCTTGTTGATTCTTTGCCGACATACACCCCTTGACGAACTGGTTGAATTGACCGGTTGTTCGCATGAACCTCACCACCGGCACCATCGGGGCTTTTGAAGCGAAGACCAAGTTGGGCGAATTGCTTGAGCGCGTCAGCCACGGCGGCTCGTTCACCATCACCAAGCATGACCGTCCGGTCGCACGTCTGATCGGTTAGGCAAGTTTATCAATCCGCCCTCCTCCTTTTGGAAACCATCACCGACGCCCTCGGCCCCGGCACGCCCACGCTCTGTCAGCAAATCCGCCGCGTCAACGACGCCGGGAGCGCTGTTTGCAACGAAGGCCATTTCGTCGGCATCAACACTATGGTCGAAGTCGATTGAGGAGCTCAGCGCCAGTCACGGTTGCCTCCGCCCGTTTATCGGATGCTTGCAAAGTCTCAGCATTTCCCGCTCCTTCAGCGTCCTTCACCGTGCTCAACCTGCATAAAGTCCGTGCAACCGTCATCGCCCTCTGGCGCGCAGTGCGCGTAGGCGGCGGCGTGGCTGCACGGTCGGTGAACGTTTCTTAAACGAATCCAAGAAACGTCGTCCTCCCAAGCAACCGCGCCCGATTCCGGCGCGGTTTTTTTACGCGCCGTCATCGGTCCGTCCCATCGACACCCGCCATGACGTCAGCTCCCGACACCATTCGTTCACACCGCGCCAGCATGTTCCTCATGCTCGGCTCGGCCGCCTGCTTTGTCGCCAACGTGCTCTTGATCCGAGCCCTCGGCGCTTTCGCCCACACGAGTTTGTGGGTGGTCGTCTCGGCACGCTTCGTCGTCGGCCTTTTAATCGTATCCACACTCTACCGTCGCGAATTCCAACCCGCGCATTTGCTGACCAACCGCAAACTCATCGAACGCGGCCTGCTTGGCGGCATCTGCACGCTCGGCTTCTATTACACCGTCACGAAACTCGGCGCCGGCCGCGCCACTTTTATCAACAACACCTACGTGGTCTGGGCCGGGCTCTTCGCCGTGTGGGCTTTACGCGAACACCTGCGTCCAACGCTCGTAATCGGCGCGACGGCCACGCTGCTGGGGCTCGGTTTCCTCACCAACCCGTTCGACGGCGGGAGCCACACCGGCGTCTTTGATTTCATCGCCCTGCTCAACGCCTTGGGCTCGGCCTGGATCGTCGTAACCATCCGCCAACTGCACGCCCGCGAACACAGCTCGACCATCTTCGCCGCGCAGTGCTTCTTCGGCCTGCTTATCTGCGGCGGTCCCGCGCTTGGCGACATGGTCGGTGTTTCCCCGCTGGCCTGGTGCGTGATCGCACTCGCCAGCTCCTGCGCCGCCGCGGGCCAGTTACTGATGACCACGGCCTACCGCAAACTCTCGGTCGCCGAGGGCTCGTTGCTGCAAATGCTCGTGCCGCTCGGAATCGCGATCGGCGGCGCGGTCTTTTTCCAGGAGCACTTCAGCACGCCGGAACTTCTCGGCGGCGCGCTTATCCTCGCGGGCTCCGTCGCACCGGCGCTTTTGCCCCGGACAAAGCCGGCCTGATTCGCTCAAGCTCGCGCCCAAGCCCAAGGGATACTTGTTGATTCTTAACTGCTTGCCTCACCCACGGCTTCGAGCACGGCCTTGGGGTGCTTGGTGGCAACACGCAGTAGCACCCGAGCCGCGCCGGTAGTAGTCAAAATAGCCTGTTGCTTGGGTGCCTACTGATTCTGAGCTGAGGGGCAACGCAGCGGGCGCAGGGACGCCTCCGCTCACCTTGGCGCGGGTTATGTGGCCTTCGCTCACTTCGCATCCTTCGCGAGAAATTATAGATTCAGAACAGTGTCTCGCGAAGGATGGAAAGGGCGCGAAGGTTCGGACATGATGCCGGAAGGTTTTCTACATCACCTGCCCGATCTTCGCGTCCTTGGAATTTTCGTCGCGCGACCATTGTCCGGGAGGGATACTAGGGACAGGTTAGTAAAACTGGCTAAGGTCTCGATATCGGGACCTTTGGCAGACCGACAAATCAAGCGCGTTGGGGGACAACACACTCCACCTCAAGGCAGGCACGGAATAAAACCGAACGATTCAAGGGGCTGAGCTGCGCTTTGTTGCAAAGGTCCACCTTCTTAGCAGCCGACTCCTCACCTACCGCACCCTTCAGGAGGAGGCTATGGTTCCACTACTTCACAAGCAACTCGCTCGCCGCTTCGATGGCGGCGGAGAAGTGAGGGAGCTTGTGCCGGCGGGCATAGGCCTCGAATCGGCGCACGGCGGCGGGTGACAGTTTAACGGTCTTGCGGGTTTTGCCGAGGGCGCGGCGGCCGGCGCCTTCGCGTTTGCCGCCACGGCCCACCACACGAAACTGACCTGCGGCGATGGCGGCATCCGTGATTTAGGGCTGTTAGCTGAAGTCGTTCTAGGCGTCTGTCTTGAGGGACAGCTTGGCCAAGCGGGCTTTGTCGGCGGCGGTGAGGGTCCGGGCCTTGGCCTCGGCTAGGGTCATTTTAATCGTGGGCATGGTAGCGTTTCCTTTCATTACGGCTGGCCGGCCGGGCGGATATCAGCCGAACAACCCCGGCGCGGTCGGTGTGGGTGACAGTGACGACCAATAGGCCGCCGATCTGCCCGGTGGTGTTTTCGCGAGTCTCCATAGTGTGACGAGGGTCCGTGACTGTGAGCCGCCTGGGGTCGTCAAACACGAGGGCGGCCTCCGGGAAGCTGATGCCGTGTTTTGCGAGGTTCTTGGCAGCCTTGTCGGCGTCCCACTCAAAATTCATTTTTTGAAAACATACGCTCGCTTTCAAAGAAAGCAAGCCCGGCTTGGCCCAATCTCCACTGTGGGATTTAGGCTGATAGGAAACTGGGCCGAACCGGGGACAGATCAGCGAGGAACTCCACTATGGGCCCGCCAACAAAGGCATGTTTGAGGGACGGACCAAGCCGAGGGGTCTGGCCGATACTGGTTAACTTTTAACTACCTGCTTAACCCACGGCTTCGAGCACGGCCTTGGGGTGCTTGGTGGCAACACGCAGTAGCACC
>CAYNUW010000150.1:0-8221 GCA_964400455.1 uncultured Akkermansia sp. | reverse complement strand
CGGGGAGGGGGCTTTGCTCCGTCCCCGGCGCCCCTCCCTGAATTTACCTTCCGTCAGAGAACCCAAACCATAACTGAAAAGACTTCTCAACCTGTCCAACCGGCGAGGTCCACTTCATTAACGGAGATGTCAGCAATCTGACTATATCGGCAGCTCCGCTCAGCGGAGGAGTTTATAGCTCATGCCGACTCCTTTGCCAGTTTTCCGTCCGTCTCGCGTTCTGGTTCGTCGCCATCGTTGTCGTTGGAATTTACTACGTAGTAGTCTTTGTAAGACTTGTCGTAGTATTGGGCATAATAGTAGCCCGAGACAGCGAGATTCAGGCCGTTTAGAACTGCTCCGAAGCAGGTTACATTAGATTCAAGCAATCTGCGTGCAGCCGCCTGAGCGGCCTTCCGGCGGACTTTGTTGAAGAAGATGGTGAAGATGGACCCATCTACGAGAGGAAGCACAACGAGCGCGTCCGACACGGCAGCAAGAGGGGGGGTGTCGATGAAGACGCGATCGTATTTTTTACGAAGGTCGGAGATCATGATCTCGAAGGCTTTGTTGTTAAGAATCTGCGTGGGATTCTTCGCGCGCCCTCCGGTCGGGATCACATCCAAATTAGGATGAACATTATGAACCGTAACATCTTCAAGTTTTGCGCTGCCGGCGCACACGTCGATAACGCCCTTGAGGTTCTCCATCCGGAAAGATTTGTGGATGTTTGGTTTACGAAGGTCGCAATCGACGATGCAGACACGATCTCCGTGCGCAGCGTAAACGAGGGCTAGATTTGTGGTAGTAAACGATTTTCCTTCACCGGGGATGGTGGAGGTGGTCATGATCACTTTCGCGTCTTTGGCGTCGTCTCGCAACCTTAGGCTAGAGTGAAGAGTTAGAAACGCTTCGCTCACCTGTCGGTCGGCATTGGTCACCACAATCTGGGCCTTGTCGGGTTGCTCCATCTTCTTGATCTGTGGGATGATGCCCAATAGTGGCAGCCCGACGACCGACTCGATATCGAAGGAGCTCTTAACTCGGTCATCGATGAAGGCGACGAAGAAGGCAAATGCCAGACCCAAACCAAGGCCACCCACGACACCGATGCCGATATTCAAGGGAATGTTGGGTTCTGCGTAACGGTTCGGTAGTGCGGGAACCGCCGTGTCTAGGCGTCGCACGTTTTGCAGCTCCATATTCGAGATCATGGTGGTCTCGCGCATGCGCCCTAAAATCTGAGCCAGGAGCATTTCGTTGATCTTTAGATCACGCTCTTGTTCTTGGTAGGCTACGGATAGCTTATCCAAGGCTTGGGTAGCCTCTTCGGCTTTCTTCAACTCGTTTTTGGCGTCGGCATCATTTCTTCGAGCCGTTTCGTATTCAGCTTCGATCGAGGCCGCTGCGGATTCTACTGAGCGGACAAGTTCGCGTTCGGCTTGGGCCAAAGCATTCGTTGCCTGGATCATGGCCGGATGCTTTTCGCGGTAACGCTCCCTCATCTGGGCGATTTCGATCTTTTGAATCGCAATCTTCGCCACGAGCTGATTGACGATAGGTAGTTGTGAGATGAATGGAAGGTCGGTGAGATTTCCGCCGGAAGCCTTGCGCTCCTGGACTTGGCGAAATCTTCCCTCGGCTTCATTCATCCGGGTTGTGTTTTGAGCGGCGTAGAGGCTCAGCTGCTTTAGGCGTTCGGTTACGGTATCTCTTCTTTGATCGAGTGATACCATATCGTTTTTCTCCCGGTATACGGCCAAGGCCATGGCGCCGTCGTTAACAACTTTCTTTTGCTGTTCTACTCGCAGTCGAAGATCTTCTACCGCGTCGATAGTGTCGTCGATTCTCATGCGTGAATTCCACTGCATGAGCTCGTCAACGAACATGTTTGCAATCCGCGCGGCCATCACTGGATCTGGATGACGGTAGGCTACTTGTACAACTAAGCTTAGACGAAGCGGAACGATTTTGCGATTGAATCCCAGGACTTCGAGTGGGGTTAGTGGGTCACCCCAGCGGCCTTTTTCGTAAGGGGCCATGAACTGTCTCAGGTCCTCGCCGGTAATGCGATCAGCGACGCGTTTGATGATCAGCGAGCTCTCCATCACCTTTACCAAAGTGTTGAGATCCTCGGTGCCGCGGATGGCATTATCCACCACGGCTTCCGTTTGCATCACGGTGGGGTCTTTTCGAAGGACCTGCACGCTGGCGACGGATTCGTAAATCTTCGTCTGGCTAAAGGTGTAGACCAAGGCTGACGAGAAAACAACCAAGAACACCACCACTACATACCAGATTCGTTCACGTAGGATCAACAGGTAGTCGTTGAGACTGCGTTGAGCGGAGCTCTCCCCGTAGCCTTGCCCAGGGTAACCATAGCCGTAACCATATCCGTATCCACCCGAGCCGTACTCAGCGGGTGCAGACCCGGCCGGTTGCTTATTTTTTGAATCCATGACTTGCCTAATATAAGGGGGTTAGAAAATCTTTTCCGGGACAAAAATTACGTCATCAACCTGCAGCGGCCAAGAGTTGTCAGAACTGGAGTTGAGTAGTTTATCCGCGTTAATTCGGAAGGTCTCGGTCTGACCATTTTCGTCTTTCCGCGTCAGTGAGACGCGCGTGCGGTCGGCCAAGCGATTAAAACCTCCTGCGCGAGAGATTGCTTGCATCAGGGTCAGGCCGCGCTCGGGAGGGAAGGGGACTGCTTGTGGTTGATTAACCATACCGATGACGTTAACCGAACGCTCGGCGTAGCGAAGAACAAATACTGTGACCTGGGGATTCACCAAATAGTCACGGTCATAGAGTGCACGGATAAGTTCTTCGGCCTGTCGCACACTTTTGTTGCGAAGATCCACCGTACCAATCAGTGGGAGTGATATGGTGAACTCGGTGGATACACTCGTCTCGCGGGTTAAGTCTTCATGTTGGAAGACTTTAATTTGCAGAACATCACCTTGTCGGAGCAAATAGTCCGTCTCGGTGATTGGTGGCGGAGGGGATTCTGACTCAGTAACGGGGGTCTGTGCCTGCACGCCGCCGAGCAGGAGGGCCGACACGAGACTCAACTGAAACACTACACGAAGCCAGGAGAGAGGAATGGGGAAGTGCATGGAGACAAAAAACGGGAGAAGACCGAAATCTTCTCCCGTTTGTTCCTAATTAGAAAGACAACAAAGCGAGAAACAAGTTAGTAGCGGAAGTTGGCAGCTAAACGGAACATGTTCTGAGTGAACTCAGGTCCGGTGTCCGAGCTGTTATCCGAGATGCCGTAGCTTGCTTCGAAGTTCAGGTGCTGGTTGTAGATGTAACGAGCGCCCAAATTGAAGTTGATGAAGTCGTCCTCACGATTGGTGACGCCGTAGGTGTAATCGTAGATGAAGTAGGAGAAGGACGTGAAAAGCGACAGTGCCGCGTTGATTTCGGTGTTCACTCCGAAGGTCGCAGAGGTCACTTTGATGCCAGAAGCGTCGGCACCGGTTTCGAAGTCATTGCTTAGATCAAGCGTGAGTGCGGTCTTGGGAGAGTAGGCGTAGCTCAAGCCAGACTTGACGCCCAAGAGGCTGCTATCTTTTCCGACTTCGGGATCACGGTTGGTCAAACCAACGCTGGCGGAACCGGTCAACTTGGCTGTGAACTGACCGCGTGCGCCCACGAGGTAGGACATATCTTCGGAGTCGCCATTTACGGCAGCTACGTCGGTCTTGCGGTAGCTAAGGGTGCTGCTGAGATCCACTTTGGGAGTGATAGCGTAAAAATAGCTAACCGGAATGTAGATCGAGTCTTGGCTGTTGAAACCAGCCACCTTATACTCGGTTTCATTGTAGGTGATGCCCGAACCTAATTTGGACTTTTCGGTGACAGCATATTCGCCGTTTACACCGGCCGAGGTGATGTCACGACGGATGAGCGTTGCGGCGTTTTGGGCATCGCGCGTGTTTTGGAACAGCTCTTGGAAGGAGCCGTTGGTCTTAAGCTTAGTCTTGGCGCCTTCGTAGGAAGTGTCAAAACGGCCGCTGAAGAGTTCCTCGTTAAGATCGGAGTTGTCGCTGTAGGCGGTTAAACGCTCGAAGATAGCAACTTTGCCTTTTAGGTTAGAATTTTTTCCGAATACAACCTCCGCTCCAGGGACTGCCTCTAGAATTACGTCACTTTCCTCATTGGCCGGAGTTAGAAAAACGTTGTCCTCATAGCGGGCCTCGGTGCGGGCGGTCAAAAATAGTTCAGCGTTATCGCCGATAGCCAAAAATGGCGCGGCAAAAACGGGCGCGGTGGTCAGAGCGGAGAGAAGGGCGAGGCGGCGCTTAGTGATCATGGTATAAATGTGGGTTGTTGATGATTGGGTAAAATTGCGGAGGCAAGCTTAGTTTGAGGCAAAAACTATGGAAAAGGCTTTTTTTTCACGTCTGACACATGCCGACTTGGACCCGAAGCCCAAGCAAGCACTGGACCACCGCATTCGAAAAAGCCCAATAACTTTTTAGTGCAAGCAGAATGCGCGCTAAGCCCGAGGTATTTTTGCTTCGCGCTCTCTCGCGTGCCGAGCCAAGGTGAGTTTGCTTCGGTCGCGAGAATCGGCCGCCCGCGCACCGCCCGTTGCTTCTGCTCCATGGACAACTCTACCTCATCCTCCGCCAAGTCCGTTTCGACCACTGTTTCAGACCCAAAGCTGGTGCGAAACCACGCGTTTAAGCCTGAAGTAGCCCCGGAGGGCTGGTGGTTTTGGCTGCCTGTCTTGTGGCAGAGATCCTCGAAAGTTGGGCTTAGGCTCCAAGTGCGTTGGCGGCATCTCTTCGGGTGTGTGGGTGTGATGGCGGCGGGCCTTTGGCTCGGCGGGGCAGGCGCCGCGTATTTCTTCGTCAAATACAAGCGCGGTTTTTCCGAGGTCGAGTATTCGCACATGCTGCTTTATCCGTGGCGAGAGCAGGAGTATCGGTTGGCCCGCGGTGTTTTCTGGATCGCGCAAGGCAAAAAGAAACTTGAATCCGGTGAACTCCGGGAAGCGTTTTATGAGCTCAGGATCGGCCTGCAGCATGCGCCTGCCGACCGGGAGGCCCGGCTGCTTTTGGCGCAGTTTTATGTGATGTGGCAACGCGCCGAGCTTGCGCAGGCGCTGCTGCTGGAGGGTTTGGACTATCACGCGGCGGACCAAGAGTACATGCGGACGCTGCTGAGTTTTTTGCTCGAGAGGCAAGAAGACGCGGTGGTGCTGGCGATTACCGAGGCTTGGCTCGCTCGGTCCCAAGACGAAAAGGCGCTGAGTGATTTGAGGGCGATGACTGCGATGGCTCGGGCGACGGCTCAGTTTTTCCGTGGAAACCTGGATGCGGCGGAGGAAACCGTTCTGCGCTATGGCCTGGGTCAGATTCCTGACGGGCAAATCCTGCTACTCAGGGTAGGTTGGGAGCGGGGAGAGCGTGATGTCGCTTTGGAGCGTTTACAGGCGTTGACCGAGGAGATACCGGAGAATGAGGAAGTGTATGCCCAGTATGCTGCTTACCTCCGAGAGACGGGTCGGGATGACGAGTTGCGCCGTCTGTGTCTGCTGCGACAGATCGCCTACCCGAACCAACCGCGACCACGGATCGATTTACTCTACCTCTACGCAAAAGCGGGGGATGAAAGTTCGGTCGCGGCTGGGGTGGCTGAACTGCGCGCTGATTTCCCCATGAACCCAGAGGTTTTGATGGCTTTGGGCGACTTTGCGGCCAACACGGGCCGTCCGGAACTTGCCCGTGAGATTTATGAGTTTTGCAAGGCCAACCAACTCCCCTGGGAGGGGCCTGCTTTGATGTCGGTAGAGGCTTTGCTGGTGGCGGGTAGATATGTGGATGCCCTCGAGGCAGTCCGCACTGTAATGGAGGATAATGAGGAGTGGGGGCGGCGCATGGCCCCTATCTTCAATGGTTTACAGGCAATAGCCCATTATGGATTAAAGGATGCGGAGAGCGCGCAACTTTTTCTCGATGGTTTTCTGGATAAGGCGGCGGTCCGTGCGGATAACTTGGTGGCGGTGTCGAATCGTTTGGTCTCGGTGGGAGCGGGGGCTCAGGCCCGACAAGTTCTGGCGCGCGCGGTGGAGTTGGACCCACTTAACCAAGCGGCGTTAACGGGTCTGATACGTTTGGATGTGCAGTTGGAGCGGGCGGACCGGATGCCGCCGCATGTGGCGCGATTGCTGACGATGCGGAAACCGCCACGCGAGCTGTTGGTTTCGGCCTTTGATTTGTTGGCCAGGGATCGAGAGCTTTTTGCTCCCGGCCGTGCGAAGTTGCTGGACGATTTGGAGCGCGTGATTGGTTTGGGAACAGGAAGCTAGTTATGGGGGACTACGGTTGTCCGGGTTCGACTGAAACAGTCGCGTTCGGTTTTATCCGTTTGAAATAGCGAAGAGACGGAGTGCCCAGTCACCTAGGTAGTAGAAAAAGGCGATACCGCCGGCCCCGATGCCGTAACCGACGAGAATGGCGGCTCCGTCTCGCTCTAGTAAGCCGCCGGCTAAAAGTAGGATGAGCCAAGCCGGCAGCGAATTAGAGAAAGGTATGGGCAATGGCAGCATCAAGACGAAGGCCGCGATTAAAATCGCGCAGGCGTGCAAGCGGGGAAGGAGTGGCCCTGTGGCGAGCCAAGTCAGTCTTGGGCGCAGAAACTTTTCCAAGAAAGTCAGCACTCGTTGGGCATTCCTCAGGACCGCATCGAGGAAGCCTGGGTGGAGACTGCGCAGCAGGAGCCGTTGAGGTAGCCAGGGGCGTTGACCGAGGGTAAGTCGCAGCGAAATCAAGGAGATGGCCAACCCGAAGGGAGTGGAAAGAAACGGAAGCGGGATCGGGGTGATAAACGGCAGGGCGAGCAGAATGAGGACGAGGGTCCATGCGCGCACTTTAAGCACGTCGACAATTTGGCCGAGGGTGGGGGCGGTGCCGGCGAAGTGGTCACGCAATGCGGTGATTTCTTCGGAGAGTCGAAGGGGCTTGTTTTGCAGCTGCGTGGGGTGAAGTGCCTCGCTCTCGGTGCAGTCCGTGCCTTTGCCTTGGTGCCCGCCTTGCAGGTTCATGGTTCGAGCGGGCCTGAATCCACGGCGTGAATATGCACGGTTTCATTTCGGCCTTTTACAGAAACCTCGCCTAGCTCACGCGTTTGATAGGCACCTTGCAGGGCGGAGCGCGTGGCTTCACTGATGATGATGTCCGTGGTGTATTCGGGTCGTCGGGTCAGGGGTTGTAGACGGGCGGCCAGATTGACGCCATCTCCGATAACGGAGTAGTTTAGGCGACGTTGTGAACCGATGTTGCCGGCGATGACCCGGGCGCGGTGGATGCCTACGCCGAAGGCCAGGGGTGCATGGTTTTCGAATGCCAGTTCGGCGTTAAAGCGGTGCAGGGCCTGCCTCATCCTCAAGGCGGCGCGCACGGCCCGGTCGGGGGCGTCGGGGAGGGCGACGGGCGCGCCGAACAGCGCCATGATTTCGTCGCCGATGTATTTGTCCACGATGCCGCCTTCCCGCTCGATTTCGGCACTCATGCGATCGAGATAACGATTCAGAACGCCGACCAACTCGCCGGGAGCCATGCCTTCGGATAGGGTGGTGAAGCCTCGTAAATCGGCGAAAAGGACCGTGACCTCACGCTCTTCGCCGCCGAGTGCGGCGCCCTCGCGAAGGAGGCGGGTGGCGACTTCTGGTGACACGTTTTTGTCGAGCAAATCTCGCACCCGGTCCCGTTCCTCCAGGCCGGCGCTCATGGCATTAAACGCATTGGCCAGCACGCCGAGTTCATCGCGGCGGCGTAGATCGAGCCGAGCGGCGTAGTCTCCCGCAGAGATGCGGCGGGTGTGATCGGCGAGGCGGGCGATGGGCGTAGCCAGGGAGCGGGCGAGGGCCAAGCCGAGAGCGATCGCGGCGATGAGTCCGGCGAGGGTGACCGCGGCGAGAACGGCCTCCACGCGGCGGGACGGGGCGAGTTCGGTTTCCAGCGAGCGTTGCAAGACTATCCAAACTGTTTGCCCGTCAGCAGTTAGGATACGACGAAAGGCGGTCACGTAGTCCGTGCGGTCAAGGGACAGGGTGCGGGCGCGGGCGGATAAGCCCGGGTTAGCGTTCAGCGCGACTTGCTGGGCGAGAGGGTCGGGTAGGGTCGAAGCGAGAAGCACGTTGCCTTCAGCGCCTGCGAGGAAGGTCACTTCCAGAGCGGAGGTGCTTTTCAGCTCATCGCCGGTGTCGCGGTCAAGGGGGATGCCG
>CAYNUW010000149.1:0-8292 GCA_964400455.1 uncultured Akkermansia sp. | reverse complement strand
GGTGGTGAGGTCGGGTCGCGACGCCAGCGGGTCCAGGGAAGAGGCCGCGGCAAAGATGGGTATCCATCTAGTCGCTACATATCCGGCCCGGCGGGCGTCGTGCTTGAGCGTGCGAACGGTGGCGCCGCCGGGCAAAACGAGGGTGATCTCGGCTGAGTCGGCCGGGGCGGGTGCGGTTTGCCAGCGGAGCGCTTTGACATAGAACTCAGCCGCGGCAGCAGCGGAGTCCGAATACAGCAGTCGGGCGGTCGGCGGGGCGACGTCGGCCGGGGCGAGGTGGGCACCGCCGAGCAAGGCGGCGAGGAGTAATCCGTGGCGCAGGGCTTGGCGCATGGTGGAAACCCGACGCGGTTCTGCGGCGGCTGGCAACGCAAGATATTCCGGCGGCGGTGTTCTGGGTTATGGGAGGTCCGGAGATGCGGCGGGGAAGTGCAGGGTGCGACTCTCGCCGGGGCGCAGTTGAATCGATTCCCTACGTGCACCGTGGCGCACCGTGGTGCGAGAACCGCTTACGCTGCGGAGGGTGGTGGAGGTGGGCCGGCCGGCGCTCCAAGCGATGTCCACTTCGAAACCGCCCCGGGCGCGCAGACCGCGCACCGAGCCCTTGGGCCATTCGGCGGGCAGGGCGGGCAGGAGCAGGATCTCGTCGGGCGAACTTTGCAGCAGCATCTCGGCGATCGCGGCCGTGCCGCCGAAGTTGCCGTCGATTTGGAAGGGCGGGTGCGAGCCGAAGAGGTTGGCGTAGGTGCCGCCGCTCCAGCGTTGGCGGTTGGTGGTGGCGTCGGCGGGTTTGAGGGAATTGCGAAACAAGGTGTGGGCGCGATCGCCGTCGCCGAGGCGGGCGCGCAGGATCATCTTGTAGGCGAGGCTCCAGCCGGTGGAGCCGTCGCCGCGGGCGTCGAGCGTGCGGCGTGCGGCCTCGGCTAGTTCCGGTGTGGCGGCCGGGGAGATTTCGTGGCCGGGATAGAGTCCCCAGAGGTGGGCGACGTGGCGGTGCTGCGGGTCGGCTTCTTCATACTCCTCGAGCCATTCGAGCAGCCGGCCATCGGAGCCGATTTGGTTGGGGGCCAGGCGGGGCAGGGCGGCGGACAGTTCCGCGCGCAGTGCGGGATCGAGATCGAGCGTCGTGGCGGCGTCGCGGGTGGCGGCGAAGAGGTAACGCAGCATCTGCTGATCGGCGGTCGGCCCCAGGCAGACGTGGGCGGGTTTGCCGTCGAGCAGGAAAGCGTTCTCGGGGGAGTTGGAAGGCGAGGTGACCAGCCAGCCGGACTTTGGCTCGGTGATCAGCATGTCGAGGTAAAACTCCGCCGCGCCGCGCAGGATGGGGTAGCTACGTTGGAGGAAGTCGCGGTCGCCGGTGAAGAGGTAGTGGTCCCAGAGGTGCTGGCAGAGCCAGGCCGAGCAGGACACGGTGGAGCCCCAGGAGGCGGATTCGCCGGGCGAGGTGAAACCCCAGGGGTTGGAGAGGAGAAAAGACACCCAGCCGCGCGCGTTGTAGTAGGCCTTGGCGGTTTTTTGGCCTGGCTCGACCAAGGAGCCGATCAGCGCGAAGAGGGGTTGGTGCAGTTCGGAGAGATTGGTCGTCTCGGCCGGCCAGTAGTTCATCTGCACGTTGATGTTGGTATGCCAGTCGCCGTTCCACGCGGTCTGGATCTTGTCGGCCCAGATGCCTTGAAGATTGGCGGGCAGGCCGCCGGGGCGGGAAGACGAGATGAGCAGATAGCGGCCGAAGTTGAAGTAGAGTTCGGTCAAAGCGCGATCCGAGCCGCCCTCGTAAAACGCCTTGAGCCGTTCAGGGGTGGAGCGTGGGTCGGGGGAAGGAGACGCCGGTGCGAGATCGAGTGCGACGCGGTCGAAGTAGCGACGGTAGTCGGCGATGTGAGCCGCGCGGAGAGTATCGAAGGGGGAGGTCTGGGCGCGGAGCAGATCGGCCTCGGCGGCGGCGCGGGCATCGGCGACGGGGCGGCCGGCGAAGGTTTTTATGTCGGTGGCGGCGGTGACAAAGACGAGGACCTCATCGGCGCTGCGCACGCGGAGGACACCGTCGGCAATTTCCATGGCGCCGCCGTGCGGGACGACTTTCAGGCGGGCGGCGTAGCGCACGCCGGAGTCGCCGTTCCGGCCGTCGTTGAGCTGCCCCTGCATGAGCAAACCGTCGGGGCCGGCAGGCTCGACCGTAAAGCGCTCGGGGCGATCGAGGCGGGCATCGAAGGATATGCTTCCCGGAGCATCGGCGGTGAGGCGGAGGGCAAAGACCTCGTCGGGGGCGCTGACGAAGGCCTCGCGGGTGTAACGTGTGCCGCCTTGGGTGTAGGTTAGACGACCGAGGGCGTCGGCGACATCGAGGGTGCGACGGTAATCGGCGACAGGTTCGGCGGCAGTCGTGTGGGTGAAGGTGAGACGCAAATTGCCGAGCGTTTGGTAACAACCGTAAGGCACGTTGGCACCGGAGCCGCGTCCGGACCCGGCGCCGGCGCAGGTGAAGTGCGCATTCACGAGCGCTTCGGCCTCGTGGTTTTTGCCCTCGAGGAGGAGGCGGCGAATTTCGGGCAGGGCGAGGTGGGCTTCGGGTCGGTCGGCGTCCTGGGGCGAACCGGACCACATGCCGGTCTCGTTGAGCACGATGCGCTCCTCGGTGATGCCGCCGTAAAAGGCGGCTCCGAGGCGACCATTGCCGAGCGGGGTGGACTCGAAGAGGTGCTCGCCCGGGGCGGTGAGGACGACGTAGCGCGCCTCGTCGCGGGGGGTGGCGAGCGCGGTGGCGCAGCACACCATGCTCAGGTGAAAGAAACGAAGAATCATGGTTGGGCGGTTATCATGTCCTTGGAAGTGGCGAGGGCGATGACGCGGCCTTGGTCGCCGACGGCGCAGTAGAAGTGATAGACGACGCCCTCGTGGTTTAGCAGCCATGGTTTGTGGGCGAATTGCTTGTCGTAGGGCTCGCTGGGTTGGACGAGGTGCGGGCCGTCCCACTTGGTCCAGTGGACGAGGTCGTAGGACGCGGCGAAGGTGTCGAACGCGCCGGGTTTCCAGAAGGCGCCGAAGTAAAACATTACCCAGGCGTCGCCGATTTTGACCAGTTGCGGGTCGCCGCTGATCGCCCAGGGGGCGGGGCCGATGTTGTTGACCACCGGGCCGTGGCCGAAGCGCCGCCAAGTGCGGAGGTCGTCGGAGATCGCGAGGCCGATCTGCTCCTGGCCGTAGGGCGGGGCCTTGCCGTTGTAGGCCATGACGAATTCGGCGCCGAGGGTGCGCGCATCGTCGCGGACGATGGCGCTTTTGTAGAGGGTGGTGTGCTCGAAGTCGCGGGTGTCGGGCTGGGCGGGGGAGAGCACGGGATTTTCCGGCAGACGCGTCCAGGGGCGGAGCGCGGCGGGATCGTCGGTGTGGGCGAGGCCGATGGAGAGCGGGTCGGTTTCGTAGCCTTGGAGCGCGCCCCCGAGGTAGGAGAGCCAGTAGCGGCCCTCGTGGGTGCCGAGCTCGTGGGTGGCGTCGTCCCAACGCGTGTCGTAGAGGGCGAGCCCGCCGGCGGCCTGCCAGGCGTCCCAGCCGGTTTTGGTGAAGGGCAGGATGGGGCCGAGGCGTTTCCAAGTGAGCAGATTGTCGCTGACGGCGAGATGGGTTTCGTAGCCGACCTGGTCTTTGTTTACGACAAACAGCATGAACCAACGCCCGGCGTGGCGAAAGACGTTTGGGCAATCGAGCAGCTCGCCCGGCTCGGCGGGGATGACGACGCCGTATTTGTGGGGCGTTTTAACTTGGTCGTGGATCTCGCGCATCAGTTTGGCGGAAACGAGGCGCGGTTTGCCGGAGGGGAAGGGTGTGACCGCGGGGCGTTGGGTCTCGGCGAACGCAGGGTGAAAGAACGAAACGCCGCAAACAAGCAGCAGCCATAGGCGCCACCCAGCTCGGCGTAGCCGCGTTGTCGTAGGGTTACACACGGTAGAGGCGTTCGGCGTTGCGGTGATAAAGACGGGCGCGCTCGGAGTCGGAGGCGGTCGCGAAGAGTTCGGTGGTGGTTGCAACCCAGCGGTCGAGGGAGGCGCCGAGCGTGCAGACGGGCCAGTCGCCGCCCCAGACGAGACGATCCCAGCCGAAACAAGTGACAACCTGCTCCACCCATGGACGCAGATCGGCGGTGGTCCAGTTCGCGGCGGCGTAGGCGACGAGGCCGCTGATTTTGCAATGGACGTTGGGCCGGGCGGAGAGCGCGGTGATGTCGGCCCGCCACGGTTCGAACGCCCGGCCCTTGACGTCGGGCACGCCGCAGTGGTCGAGGATGAACGTTACCTCGGGGCACGCGTCGGCCAGCGCGATGGCGAGCGGGAGTTGGCGAGCGAGCACGCAGAGGTCGAAGGTAAGGCCGACTTTGGGCAGGCGGCGCAGGTTTTCGCGGAAAAGCGACTGCTGCGAGACCGCATCGGGCACGACGTGGAGCACACGGCGTAGGCCGCGTAACTTTGGCAAAGCGAGGAGTGGTTCGAGATGGGCGGGGAAGTCGGGGGATTCGGGACGGCCGCTGGCGACGAGGCCGGCGATGAGAGGATTCGCATTGCTGAGGCCTTGGATGTGGCGTGCCTCGGCCAGTTGGTGTGGCTCGTCCACGTCGCACTCCATAAACAGCGCCTTCGAAATGGCTGTTCCCGCAGCGGCGGCGGCGTAGTCGGCGAGCTTGAAACTGTGGTTTAGCGCCGGGATGCCCGCGCACCAGCAGTAGGGTAAATGTTCAAGATCCCAAAGGTGAAGGTGGGTATCGACGAGGTGCATAGATGTTTTGGAGGGGTTGCGCGGCAAATGTTCGTATTACGAACATTTGGGTTTAGTGGGCGGTCGCAGCGGGTGGCGCGGCGAGGTAGTTGCCGTAGGTGAGCAGGCCGACGGCGGCGAAGAGCAGGGCGATGGCGGCGGCGACGGTGAGCTTGGTGGCGGGGCGGCAGGACCTCCATTCGCCGATGGCCACGCCGAAACCACAGCTGAGGAGAATGAGGATGATCATGTGGATCGCCCAGCTGGAGAACTTGAATTCGCCCATGCGCACGTGCCCCAGACCGTAAAAGAAAAACTGCAGATACCAGAGCAGGCCGGTGAGCAGGGAGAGGGCGTAGTTTTTGAGCAGGCCGGGAGCGCCGGTGGTGGTAAATTCGCGGGCGGATTTGTCGCGGGAAATCAAATACAGGCAGTAGAACAAGGTGGTGGTGAAGGCGCCCGAGTGCGAGAAGAGGTAGATGACGTTGCCTTGAAAATGGCCGGCCCCGTAGGTGGCGGCGACGTCGGCGACGGGCTGGCCGGCGGCGAGGGAGAAACTGAAGACGGCGGAGAGCACGCCCGCGAGCACCACGATCGGGAGGCCGAGGCGGGGATTAAACGCCGAGGCGGCGGACGCCTCCGGGCTGAGTTCGCGTTCTTTGCGAGAGCCGGCCAGTCCGGTGACGAAGGTGGCGATGGCTCCGAGGACAACGCCGCCGACCACAAAGGCTCCGCCGGTGTCGGTGAGGGTGGCGCCTAGTTTTCCGGCCAGGATGGGCGGGATCAGTGTGCCCAACACGCAGGAAAGCCCGATGGCGATGGCGTAGGTGAGGGAGAAGCCGATATGGCGAATGGCGGCACCAAAGGCGATGCCGCCGACGCCGTAGATCGCCCCAAGCACGTAGGATTTTAGCATGGCGTCGCGCGGTGCCTCGGCGAGCACGGTCCCGAGCTGCGGAATAGTGGCGGCGGCGAAAATCCAAGGCAGGATGAGCCAACAGCCGGCGGCTTGGACCAGCCAGTAAGTCTGCCACTTCCAATTCACGACGTAGCGTTGGGGGGCGTAGCAGAGTGCGGCGGAAGCGGCGCCGATGCCATGTAGCAGGGTGCCGAGGAGCGGGGCGGGGTCGGGGGGTAACATGGGGTGGGGGGGCGAGAATTTGAAACTTCAGATCGGAAATCAGAGGCCGAACTCGGCCTGGATGGCGGCGGTGTGCTGGCCGACGCGGGGTGCGCCGAGGGCGGATTTGAAACGTTGTCCGTCGAGGGTGATGGGGCAACGGGTGGTGCGCAGAGTGGGGCCGTCTTCGCGGGTGATCGTCTGTTCCCAATCCAGCGCCTTGAAGGCGTCGGTGCGCCAGAGCTTTTCCCAGGAAAGAACCTCCGCGCACCAGTAATCGGCCGGTTCAAGGCGGGCCAGCCAGTGGGCGGTCGGCTGGGTGGCGAGGTGCTCGGCGAGCAGGCGCTTAATCGCGTCGCGTTGCGTGAACCACGACTGCGGATCGGCGTAGGCGGAGAGGGTGGGCAAGGCGAGCAGGTCGCCGAGTTTCGGGATGGAGCCCATGGCGAGGGCGAGGTGGCCGTCAGCGGTGGCGTAGATGCCGTAAGGCGCGCCCAGGTAGGCGTTGCCATTGTTGATCGCGCTGCGCTCGGGGGCCTTGCCGCCGTCATTGAGAAACGTGGTGGTGAGCTCAAATTGCAGGTCGAGAATCGATTCGAGCAGGCTGACCTCGACGAGGCCTCCTGTGCCGGTGACGCCGCGGCGAACGAGAGCGGCGAGGATGCCCTGGACAAGATGGGCGCTGGCGGTGAGGTCGGCCACGGAGAGACCGAAGGGCAGGGGCGGCTGGTCGGCGTTGCCATTGAGGTAGGGCAGGCCGGAGCGGGCCTGGGCGAGCAGATCCTGTCCGGGTTTTTCGACCCATTCGCCGGTGGAGCCGTAGCCGGTGACGACGCCGTAGACCAAGCGGGGGTTGAGCGCGGCGCAGGCGGCCGGGCCGAGGCCGATGCGCTCCATCACGCCCGGGCGGAAATTTTGGATGAGCACGTCCGCGCGTTCGATCAGGCGCTTAACCTGGGCGAGGTCGGCGGGATTCTTCAGGTCGGCGGCGTAGCTTTGTTTATTGCGGTTGATGGAGTGAAAGAGCGTGCTGTCGCCGTCGAGCGAGAGGTTCGACACGTAGAGTTGGCGGCAGATGTCGCCCGAGCCGGGACGCTCGATTTTAATGACCCTCGCTCCGAGGTCGGCGAGGCGGGTGGCGGCCCAAGGGCCGGCGAGGAATTGGGCGAAATCGAGAACGAGCAGACCTTCGAGGGGCTTCATGAGTGGGAGTGGCCGGAGCCGGCGAGGGAACGTCGATAAAGCTGATCGAGCTGGGTAAGGGCATCGGCATCGGAGAGGGTGCCGCGCAAGGCGGCGTGCACGACGGGGCCGCCCTGTTCTTGAAACCCCATGTAGCCGTCGTGCCTGGGACGCAGAAAAGCGCGGTCGAGCACGGGGAGGGTTTTGAGAAAATAGTCACCCGATTGGGCGTTGTTGAGCGGGTCGAGCCAAGCGGTGCGGTGACCCGGTTGACCGCCGGCGGCGGTGAAGAGTGTGCGTTGCACGGCGGCCGAGGCGGTGAACTCGGCGTAGGCCAGAGCGGCCGCACGGTGGGGGCGCAGGGCGGAAACCGCCAAGCCGGTGCCGCCCAGGGTGGTGCGCAGGTGGGTGCCGGCGAAGAGGGGTGGGGGACCGAAGCGCAGAGGGTGGGCGGCGTAGCCGCGGCGAGCGTAGTTGGAGTAGCCATACGCCAGCGGGCAGTAGGCGAGGCGAGTGTTGGTGCTGGCCGCGACGAGTTCGTGCGAGGCGATGGGGTTGCGGGCCCAGCAGCCCGGATCGCAAAGGGAGAGCAGTTCGCGCAGGCTAGCCAAGGCGGCGCGGGCGACTGCCGGCGAGGCCACGCGGTCTTCGGTGGCAAAGGGCGTCTCACCGTGGGCCACGCAGAACGAGTAAAAATTCATCAGGCAGTTGATCGGTGCGGCGGGCACCTCGACGTGGCCGGCGCGGGCGAGATCGAGTAAGTCGTCCCAGGTCTGCGGCACGGAACGACCGAGGGCGGCGAGCAAGTCCTCGCGCCAAAAAGCGACCGGGGTGGCGGCGTCGATGGCGAGCGCCCACTGGTGGCCACCGTAGAGGTAGCTCGGGTGCGAAGCACCGACCGAGTGGGCGGCCTGGTCCGCGAGGTAGGCGGCGGGCAGGTGCTCGTCGAGCGGGAGCAGCGGGCCATGGGCGGCGGCGTAGCCGGCGAAGGGGTGGTCGATGACCATCAAGTCGTAGTCGGCGGCGAGTTTCTCGACCGGAAACTCTTCAAAGGCTTTGAGGGAGCGTTTTTCCCAGACGATTTCTATCCCGGGGTGCAGCTCTTGGAAGCGTTGGGCGGTGGCGACGACCGGCAGGAAACCTCGGGTGTGGCCCCAGGTCATGCCGCGTAGGCGTAGAGGTGAACTCATAACGAAGGGATGGGGGTGCCTCCGGCCGCGCTCGAGGCGTAGGCGGCTTCGACG
>CAYNUW010000148.1:0-8359 GCA_964400455.1 uncultured Akkermansia sp. | reverse complement strand
AGCGTTGATACGACACTCGATCGCGTGTTTGGTGAAGGTGATGTCCCCCTGGTCAAAGGCCAGCTTCTCGCCGTTCGCGACGAGGATCTGCTGCTTGATCAGGTCGATGCCGGTCACCTCCTCGGTCACCGGATGCTCCACCTGGATGCGCGTATTCATCTCGATGAAGTAGTAGTTGCCCTTGGCATCGACGAGGAACTCGATCGTGCCGGCATTCTGGTATTCGGCCGCCTGAGCGGCGCGCACCGCCGCCTTGCCCATTTCTTTGCGCAGGGCGGGCGTGAGAAACGGCGAGGGTGACTCTTCAATCAGCTTCTGGTGGCGACGCTGGACCGAGCAGTCGCGCTCGCCGAGATGCAAGGTCTTGCCGTGGGCATCGGCCAAAATCTGAAACTCGATATGACGGGGCTTCTCGATGTATTTTTCGAGGTAGACGGACCCGTTGCCGAAGGCTTTTTCCGCCTCGTTGCGGGCCACGTTAAACTCCTTGGCCAGCGACACGTCATTGTGCGCGATGCGCATGCCGCGCCCGCCGCCGCCCGCCACCGCCTTGATAATCACCGGGTAACCGATGCGACGGGCGATCTTGATCGCCTCGGACTCCGAACTGATCGGGCCATCCGAGCCGGGCACGGTGGGCACCTTGGCTTTGCGCACGGTGTCTTTGGCGACCGACTTGTCGCCCATCATTTCAATGGAACGCGATTTGGGACCGATAAACTTGATGTTACAGGCCTCGCACTGGGCGGCGAACTTCGCGTTCTCGGACAAGAACCCATAACCCGGGTGGATGGCGTCCACGTCCGCAATCTCCGCCGCCGCGATGATGCGATCAGCGCGCAGGTAAGAGTCCGCCCCGCGCGGTCCTCCGATGCAGACCGCCTCGTCGGCCAGCTGGACATGCAACGACTGAGCATCGGCCTCGGAATAAACCGCAAGGGTCTTGATGCCGAGTTCGCGGCAAGCACGGACGATGCGGAGGGCGATTTCGCCGCGATTGGCGATGAGAACCTTTTGGATCACGGGAACGAGTAGTGGGTGAGCGTAAAAAATTGGCCGTTGAAACCGCCTAAGACACCGACCCGGCATCCACCGGCATCCGTGTCTTTGCGGTGCTTACAAGGGCCGGTGGATCAGCCTTGTTTAACCTTGAAGAGCTTCTGGCCGTATTCGACCGGTTGGCCGTTCTCGATCAAAATCTCGACAATGGTGCCTTTCACTTCGGCTTGGATCTCGTTCATGATCTTCATGGCCTCGATGATACAGACCACGCTGGTCTCGGAGATTTTGGTGCCGATTTCGGCGAACGGTTTCGATTCGGGCGAAGCCGCCTTGTAAAAAGTGCCCACCATCGGGCTCTTCACGTAAACCACCCCGACATCGTCGCCGGCCGGCGCTGGGGCCGCCGCCGGAGCTGCCGGAGCAGCGACCGGAGCGGGCGCAGTCACCGGGAACGGCGCGGCCGAGGCCACGGTCGGCGCAGCCACCACCACGGGGGCGGCAGCAGCGTTGGAAGCACGAGCGATCTTTAGCTTGAGGCCTTCTTCCTCGACCGAAAATTCGGTGAGGTCGGAGCGCTGCATCAGATCGATGAGTTGTTTGATTTGCTTGAGGTCCAAGGTAAGGGCTTGGGTTGAAGGTGAACTATGCTCGAACGCCCATTTAGACCGCTCGAACAAGGTTCGCGTTCAATGATTGGCCCCGACACGAATGCAAATCCCAATTTTTGTCTGCTTTTCACCAAATTCGGCAAAAATCAGGTAAATTTCATGGATTTCGAGGGTCAAACCCCCCTTTTACGCCCGAAATTCGCTGAACACGTAACTTGGCATTTTTCCGAACCGAAGCGGCCGACTTTGGAAAAAACCGGCCAAAACTGACCACTTTAGGCCCAAATCTGGACCAAACACCGGCCAAATTCGGCACTTCTGGCCGCTTACCGCGTTTCTGGATCACTTCCCGTCAACCTGCCCGTTTTCGGCCGCGCCGGGTGTCGCTGGTCAATTGAAAGTTTGGCTTCAAAAGTTAAACGAGGGGGGATTCACGACGTTTTCAAACGAAGTCGCCCATCGGGTGACGACAGCGCCAGCGGTCATCCGTGAGCAAAAACGTCTGCCGGCCGTGGACGATCAACGCACGCGAGCCATAGGTTTGCACGTAGGGCATCCCGACGGCACCCGCATCGGGCGGGGCGCCAAAACGTGCGCCCCGGATACCCGGACTTACCGCCTTGATGAAACGACCGTCGGCCCGGTCAAAAACACTGATCGCACCATCGCCCTTCCGATAGCGCGTGCGACCCGGCGCGGCGACCAAGATGCGGTCGGCCGTAAACCAAACCGCACGGCCGAAATCATCGCCTAGTTGGGCTCGCGGCAGCAACCGGGCGTAAAGCAGGCGAGCGTCGGGCAACGAACGCACTTCTACACGGTTGGACCGGTCGTCCGCACTGTGGGGCCTGACGACCAACGCCAAACCTTGGCCGTCGGAAAAAACTGCGTTATACGAGCTAGCATGCAGTCCGCGCTCCGCGTCGAGCGTCGCCAGCAGGGCGTGGTCGGACTGACGCCGCACCCTCAACGCCGGCGAAACCGTCGCCTTCACCGGATCGTAGGGGTCGCGTTCAATCACATAGTCGCCGGCCAAGATAAAATCGCCTTTATAATTAGTCGTGCCGAAAGCGTCGGGAACCGCGTGCAACGGAGCTTGGATATGCCCGTAAGGAGTAATCGTAGGGGCCAAATCGCTCGTCTGCGCCCCGACCGGCGGCACCGGCCAGACCAATGCCAACAGCGCAACCACCACGGCGGAAAAAGCATCGCGCAACCCTCCGCCCGATCGACTATCGAACACACCAGACATGTCGGACGATCTCGTATATGGCCTAGCAAATACAAGGTAAATTATTACTTTAGAACAAGAAATAATCGCGATTAGCCGCCCCGCTCTCACGACCACCGACACCAGCCCCCGCCCGGGCTAGACCCCCACGCGAAGACTCCCGCCACCCAAAGGTAGACCTGCAGCGCGCGCCCCGCCCGCACCCAGTCCGCGATAAACATTCGACGCCAGGCCAAACGCACTCCCAGAGTGAGAAACATGTTTATCGACGAGTGTGTCATCAAAGTTAAAGCCGGCGACGGCGGGCGCGGCTGCGTGTCCTTCCGCCGCGAAAAATACGAACCCTGGGGCGGCCCCAACGGCGGCGACGGCGGCAAAGGCGGCGACGTCATCCTTCGCGGCGACGACGACACCAACCACCTCATCGACTACAAATACAAACCGCACTGGAACGCCGAGCGCGGCGAACACGGCCAAGGCAAGGACTGCCACGGCCGCGAAGGCCGCTCCGCCATTCTCAAGATGCCCCTCGGCACCCTTGTGATCAACGAAGAGAACGGGGCGGTGGTGGCCGAAATCGTCGAAGACGGCCAGGAGGTCGTCCTGTGCAAAGGCGGCAACGGCGGCTGGGGCAACCCCCACTTCCGCACCTCCACCAACCGCGCCCCCCGCACCGCCCTGCCCGGCCTCCCCGGCGAACAAGGCGACTTTCGCCTCGTCCTCAAATCCATCGCCGACATCGGCCTCGTCGGCTTCCCCAACGCCGGAAAATCTTCGCTCACCCGCGCCCTCACGAAAGCCCGCCCCAAGGCCGCCGCCTACCCCTTCACCACCCTCCACCCCCAGATCGGCGTCATCGAATACCCCGAAACCTACGACCGCCTCCTCCTCGCCGACGTGCCCGGACTCATCGCCGGTGCGAGCGAAAATCGCGGTCTCGGCCACCGCTTTCTCCGCCACATCGAACGCTGCACCCTGCTCATGTTCCTCCTCGACATGGCCGGCACCGACGAACGCGACCCCCGGGAGGACTACGCCACCCTCCTCGCCGAACTCAAGGCCTACGACCCCGCCCTGCTCAAGAAACCCCGCATCGTCGTAGCCAACAATGTGGACTTGCCCGAGGCCAAAAAAAACCTCTCCGCCTTTAAACGAAAACACCGCGTCAAACTCTTCCAGATTTCCTGCCTCACCGGCCTCGGCCTGCCCGAATTCAAAAACGCCCTCCGCGCCGAGGTCATCGCCCGCGGCGGCTCTCCCCGCCCCATGGCCCGCCCGCGAAACTAAATCGCCCCCCGGGCGCTTGCTCGGCCGGGACCCCGAGCCCGCTCGGCCCGGCGCTTGCTACCCGAACCACCTTCTCTGCATCCCCTCGCATGGCCACCAACGCTTCCGCCCAACCCTCCCCGGCTGAAATACGCTCCTTGCTCATGCGCGCCAATCGCCTGCTCGGCGCCAGCCTCGTCGAGGCCAATCTCGTCACCGTAGACCAGCTGGAAAACGCCAACGAAAAACTCCTGGAACTGATCGCCGAGGGCAATCCCCGCCAATGCACCCTGCTCGGCGTGCTCGCCTATGACCAAAAAGTCCTTCGCGAAGAGGACGTTTTGCAACACTGCGTCGATGAACACTCCATCGGCTTGATCGATCTCCGAGCTTACGAAATCCCCGAGGAAACCCGCGCCCGACTTCACCTCCCCACCTGCTGGGCCACGTGGACCCTGCCTTTCGATCGGGACGAAGACTTCACCCTGGTCGCCACCGCCTACCACCTGAGCCCCGCCGTCCGCAACTACTGGGAAAAGCTGCTCGGCCCCCACGTCCTCTGGTATGGCACCTCCCTCGAAGCCATTGCCGATACCCTCGACCGCCTCGCCACCCCACCGGCACCCGCCTCCTGATCCGCCTCCGTCCCCACCGCCATGCCGCTCGGCAAACTACAGCACCAAATCGTCCAGAATCTCGGCAAACAGGGTCGCCTGAGCCCGGAGCAAATCTCCGACCTCTCCTCCCGCCCGGAGGACATCGCCGGCGACGACCTCGACAAACTCCTGCGCGATTCCTTTTCCATCACCTCCACGCAGCTGCTCGTCGCCAAAGCCGCCGCCTACCACCTGGCCCCGTTTTTCGCCGCTCGCTACCGCGTCACCCCCGCCCACTTCGAACGCGTCTCCGAGCAGTTCTGCCAGCAACACAAGTGCCTGCCCGTGGGCTTCGCCGGCGACCTGCTCCTGCTCGCCGTCGCCAACCCCTTCGATCTTTCCATCGCCCAAAAAGTCCAGGACGAAACCGGCCACCGCGTCATCCGCCTGCTCGCTCGCGAAAAAGACATCCTCGATAAATTCGTAAAAGAAGCACCCCGTCCCGCCGGCTTCGACGACGTCGTCGGCGCCATCGGCAAGGAATACGGCGGCGAGACGCCCGACGAAGAGTCCCTCGACGACGTAAACGAAGAATCCGCCCCCATCGTCCAACTCGCCAACCGCATCATCGAGGACGCCTACTACGCCGGCACCTCCGACATCCACATCGAACCGTGGGAAAAAGAGGTCATCGTTCGCTACCGAGTCGACGGTGTTTGCCAGGAAAAACTCCGCCTCCCCCACCGGGTCGGCCCCGCGCTCATCGCCCGCCTGAAGATCATGTGCAACCTCGACATCGCCGAGCGTCGCCTGCCTCAGGACGGTCGCATCGTCTTTAAGCAATTCACCAAAAAAAGCATCGATATCGACCTGCGCGTGTCCACCGCCCCCCTCAACCACGGCGAAGGCGTGGTCATGCGTATCCTCGATAAACAAAAATCCACCCTGCCCCTGCCCGCCCTCGGTTTCTCCGAGGAAAATCTCGCCAAATACCGCGAGTGCATCCGCCAACCCTACGGCATGATCCTCCACTGCGGCCCCACCGGCTCGGGCAAATCGATGACCCTCTACTCCGCCCTCGGCGAGATCAACGCCCCCGACATCGTCATCCGCACCGCCGAAGACCCCATCGAATACACCCTGCCGGGCATCAACCAAATGCAGATGCACCGGCAGATCGGCCTCACCTTCGCCACCGCCCTCCGCGCCTTCCTCCGCCAAGACCCCGACATCATCCTCGTCGGCGAGATTCGCGACAAGGAAACCGCCGGCATCGCCGTCGAAGCCGCCCTCACCGGCCACCTCCTCATCTCCACCCTCCACACCAACGACGCCCCCACCACCGTCTCCCGCCTCACCGACATGGGCATCGAGCCGTTCATGATCAGCTCCTCGCTGCTCTGCGTCTGCGCCCAGCGCCTCATGCGCCGCGTCTGCAAAACCTGCCGCGTCCAGCACGTCCCGGAGGGCCGCGAAAAAGACATCATGGAGACCGCCATCGGCTGGTCCGGCCCCATCTACAAGGCCAAACCCAAAGGCTGCCCCAAGTGCAACGGCTCCGGTTACAAGGGCCGCGTCGGCATCCACGAACTCATGGTCACCAACGGCGAACTCATCGAGGGCATCAATAAAAACCTCGAAGCCGCCGAGCTCAAAAAAATCGCCATGCGCGGCGGCATGAAAACCCTCCACCAAGACTCCATGCTCAAGGTCAAGGAGGGCCTCACCACCCTCGAAGAAGCCCTCGCCACCGTCCCCCCCGACCTCGCCTGATCTCGGCGTCCCCCACCCTTTCGCCGCCCCTCGGCCATCCTTCGGGATACCCTATGCTCGCACTCTTCCTCGCCATCGTTCTCACCCTCGGAGTCTCGTTTCTCTGCTCCCTCTGCGAGGCCATGATCCTCAGCACCACCGACGGCGAGGTCGAGGCCCTCAAGGAGTCCCGCCCCCGCCGCGGCGCCGCCCTCGAACGCCTCAAAACCCGCCTCGAGGACACCTCCTCCGCCATCCTCACCCTCAACACCGTCGCCAATACCCTCGGCTCCGTCGCGATCGGCGCCCTCGCCTCCCACCACTTCGGCGACGCCGCCCTCGGCGTCATCTCCGCCGTCCTCACCGTCGGCATCCTCGTCTTCTCCGAAATCATCCCGAAAAACCTGGGCTTTGTCCACCGCCGCGCCCTCCACCCCCACCTCACCCCGCTGCTCGCCCTGATGGTCCGGAGCCTCCGCCCCGTCACCTTCCTCACCCGCCGCCTCGTCCGCTACATCGTCGGCGCCCCCGCCGAGGCCGCCCCCGCCGAAGACGAGATCCGCCGCCTCGCCGAACGCGGCGCCCGCCACGGCCACCTCGGCGCCCACGAATCCAGCATCATCGCCAACGCCCTCCGCCTCGACGAGGTCCGCGTCCGCACCATCATGACCCCGCGCAACGTCGTCGGCGCCCTCCGCCAGACCGCCACCATCGGCGAGGTCTTCCGCGACCACCCCAATCTCTCCTTCGGACGCCTCCCCGTCTTCGGCCGCGACCTCGACGACATCATCGGCCTCGTCCGCCGCCGCGACCTCCTCAAAGCCAAGGCCGCCGACGCCGACGCCGATCCCGTGGGCAAATACGTCCAACCCATCCAGTTCATCCCCGACACCGTCACCGCCGCCGAGGCCCTCCGCCTCTTCCTCGAACACCACCAACGCCTCCTCGTCGTCGTCGACGAGTTCGGCTCCACCGCCGGCGTCATCAGCATGGAAGACGTGATGGAAACCCTCCTCGGCCGCGAAATCTTCGAAAAAGACGACGTCGCCGTCGACATGCGCGAACTCGCCCGCGCCCGCGTCGCCCTCCCCCCTTCCGAAAAATCCCGCGCCCCCTCCGCCAGTCCCTCCCCCCGCCGCTAGGCCCGGATTCACCCCGGCCACGAACCGAAGCTGCTCACCCGCGGTGGATCGCCGCGCACCCTTCATCTTTGGCCCAACGCGTCGATATAGATAAGTGTTGGAAACTTCCTTCCGTTGCCACGGGTCCCTCCCCTTCCACGGCCAACCCACCCACCCGTTCCACCGAACTCCGCCCTCCTCGACCCGCCCGCCCGCTCACATCCGGCGGACCTTTCGCCTTGTCCGGTCGCCCTCCACATCTCCCCTCGCGCCCGCCCGCCTTAGCCAGCCTCGCCGGTCCGGCCAGGCCACCGTATCATCTCTCCACCTTCCACCTCGCCCTGGCCTGGCTGCTCACCCTGGCCCTCGCCCTCGCGCAAGCCAGAGCCCAGGAGCCCGCGCTCGCTCGCCCCTCCACCGACCGCCCCTGGCAAATCCAGAACCTCGCGCTCGGCACCACCCTCGCCCAACAACGCGTCTTTGACCTCGCCTTCGCCCCCGACGGCACCACCTGGGTCGCCGCCAGCAACGGCCTCTGGAACCACGACGGTCACGGCTGGCGCCAATACCACCAAGCCCACGGCCTGCCCAGCAGCTTCGTCCGCGCCCTGCTCTGGTCCTCCACCGGCGACCTCTGGGTCGGCACCGATCACGGCGTAGGCGTCTACGACCCCGCCACCGGCCGCTTTGACACCCGCGGCACCGAACTCCACCTGCCCAACCAAAACACCCGCCGCATCGCCCAAGACCCCGACGGCTCCCTCTGGTTCTGCTGCGACCGCT
>CAYNUW010000147.1:0-8384 GCA_964400455.1 uncultured Akkermansia sp. | reverse complement strand
GGACCTCCACCGCCAATCGGCCCCGGTTCGCTCTCCGCACCCCGACGTCCGCCGAACAATTCATCGACAGCACCATGGCCCTGCCGACCGGCACATGGACACACCTCGCCGTCACGCTCTCGGGCTCCACCGGCACCCTCTACCTTAATGGCGCACCCGTCGGAGTAAACAACGCCCTGTCGCTCCAACCCGCCAGCCTCGGCGCCACCACCGCCAACTACCTGGGCCGTTCCCAATTTGCGGCCGACCCTTACCTGAATGGCAGCCTCGACGAGGTTACCCTCTACCAGCGCGCCCTCACCCAGACGGAGATTTCCGCCCTGGTTTCCCCGCCCGAAGCGCCCGCCTGGCTGATCGCCACACCGGGTGTCGGGCAGATTTCCCTGTCCTGGCCACCGGTCTCCGGCACCGCCTCCTATGCCGTGCTGCGGTATGATGGCAGCCTGAACTACCAGGTCTTGATCGATCAACTCACGACCCCGACCTACACGGTCACCGACCTGCCCGCCGGACTCGACCAAACCTTCGTTGTGCGGAGCCGGCGCCTGTTGACCGACGGGCCCTGGTCATCTCCCGCCACCGCCGCGCCGCTGCCTCAACTCACCGCCTTGCAAACCTGGCGCCAAACCCACTTCGGCGTCTCCGCGCCGGCCGGCGACGCCGCCGACACCGCCGACCCCGACGCCGACGGCTTGGTCAACCTGCTCGAATACGCCCTCGCCGGCCATCCGCTTACGCCCAGTCCCGCCCGGCTGCCTTCCCTCGCCCTCACCCTCGGACTGCCCCCGTCTCTTGTCCTAAGTTTTGAGCGCATCGCCGACCCCGCCTTGGTTTACCAGGTGCAAGCCGCCGACTCCCTCGCCGGCCCTTGGTCACCCATCTGGTCCAGCACCGGCTCAGAAAACACGCCAGGCCCGGTCCTCGTGCCCGACTCCGCCCCCTTGGCGCCCCCGGCCCGAAGGTTTCTTCGCCTGCAAGTCACCGCACCCGCACCCTGATCCGGCCCCCCACAAAACCGCTCCGGTCTTGCTTCATCGGCCCACCACCCGCCCCGCCATGTTTAACCCGCTGTTCAAACTCGTCGGCGCAGCCCTGCTTTGGTTTGCGACGTTCTTCACGTCCGCGCCTCTCCATGCCCAGCGGCAGTCAGAAAAACTCGGCCGCGCCGTCCTTGCCTTACGAGGCGTGGACTCCGGAGGCAACGGCACCAACAATTGGTCCGGCACGGGGGTGAACCAGGTCTACGTCGGCTGGAGACTGCTCGCCACGGATCCCGAGAACATCGCTTTCAACGTCTACCGCTCGGCCAACGGCGCGTCCGCCGTGAAGTTAAACTCCACGCCAATCACTGCCTCCACCAACTTCGTGGACTCGACCGCCAATCTCGCCGTCGCCAACACCTATCATGTGCGCCCCGTGCTCGGCGGCGTGGAAAGCTCCGCCAGCGAACCTTGGACCCTCCCCGCCGGCGCCACCGCCCAGCCCTGTTTCACCATTCCCATGCCCGCCCTGCCCGGCGGCGGCCACTACGTCCACCTTGCGTGGCCCGGCGACGTGGACGGCGACGGCTACACCGATATTGTTGTGGACCGCATCCCCTCGGCCGGCGGCACCCTGCGCGTCGAGGCCTACTCCACCCGAACGCGCTCCCGCCTCTGGACCGTCGATCTCGGACCCAATAGCACCAACCTCATCAGCGCCGGCCAAAACGACGGCGTCACCGTCGCCGACTTCAATGGCGACGGAGCCTGCGAGGTCGTCACCAAGGCCGTCGCCGGCACCGTCTTCGGCGACGGCGCGGTCATGGCCACCCCCGCCGGCGCCATCTTTCTCTGCGTGCTCGACGGGGCCACCGGCCGCGAGCTGTCCCGACTCCAAGTCGCTCCGTCTCTCGGCTCCTCCACCGACCCACGCAACATCGGCATCGCCTGCCTCGACGGCGTGCGACCGTCCCTCGTCGTGATGACCGAATGGCGCAACTTCATCGCTTACGACGTCTCGCCCCAGACGTTTGCCCTCACCGTCCGTTGGAGCCGTGACCGCTCCTTCGCCTACGCCCACGGTTTTCGCATCGGCGACATCGACGGCGACGGCCGCGACGAGATCAGCGACATCGGCGGCGCCCTCGACCACGACGGCACGATCCTCTTCACCAACGAACTCAACCACGGCGACCGCTTCCACGTCGCCGACCTCGACCCCGCCCGCCCCGGCCTGGAGGTCTTCGCCGTTCAACAGGACAACCCCACCCAGCTCAGCCAGGTTCTCTACGACGCCGACACCGGCGAGATGCTCTGGCGTAAATACGCCCCGGTCATGGTCGACAACGGACGCGGCAACATCGGCTCCCTCGACGCCGGCTACACCGGCCAGCAGGTCTGGTCCGCCTCTTCCAGCCAGCTTGCCGACCACTTCGGCAACCCCATCAGCACCACCCAGCCCGTCTGTAACTTCAGCATCTGGTGGGACGCCGACCCGCTGCGCGAACTGCTCAACCGTCAACTGGTCGACAAGTGGAACGGCGGCCGCCTGCTCACCGGCTACAATTTCGAGGGTGCCACCTACTCCTGGCGCGATGCCGTGCCCCTCTACGGCGACATCCTCGGCGACTGGCGCGAAGAGATCGTGACCGACAACGGCGACGGCACCCAGCTCGTGATCTTTTCCACCACCCGAGTCGCCACCTCGCGCTACTACACCTTGCTTCACGACCCCCAATACCGCGCCGACCTGACGCTCAAGGGCTACATGCAGAGCCACCACCCCGGCTTCTACTTTGGCCAAAACATGCCCCGCCCGCCTCGCGCCCCGCACTGGTCCGGCGACCTCACCTGGGTCGGCTCCGCCGGCGCCAACATCTGGGACACCTCCTCCCTCCGCTGGAAAACCTCCGCCACCGGCCCGGCCTCCGCCAGCTACGCCGAAGGTCGCTCCGTGCTGTTCGACCTGTCCGGCGTCAGCAGCACCCCCGTCATCCTGTCCACCTCCTTCGCCCCTTCCGCCGTCGTCGTCCATGCGCCCGCCGGCCAGGCCTACACCTTCGCCGGCCCCGGCGCCCTCACCGGCCCCATGACCCTGACCAAGGGTGGCCAAGGCTCGCTCACCCTCGCCGGCGACCACTCTTACACCGGAAACACCGTGGTCAGCGAAGGCACCTTGCGCGTGGACGGCACCCTCGCCGGCAGCTCCGTGCGGGTGGACAGTCGCGGCGTGCTCGCCGGCTCCGGCACCCTCGCCGCCCCGGTCCAGCTCGCCGAGATCCGCTCCGCCCTCGCCCCCGGCGGTATCGGTGCCGCCGGCACCCTCACCTTCGGCTCCGGCCTCACCCAAGCCGCCGGTGCAATCCATCACTACGATCTCTCCGGCAGTCCTTCCGGCGCCAATGACCGCATCTCCGTGACCGGCAACCTCACCTTGGCCGGGCCCCTCACCCTCCGCCTGACTCTGCTGAACGACACCCTCGCCGCCGGCGCCAACTACACGCTGATCACCTATTCCGGCACCTTCACCGGCAACCTCAGCCTCGCCACCATCGAAGGGGCCGACGCCTTTCCTTGCACCCTCGTAAACACCGGCTCCGCCATCCTGCTTCAGGTCGGCGCCCAGCGTGGCTCCGCCACCGTCACCTGGGCCGGCGGTCAATCCGGAGTCTGGCGCCTCGCCGCCGGCGCCGGCTGGTCCGGAGGCACCGAAGCGAACTTCGTCACCGGCGACACAGTCCGCTTCACCGACACCGGCGCCTCCGCTCCCTCCGTATCCATCCCCCTCAACGTCCGCCCCGCCGCCACCGTGGTGGACGCCTCGGTCGACTATACCTTTGCCGGCCTCGGCGCGATCGGAGGCGCCGGCGGTCTCACCAAACGCGGTTCCGGCACGCTCACCCTCAACACCACCAACACCTACACCGGCCCCACCCGAGTGGAGGGCGGCGTGCTCGCGGTTCCTTCCCTCGCTGACGGCGGCCAGCCCAGCCCCATCGGCGCCTCCTCCGGCGCCGCTTCCAACCTCGTTCTCGACGGCGGCACCCTTCGCCTGACCGGCGGCTCCACCAGCACGTTCCGCGGCCTGACGCTCGGCGCCTCCGGCGGCACCCTCGATCTCCCCGCCTCCTCCTCGCTGCTCAACCTCTCCGGCCCCGTCACCGGCTCCGGCCCCCTCGCCAAAACCGGCCCCGGCCGCCTGCTCCTCAGCGCCGTCAACACCCACACCGGCGGCACCACCATTCGGGGCGGCACCGTCGTGCTCACCGCCTCCCGGGAAAGTAACTCCGCCACCAGCCCCATCCAATACGGCCTCGGCTCCGGCCCCGTCACCCTCGCCGGCGGCACCCTTTCCCTGTCCGACACTTCCCAAGGCGACCTCGACTTCGTGGCCAGCCGCGCCTTCTGGCCCATCATCGTGCCCGCCGGCTCCTCCGGCCGCCTCGAGGCCAACGGCCGCATGACCCTCGGCAGCTCCCTCGCCGGCTCCGGCGACTTCACCTTCTACACCCCCTACGTCCGCACCGACATCACCGGCGACTGGTCCGCTTTTGCCGGTAAACTCAACGTTATCGCCGACGGCGACGGCGGCGACTTCCGCATCGCCAACGCCGCCGGCCTGCCCAACGCGTGGCTCGATCTCGCGGCCAATGTCTGGGCCTACTCCCGGGCCGGCTCCGGCACCCCCCCCCTTTCCCTCGGCGCCCTCGCCGGCGCCGCCGGCTCCGTGCTCAACGCCGGCACCGGCTCCGGCCTCGGCGCGAATCAACCCGCACACTGGCGGATCGGAGCTCGCAACCTCGACACCACTTACGCCGGATCCATCCGCGGCACCTCCCTCCTGACCAAGGTCGGCACCGGCACCCTCACCCTCGCCGGGGCCAACACCTACACCGGCGCCACCACCGTCTCCGCCGGGTCCCTCGTGCTCGCCGGCGGCGGCTCCCTCTCCGGCTCGGCCGTCTCCGTCGCCGCCAACGCCGGCTTCGGCGGCGCCGGCGGCGTCACCGGCAACGTCGCCTTCGCCTCCGGCTCCCGACTCCTGCTCGGCGCCGCCGGCCCGCTTGCCGTCACCGGCAACGTCAGCCTCTCCGGCACCATCACCGTCGCCCCCGCCCCCGGTGAACCCGTCATGACCGGCGCCTACACCGTGATCACCTACACCGGCACCCGCTCTGGCACCCCTGCGTTCGCCTGGTCCGTCCCCGGCTACTCCGCCGTCTTCGATACCTCCGCCAACGACCGCATCGTCGTCACCATCACTCCGCTCATGGACCCGCCGACCAATCTGGTCGTCACTCCGGGCGACGCCTCCGCCACCCTCGCCTGGACCGCGCCCGCCGGCGCCGCGACTTTCTCCGTGCGCCGCGGTGACGCCGCCGGTTCCGGCTTGGTCACGGTCGCCTCCGGCCTGACGGTCACCACCTACGCCGACACCACCGTGACCAACGGCGTCACCTACACCTACACCGTCGTCGCCCATGCCGCCGCCGGCTTCACCACCACCAGCGACCCCGCCCTCGTCAGTGTCGGCCCCTTCCACCCCCGGGCGCTCTGGCGTTTGGACGAAACCTCCGGCGCCACCGCCTTCGACAGCACCGGACGCGGCTGGCACGGCACCCTGGTCGCCAACCCCGCCCGCGTCGCCGGCCGTCTCGACCACGCCCTCAACCTGCCCGCCACCGCCGGCCAGCACGTCTCCTTGCCCGCCGGCGTCCTGAACGGCCTGCGCGACTTCACCTTCGCCGCCTGGGTCCGGGTCAACTCCCTCTCCACCTGGGCTCGCATCCTCGACTGCGGCACCGGCACGACCAACTACCTGTTTCTGACTCCCCGCCACACCTCCAGCAGCGGCACCGTGCGCTTCGCCATTCGCACCACCGCCTCCGGCGCCGAACAGGTCATCAATGGCTCCTCCGCCCTGCCCGCCGCCACCTGGGTCCATGTCGCTGTCACCCTCTCCGGCACCACCGGCACCCTCTACGTCAACGGCGTCGCCGTCGGCTCCAACCCGGCCATGACCCTCGCCCCCGCCGACCTCGGCTCAACCACCGCGAACTACCTCGGCCGCTCACAATTCGCCTCCGATCCCTTCCTCAACGCCACCCTCGACGACGTGCGCCTCTACGCCCGCGCCCTCAGCGCCGCCGAACTCGCCGCCTTTCTCGCCCCGCCCTCCGCGCCGACGAACCTCTCCGCCACCCCCGGCCCCGCCCGACTCGACCTCGCCTGGCCCTCCGTTCCCGCCGCCGACGCCTACTCCGTCCAGCGCGCCACGACGGCCGCCGGTCCCTTTCTGATCCTCGCCCCTCGCCTCCCCGCCCTCGCCTTCACCGACACGAACGTCACTCCGGGCGTCACCTATCACTACGTCGTCACCGCCCTCTCCGGTCCGGCCGAAAGCGCCCGCTCCAACATCGCCGCCGCCGCGCCGCTGCCCTTGCTCACCGCCCTCGAAACCTGGCGCCAAACCCATTTTGGCGCCCCCTCGCCCGTCGGCGACGCGGCCGACACCGCCGATCCCGACGGCGACGGTCTGGTCAACCTGCTCGAATACGCCCTGGGCGGGCATCCACTCACGCCCAACCCCGGCCGCCTGCCGACTCTCGCCCTCACCCTCGGCCTGCCGCCTTCCCTGGTGTTGGCCTTTGAGCGCATCGCCGACCCCGCCTTGGTTTACCAAGTGCAAGCCGCCGACTCGCTAACCGGCCCCTGGCAACCCATCTGGTCGAGCACCGGCGCAGAAAACACCCCGGGGACGGTCCAGGTTCCCGACTCCACCCCCTTGGCTCCACCGGCGCGTAGATTTCTCCGCCTCCAAGTAAGCACGCCGGCGCCGTAATCCGGCTGAAAACGCCCGGGCCAGCGCCAATCGTTCTTCATCGGCCCTCGACGTCGGCCGCTTTGCCGGCATGTTCGCGGCCATGTCCGATAAGCTAGCCGAAATCATGGCGCACAAGCGCCTCGAAACCGCACCCCGCGCCCGCCCGGTCCACCTGGAGGAACTGGCCGCGCTCGATGCCGCCCTGCCTCGCCCGCCCGGCTTCGCCGCCGCCCTCCGCCGTGCCGATGGCACCTTGGGCGTGATCGCCGAAATCAAACGCCGTTCCCCCTCCGCCGGAGCCATCAACGCCGGCGCCTCGGCCGAGAGCCAGGCTCTGCGTTACCGCGAAGCCGGAGCGGATGCCCTTTCCGTGCTGACCGACGAAAAATACTTCGGCGGCACCCTCGGAGACCTGGAGGCGGTGACCGCCCGTTTTCGCGCCGACGCCACCTCTTTCGCGCCCCGCCCCTGCATCCGCAAGGACTTCCTCGTCCACCCCATCCAGGTGCTCGAAGCCCGCGCCGCCGGCGCTTCCGCCGTGCTCATCATCGTGCGGGCGCTCGAAGACGACGACATCCGCCTCCTCCACGCCTCCGCCCGCGCCGCCGGCCTGGATGCGCTCTTCGAAATTCACAACGAGGCCGAGCTCGACCGCGCACTCGCCCACGGCGCCTCCATCATCGGCGTCAACAACCGCGACCTCGCCATTTTCAAATGCGACCTCGCCCTCAGCGAACGACTCATCCCGCGTTTCCCGCGTGAAGTAATCGCCGTCAGCGAAAGCGGCATCTTCACCGCTGCGGATGCCGCTCGGGTCCGCGCCTGCGGAGCCCACGCCATCCTGTGCGGCGAGGCGCTCATGAAGACGCCCGATCCCGCCGCGCTGATCGCTTCTTTCCGCGACGCCTGAAACCGCCTGTCTCCGCCATGCCGCTCACCGCCTCGGAAACCCGCGCCCTGCTCAATCGCCTCGGTGCCCATCCCAAACATTTTCTCGGGCAGAATTTTCTCGTCGATGGCAACATCGTGCGGAAATCGATCGAACTTGCCCGCGTAGCCGCCGGCGACCGCGTGGTCGAGGTCGGACCCGGCTTGGGCACCCTCACCCGCACCTTGCTCGAAACCGGCGCGGAGGTTTGGGCCGTGGAGCGCGACGAACTCCTCGCCCGCCATCTCACCGAGGAGCTGTCACCCCAGTTTCCCGGCCGCCTCCACATTCTCCACGGTGACGCCATGGAGCACCCCATCGCCGACCTCCCAGAGCCCGAGCGCCCTTTCAAAATCGTCGCCAATCTTCCCTACGCCATCTCCACCCCGTGGATGGATAAGGTGCTCGATGGCCCCCTGCCTGAACGCCTCGTCCTCATGCTGCAATACGAGGCCGCGCAACGTTACATGGCGCGCCCCGGCTCCAAACAGTTCGGCTCCATTTCCGTCTTTCTCCAAAGCGCCTACGATATCGCCCCGGGACACAAGGTGTCCTCCACCTGCTTCCACCCCCGCCCCGAAGTGGAATCCTACCTGCTGAACATCGCTCGCAAACCCGCACCCTTGCGTTTCGCTCCGGCCGCGAAGCGCGG
>CAYNUW010000146.1:0-8417 GCA_964400455.1 uncultured Akkermansia sp. | reverse complement strand
GGCAAAAAGATAAGCGCCGGTATGGGCAGGATCGGCACGATCCAGGGCACCAAGGACACCACCCAGGAACGCGGAAACCAGACCAAATACCCGCCCAAGACCCCGGAAATCGCCCCGCTGGCCCCGATCATCGGAACGTTCGAGGAGACGTCCACGGCCGCCTGCACCAGCGCAGCCACGGTGCCGCTCACCAGATAAAAAACCGCAAAACCCGGCGCGCCGAGACGATCCTCCACATTGTTGCCGAACACCCAAAGGAACCAACAATTCCCCAGCACGTGGGCCACGCCCCCGTGTAAAAACATCGAGGTCAACACCGTCTGCCACTGCCGCCCCTCATCCCAACCCGCCCAGAACCGCTCCGGCACCAAGGCGTGCGAGACCAGCCACGCCTCAAAGGCGCTCCGGCTGGCACTCAGCTGAATCACCTCCCACCCAAAAACCGCCAGACACGCCGTGATCAAAAGCGCGGTCAAAACCGGACTGCGCCGATGCGGCTGGGTGTCCCAAAGCGGCAGCATGACGCCGTTCCGGGGGCCTCAACCGAGATGCGCCGCATACGCGGCCGCATCCAGCAGCCCGGCCGGCATGGGGTCCGCCAACTTGACGCGTAGCATCCAAGCTTCGCCATACGGCTCCCGATTCAGCATCTCGGGCGCGGCATCGAGCGCACCGTTGGCCTCCACCACCGTAAAGGCGACCGGTGCATACAAATCGGAAGCCGCCTTCACCGACTCCACGACGCCAAAACCTTCGCCGGCCGCAAAGGTGGCACCGGGTTTGGGCAACTGCACGTAGGTGATGTCGCCCAAGCTGGATTGCGCGTAATCGGTGATGCCAATCTCGGCGTGCCCGTCGGCACCCAGGCGCAACCATTCATGCGACCGGGCGTAGAGAAGATCAGAGGGAATATGGCTCATAAGACGAAAGGTGTGATTAAAAACTAGGAGGCGGACCGCCCGATGCGGGTGAACGGCGGCTTGACCGGAAGCAAGCCGATGGCCGCTCCCCGCACGTCGACCGCCAGGGCTTCACCGAGGGAAACCGAAGCGACCAAAGCCGAGCCGATGCACTCGCCCAGCACCGGGGAAAGCGTGCCCGACAGCACGCGTCCGACCACGTCACCGCCAGCCGACCGCACCGGAGTGTCCGCGCGCACGATGCGGCGATCGCCGGTGCGAAAATGGATCACCTTGCGCACCGAGCCCTCGGCCATCTCGCGGAGCAACGCATCACGACCCACGCAGGGCACGGCCTTGCCCGGTTTGACCGTCCAGGCGAGACCCGCCGCCACCGGTGAGATATCCCGCGCCAATTCGTGTCCATACAGCGGATAGCCCGCCTCCAACCGGAGACTGTCTCTCGCTCCCAGCCCGGCCAGTTCCAGGCCGGCCGGCGCCCCGGCCGCGAGCAAGGACTCCGCCAGGGGCACGGCATCCGCCGCCGCATGGTAAAGCTCGAAGCCATCCTCACCCGTATAACCGGTGCGGCTGATCAAACAGTGCACCCCCGCCACCGTGCCCTCACAAAAATGATAAGACTTGAGCAGCCCGAGCCGGGCGCCGGTCATGCCTTGCAGAATCGACTCGGCCGCGGGCCCTTGCAAAGCCAGCAAGGCGATATCCGGGCTGCGATCCACGATCTCCACCGCGTAACCCTCGGCCAACTTCCGCAGCCAGGCCAAGTCCGGCTCGATGTTACCCGCGTTGATGCACAGGAGGTAATCGCCGGGGGCCCGCATATACACCAACAAGTCATCCAGGGTGCCGCCATCCTCGGCGCACATCGGAGAGTAAAGCACCCGCCCGGGCACCAAGCGCGCCACTTCGTTGGTAACCAGCGTTTCCAGGTAGCGAAGCGCCTCGTCGCCCCGCACCTCCACCTCGCCCATATGGCTGACGTCAAACAGGCCGGCGGCCCGGCGCACCGTCTTGTGCTCCTCCAAGATCGAGCGGTATTGCACCGGCATTTCCCAACCCGCGAAATCCACCAGACGACCGCCGCGAGCGGCATGAAAATCACGGAGCGGGGTGCGTTTTAATCCAGACATAGGAAGGGGGTGTATCAGGGCTTCGGCGAACACCTCCGAGCAACAAAAAAAGCCCGCGTCACGTTATCTTCCGCACGTCCGGCGACCCCGTTTAAACCCGCTCGGGAGCGCCGCCGCAAAGCGGCTGCTCGCGCTCCACCCACTCGGCCACCGGCACGCCGCCCACCAAATGCTCGCGCACGATCCGCTCCACCCGCTCGGGCGTGACGCGGCCATACCACGCGCCCTCGGGATAAACCACCAGCCACGGGCCGCCCGCGCACACACGCAGGCACTCCGCCTTGCTCCGCAGGGCCGGCGCGCCCTGCGCCTTGCAGGCCGCCTTGAGCGCCTCCCAGGTGCCCAGCCCGACCTCGCGGGAGCAGCACTCCGGCCCCGGACAAAGAAACGCGTGCCGTCGCGCACCCGCCAGGCCCATCTTGGCAAACCCGGCCTCGACGATCGCGCGCTCGCGTGCGGGTTCAGGAGCTTGGTTCATGGGCAAAACGTCGTCGCGGCCGATCAGCTCGGACCCACCGCGCGTCACCAGACCAGCAGGCCTCCCGCGTAGGTCAAACCGGCCCCGACCGAGCAAAAGATAATGCGGTCGCCCGTTTTAAAAATGCCCTCTTCCGCCGCCCAACCCAGGGCCATCGAAACCGACGCGCCCGACGTGTTGCCGTATTTGGAGATCGTGACGACGAACTTCTCGTAGGGGATGCCGACGCGTTTGCCGACCGCGCGCAGGATGCGCTCGTTGGCCTGATGCGGCACGATCCAGGCCACCTCTTCGGGACGCAGGCCATGGCGGGTCAGGGTCTTTTCGATCTGGTCGGCAAAGGCGATGACTGCGTTCTTGAAGACCGCGCCGCCGTCCATCTGGAGGTAGAAATCATCGCGATCGCTGCCGTCCGCGCAAGGCACCGGCCGCGCCGCGCCGCCGCCCGGACGCTGGATGGCCTCGAATAGGTTGGCGTCGCCCGAGAGGGCCATGCGGTGCAAACGGTGGCCGCCGGGCGCATCCGTGAGCACGGCCGCGCCCGCGCCGTCGCCAAACAGGAAGGCCGTTTCGTGGTCGTTCGGGTTGGTGATGCGGGAGAGGAGCTCGGCGGTGACGACCAGCACGGTGCGCGTGGTCCCGCCGCAGATAAACGCCCGGCCCACCTCGAGGGCGTAGAGCCAGCCCGAGCAGGCCGCGTTCACATCGAACGCCAGGGCCTTGGGGCAGCCGAGCAGCCGGGCCAGCGCGCTGGCCATGGAGGGCACCGGCTGGTCAGGGATGATGGTGGCGAGCACGATGCCGCCGATATCCGCCGCCGAGAGGCCCGCCTTGGCCAAGGCATGGCGCGCGGCCGTGGCCGCCAGCGAGGTGGCGGTTTCGTCCGCATCCGCATAACGACGCTCGTGGATGCCGGTCAGCTTGTGCATCTCGGCCTCGGTCCGCCCCGGAAAAGCCTTCAAAATTTCGCTGGTCGGACGGATGTTTTTCGGCACCGCATAGCCCACGCCGGCGATACACACGGTGTCGTCCTTCGCGGGAGCGACCCCCGCCGGGGCGGCGACCGGGGCCGCACCGGCGGCGGGACCGCCGGCCGGGCGCGCCGCCAGCCAACGGGCGAAATCATCCCCCGAGACCACGCCGCCCGGGCCGGTCGCGGTGATACCCACGGCGGCGGCGGGATCAACCCCGGCCTCGGCGGCGAGTTTGCGCGCACGGGGCGTCCAAGCCGGACCGGAAACCGCCGGCACAGGCGCCGCAGCGAGCGCAGGCGGCACGGCGGCAGGCGACGGCGGCACGGCGGCGGAGAGCGGCGCCGCCGTTGGCGCGGACACTACGGGCTGCGCTTGCGGGGCCGTCGCCCCGGCGGCGAGATGCCGCTGCGTCTCGTCTTCCGTGTCGACGCTGATAAAAAGGTCCCCCGAGCGGATGATGTCCCCGGCCCGGCAGTGCACGGCCGCAACCACCCCATCACAAGGCGCCTCCCACTCAAAAACCGATTTGTCACTCTCCAACTCCGCCGCCACGCGCCCCTTGGCGAGGCGGTCGCCCGGGCCCACCTTCAAGTCGATGACGGTGAGTTCGTTGACGGTCGCACCCATGCTGGGCACGGGGATGTCGATGCGGAAGGTAGCCATGCGGTTAGGGGGAAGGGGCAGACTGGGCGCGGGAAACGTCAGGGTCAACCGCGCGAACGTGTTCAACCCAAAAACCGAGCTGGTCTGGGGGGCGAGGGAAGCCGCTCACGAGGCAGGTGGCTTGCGCTCGAACTTGTTTTCGGTGCCGGCGAGGAGCCGCTGGATGTTGGAGCGGTGGCGGGCGATGACAAAGAGCCCGAGCAGGCTGGCCAAAACCGTAAATGCGATTGGAGCCGAGCTCAGCCAGGCGGCGGTAGGCAGCACCACGGCCGCGACGATCGAGGCCAGCGAGACGTAGCGCGACGACTGGAACACGGAAATCCACGCCGCGAGGGCGCACACCGTCGGCAGCGGCAGCAGCACGATCAACCCCCCGGCGGAGGTGGCCACGCCTTTGCCGCCTTTGAAGCGGGTGAAACACGAGAAACTGTGACCGACCAGGGCAAACACCAGACCGGTGATCGCCATGGCGACCGAGTCCCCGTGACTGCCCACGTAAAGGACGGCGTCCTCGCCCTCGCCGACGTTTCCGCCGACGACCACGCCCGACCCAAGGAACCACAACGGCCAGCCCGCCGCCGCCGCGCCCTTCAACGCGTCGAGCAGAAACGCCAGGTCTCCGGCGCGTTTACCCTTGCGGCCAAACAGGCCGCCCAACACGCGTTTCACATTGGTCGCGCCGGGATTCTTCGAGCCGTGCTCGAAGATGTTGATCCCGAAACGACGCGCGATGAGCCAGCCGAAGGGCAGCGCACCGAGAAAGTAGCCGGCGAGAGCGGCGATGGTCAGCGGGAGGAGCATGTTGAAACGTGGAGTCCGGCCAAACGCTTGGGACCGGGGACGCGTCCGCCGGGCCGGGCGCGGCGGGATCGCGGCGCCCGGCCCGCTTCAGCCTCAGAGCTGCACGAATTTGGCCAGCTTGATGTTCGGGTTGGCCTTGAGGGCTTCGCGGGCGGCGGCGCTCGGCTCGTGATCCACCCGCACCACCATGTAGGCGGTGCCTCCGGGAGTCAGGCGCGAGAGCGACATGTCGGCGATGTTCACGCCATCTCCGCCCAACAGGGTGCCCACCGCCCCGACCATGCCGGGTTTGTCATGATTCTCCAGGACCAGCAGCGAGCCCTCCGCCGCGACCTCGACCTCGCGGCCGTTGATGCCGACCAGACGGGGCTCGTTGGCCTTGCCCATCAGGGTGCCGCGGGCGCTGTGCACCGAGCCGTCGCCGGCGGTGGCCTCGACCTCGATCAAATCGGTGTAGTCGCCGGCGTCGGTGGACTTGACCACTTCGAACTGCACTCCGAGGCGGGTGAGCAGAGTCGGGGCGTTGACCGCATTGACGCTGTCGCCGCTGATGCGACGCAGGAAACCGCCCTGGATGGCGCGGGTGATGGCGTTGACATCGAGCTCGGCGACCTTGCCGGTGTAGGCGACGCGCAGCTTGGCGATTTGTTTGGGCGCGATTTGCTGCACCAAGGTGCCGAGTTTGCCGCCCAGGGAGATGAAGGGCGCCAGCGTCTTGGCGGCGGCGGCATCCATCGAAGGCAGGTTGACCGCATTGCGCACCGCGCCGTGCAAGAGCACGTCGGCGATCTGCTCGGCGATCTCGATGCCGACCGATTCCTGGGCTTCGGCCGTGGAGGCCCCGAGGTGGGGCGTGAGCGTTACGTTGGGCAAGGTGCGGAACTCGCTGTCCTTGGCCAGCGGCTCGTCCTCGAAGACGTCGAGCCCGACGGCGGCGACATGGCCGCTCTTCAGGCCGGCCAGCAGGGCGGCTTCCTTGATGATACCGCCGCGGGCGCAGTTGAACAGGCGGATGCCCTTCTTGCACTTCGCCAAGGCCGCCTCGTCGATCATGTATTTGGTCTCGTCCGTGAGCGGCATGTGCACGGTGATGTAGTCCGCCTGGGGCAGCAGCTCGTCCAGCGTGACAGCCTCCACGCCCATGGCCTTGGCCCGGCTGGGAGCGAGGTAGGGATCGTAGGCCACGACCTTCATGCCAAAGGCGAGGGCGCGCTTGGCCACTTCGCCGCCGATGCGACCCATGCCCACGATGCCGAGGGTCTTTTTGAAAAGCTCGACGCCGGAGAACGACTTGCGATCCCACTCGCCGCGCCGCATCGAGGCGGCGGCGTTGGCGATCGGCCGGGCCCCGCAAAGCATGTGGGTGAAGGTAAGCTCGGCCGTGGCGATGGTATTGCCGCCGGGCGTGTTCATGACCACGACACCGTGCTCGGTGGCGGCCTCGACATCGACATTGTCCACCCCCACGCCGGCCCGACCCACGACCTTCAGGTGCGGGGCGGCGGCGAAGACCGCGCGGGTGATTTTGGTCTCGGAGCGCACGGCGATGGCCTGCACGTCCTTCACCAATTCGAGAACTTTCTCCGGGGAGGAGCCGTAGGCCTCAATGACTTCAAAGCCCGGCTGCTGACGCAGGTAGGCGACGCCCTTGGGAGAGATCTTGTCGGCGACGAGGATTTTCATGGCAGGGAAAAGGGTCCACAGGACAGCACCCAAGGCGCGGCGGCAAGGAAAAGCTCGGCGGCGGGCCAGGGTCGGCCTACTTCCACCCCCGCCTCCGCATGTCCCAACCCCAAAACTCCCCGGTCCCCGGCGCCCCCCCGCCCGGCCCACCACGGCCCAGGCAGGTCGCGCTCGACGCGCTGCGCGGGCTTTTTCTGCTCTGGATGGCGCTCAATCACGTGCCTTGCGCGCTGGGGTTCCTGACCCGGCAGCCCTTGGGCTTCGTCACCGCCGCGGAAGGCTTTATCCTTCTGGCCGGCGTGCTGGTCGGCCTGGTGTATACCAAACGGTTCACCCAAGAGGGCAAAACGGCCGCCACACGGCACCTCCTCCGGCGCGTGTGCGTGGTTTACGGCGCCCACCTGATCACGGTCGCCGCAGTGCTGGTGTGGATGGGCCTCTATGCGCTGCTGAGCGGCTCCGGGCAACCACCCGTGGGCACGCCGTGGATATGGTTTGAACAACCGCTCGGCTCGCTGCTCGCCACCGTGTTCCTCGTCCATCAGCCCGGCCTGCTCGATGTGCTCCCGCTTTACTGCGGCTGCCTGCTCATCACGCCACTGGCCTTGCGCCAACTCATGCGCGGACGGCGCACCGCCCTGCTCGCCGGCTCGGCTCTGGTCTGGGCGTTCACCAACGTCGCCGTGCCCAGCCAACCCACCGTCTACGGCGTCATAAACACCGGGGCCTTCAACTTTGGCGCGTGGCAGTTTCTTTACTTGCTCGGCGTCGCCGCCGGCCACGCCCGCGCCACCGCCCATCAAGCGCAGGCGCTCCACCTCTCCCGCCCGTTGCTCGCCGCCTCCGCGCTGATCTGCGTGCTGCTCCTGGCCGCCCGCCATGGCTGGTTCACCGCCGGCCAGCCAGAGGCGTTCTGGAGCGCCTGGAGCAACAAGAACGATCTCGCTCCGCTGCGCCTGCTCAACGTCCTCGCCTTGGCCATGCTCCTGAACGCCTCGCTCGCGGACCGCGGCCGGCGCCCGCCCTGGCTGACCCTCCGATCCCGCCCCCTCGAACTGCTCGGTCGTCATTCCCTCGTGGTCTTCGCCACCCACGCCGTGCTCGCGCTGGTCATCCTCGGTCTGCCCGCCTGGTTCGAGTGGACCCGGTGGGGCCCCTGGGTCGGCCCGGCACTCTTGCTCGCCGCCATGTTCGGCGCCGCCACCGTCGCGGATCGGCTCGCCCGCTCCGCCGGCGGCCGACAAGCTCGACCCTCATGACCCGCCTCGCCCGCCAGTATGCCTTTTTAACCGAGTGCCTGAAACTCGCCGAAATCCACCGCCAAGCCCTGCTGCCCACCAGCCGCCGCCGCGAAAACGACGCCGAACACTCCTGGCACCTTTGCCTCATGGCCATCACCCTCGCGGAGCATAGCAACGCCCCGGTGGACCTCGCCCGCGTGCTGCGCATGCTCATTATTCACGACTTGGTCGAGATCGACGCGGGCGACACCTATGCCTACGACACCGCCCGCCTCGCCGGTCAGCACGAGCGCGAAGCCCTGGCCGCAGAACGCATCTTCGGGCTCCTGCCCCAGGACCAAGGCGCCGAGCTGCGCGCCGCTTGGGAAGAGTTCGAGGCGCGCCAGACTCCGGAGGCCAAATTCGCCGCGGCCGTGGACCGCCTGCAACCCGTCCTGCTCAACATCCTGACCGGCGGTGAAAAATGGCGCGAACACGGCGTCACCCGCGCCATGGTGGTGGCGCGCAACCAGCACGCCGGCCTCGGT
>CAYNUW010000145.1:0-8426 GCA_964400455.1 uncultured Akkermansia sp. | reverse complement strand
CGCGCATAGGCGGAACGGATCTTCATCTGCGCATATAGGCCGAACAGCATAGGACCGGCGATAAGAACAATGAGTGTAAGCATGGCGTGGGAAGTGGATGGGTTAAACTATCTGGTCGATATGAACGCGGTTAAGTCGTGTCGGTTCCCTCGCTTGGCAAGCGGAAGCGGTGCGATGCGAAACGAAGCATTGTTTTGTAATCAGTCCCGCGGTGGTTTGCGCGCGTTTCGCGCGCAAGCGAATCAGTTCGCGGCGGCGGTGCGGGCGGGGCTGTCTTTTGTGCGGTGGCGGACCGGAGCCGGGCTTAGGTGCGCGGCGTGAGCCGTCCCCGGCGGACAAGGGCCCGCGACCAAGGTGGAAGTTTTGCAGGTCGCGCTTGTGCGGAGGCGCGGACTTGTTACGGGTTGCGGGCAGAATGAAACGTGCTGCCGGTCTTTTTATTTTCCATGCTGGGGTGTGGTTCACCGCCGCCTTGTCCGCCCAAACGGTGCAATCGCCGGCGGCGGAGCTGGCAAATTTGCGGGAGGACGTGCGGCTGCTGGTGCAGCGGGTGGGCGAGTTGTCGCTGAGGGTGGAGCAGTTGGAAACCGAGAACGCCCGTTTGGCGCGTGCCACCGCCGGCGCGCGGGCCGATGCGGCCACGCTGTCGCAGCTGAATACGGCGGTGGCCGATTTATCGCGCGAGATCAAGGCGGCGCAGGCGCAGACCAAGTCCGAGGTGCTGGCGGTGGTCGCGACCCAGATGGAGAATCTGGCGCGGCAGACGAATGCCGCGCTGGATGCGCAAGCGACCAGGCAGCGCGCGGCGGCGCCGGTGGCGGCGCCGACCTTCACGGATAATTTCCCCAAGGATGGGATCACCTACACGGTGGCGCCGGGAGACACGCTTTCGCGTATCGCCCAGAAGACCGGGGCGAAGCTGGCGGACATCATCAATGCCAACAAGATTGTGGATCCGACGCGAGTGCAGGTGGGGCAGGTGCTTTTTATCCCGGGTGGGAAATAAAGTGCGGTCCAAAAACTCCGCTCGCCGCGCGTTCCTGACTTCGTTTTCCTGATCCTATGGCCCAACCCAAATCCCGCCTCGGCCGCGGACTCGGCGGACTGATCGCCGCCGCCGCGCCAAAATCTGCGCCCGTCGCGCCGCCGCCTGCGGCATCTGCGCCCGAAGTTGTTGCGCCGGCTGCTGCGGGAGGCTTTGTGGAGGTGGCGGTCGCGGCCGTCGTGCCGAGTCCTTACCAAGCGCGCAAAGAGATCTCACCGGAGCATTTGCAGGAGCTGGCGGACAGCATTCGCGCGGAGGGTTTGTTGCAGCCGGTGGTCGTGCGCAAGCAGAGTGACGGCAAATATCAGTTGATCGCGGGCGAGCGGCGGTGGCGGGCGTTTCAGCTGCTGAAGATCAAGACCATCCCCGCCCGTTTGGTTGCGGCCGGGGATGCGTCGTCGGCGGCCTTGGGATTGATCGAGAATCTACAGCGTGAAGGGTTGAATCCGTTGGAAGAAGCGTATGGTTACGCCAGCTTGATCCGGGACTTTGATCTCACGCAAGAGGCTGCGGCGGAGCGGGTGGGGAAGTCGAGAACCAGTGTGGCGAACACCCTGCGACTGCTTTCGCTCGACGGTGAGCTACAAGGCTACGTGGCGAAGGGATTGCTCAGTTTTGGTCATGCCAAGGTGTTGCTTGGGGTGGCGGATCCTGCGCAGCGTGCGCTGCTGGCCCGCCGAGTTATAGCCGAGGGTTTGAGTGTGCGGGGCACGGAGTCTCTGGCCCAGGCGCGCAAGCTCTCCGCCGGGCCCGGGTCAGCAACGGCGGGGGCCGGCGGCGGGCGGGCGTTGCCGGCGGTCGAGGCGGCGGCGCTGGCGCAGGTCGAGAAGCGGTTGACCTCGCATTTTGGCGCACGGGTGGCGGTGAAAGGGTCCGGGCGCAAGGGGCGGATCGTGATCCCCTACGCTGGAAACGATGACCTGCAGCGCATCTTGGAAAAGGTCGGCATCCAGCTGTAAAACGACGCGACCTTGTCCACCTCGCCCACTGAACATGCGAGCCGGGTCCTGAACAAGGCCGGAGACGTCCTCACCGAGGCGGTCGATTATCTGCGTCTCGACCCGATACCTCCGGTGGTGCGGGCGCTGAGGAGCTACTCGTTGGAGAAGTTTCGGGCCGACGCCACGGCGGGTGCGATGGTGGCGATCGTGACCATTCCGCAGGCGATCGGTTTCGCGTTGGTGGTGGGACTGCCGGCGACGGCGGTGGTGGCCACGGCGATCATCGGCGGGTTCTTTTGCGCCTTGTTCAGCGGGTCGCGGCATCTGGTTTTTGGTCCCACCAACACGATTTCCATCATCCTGGCCGGCGCACTGTTGACGGTTGCGGAGGTGCCTTTGAAGCCGTTGGAAAAAGTGTTGGTGATCGGTTTTTTGATCGGAGTTTTTCAGTTGGCGGCGGGTTTTTTTAAGCTGGGTTCGCTGACGCAGTTCATTTCGAGGACGGTGATCGTGGCCTACGCCTGCGCGGTGGCGGTGCTGATCGCGGTCGGGCAGGTGGGCAATCTGCTGGGCATCGGCGCGTCGGGAGACGTATCGTTGCCGGGGACGATTCGACATTTGCTCGGCAGCGTGGGCACCTTTGCGTTGAACCCGATGACCGCGGGGGTGGGCATCGTGAGTTTACTGGCGAGGCTGCTGATCCGGCGAGTGCGACCGACTTGGCCGGAGGGATTGATTGTGATCGCGATATCGGTGGCGGTTTCGGCGGTGTATCGATTGTCCGATTTCGCCGTGCCGCTGGTCGGGGATGGCGGGGCGATTTCGGGCGAGATGCCGCTTTTTGTCGGGTGTCCGACCAACGCGGAAGGTCTGGCGCTGGTGCCGGCGCTGACCAGCGTGGCGCTGGCGGCCGCTATCCTGGGTATGTTGGAGGCGATTTCCATCACCAAGAGTCTGGCGGCGCGGTCGGGGCAACGGGTGAATCCGAACCAGGAGTTGATCGCGATGGGGGCGGGCAACCTGGCGGCGACGGCTTTTGGGGCGATGCCCGGGTCCTCGTCGTTTGTGCGCAGCGCGGTGTGTCAGCACAGTGGTGGAGCGACTCAGGTGGCGACCATGTTGTCCAGCGTGCTGGTGTTGGCGATACTCGCGCTGACGGCGGGTTTGATCAACGACATCCCCATCGCAACGCTCGCCGCTTACCTGGTGTTGGTATCGTTGCGTTTGGTGAATCTTGCCCAGGTGCGCATAGTGACCCGGGCGACCAACTCGGATGCGATCGTCTTTTGGCTGACGCTGGCCTCGGCGCTTTTTCTGCAGCTCGACACGGCGGTGTATGTGGGCATCGGGGCGTCGTTGGTCTTGTTTTTGAAGAAAGCCAGCGCGCCGGCGCTGGTGGAGTATGGCTTTAATGCCGAGGGGCAGCTGGCCCAGTTGGAGCCGGGAGAGCGTCGAGGGGAGGCGGCGATCTCGATCGTGCATGTCGAGGGGGAATTGTTTTTCGGCGCGGCGGATCTTTTTCAGGATCAGGTGCGTTACCTGGCGGAGGACGGCGGGGTGCGGGTGGTGATCTTGCGGATGAAGAACGCGCGACACCTCGACGCGACGTCGGTGATGTCGCTGCTGCAGTTGAACGAGGCGCTGCGGGCGAGTCGGCGGCACCTTTTGATCAGCGGCATCACTCCCGATGTGGAGCGGGTGTTGAGGCGGAGCGATGCTTGGCGGATCGTCGGGGCGGAAAACATCTTTCCGGCGGAAGCCAACCTGACCATGAGCACCAAAAAAGCCTTGGTGCGGGCGAAAAAATTACTCGCGGACGACGGAGCCTCGGGCAAGGCGGATGTGCGCATCTACTACGATCGCAAGCGAGCGGAGAATCAAGCGAGCGGCCGCGGTCCCGCCGCGGAGCACATAGCGGATTACGAGATTTAGGCTGGGTCCACAAACAGGCCTGGCAAGGTCGTGACCGGATGGCGCACGGGACTTCCCGCTACGGGCTGATAGCCTGAAGCGGGTCGAGTCAGCGACCGGGGTTCGCCGGGGGGCTTACGCGCCGATGGCGGCGAGGAAGGCGGCGAGCGAGGGGGTGGCCTCGAGACGTGTCTTGGCCTCGGCGACGCGGCCGGCGGGGGCGAGTCCGGTGGTTTCGGCGAGAAACAGCAGGTAGGCGGCGACGTTTTTCGCGTAGCGCAGGCGGCCTTCGTCGCTGATGGCGTAGAAGCGGGCGCGTTGGCGGTAGCCGGACGCGGTGTGGTCGCCCAGGGCGGTCTTTTCGGCGCGTCCGTCGGCGGCGAGCACGTAAAGGAAGTTGTATTCAAACCAGAACATGTGTTCCGGGCTGGGGGGCAGGGCCTCGATGGCTCGGCGGGTGGCGGAGGGGTCGGCGAAGACGGAGCTTTCTTCGGCGTGGGCGCCGGTTTTGACGAGGGCGTCGAGCACGAAGGTTCGAGCCATCTTGCGTTCGGTGGGGTCGGCGGCGAAGGAGCCGGCGAGGGCGAGCTCGATGGTGAAGCGATACCAATCGCGCCAGAGGGCCTGGTCGCCGGCGTCGGTGGAGGCGAACAGGGCGCGGCCCATTTCGTAGGTGTAGCGTCCGGAAGTTTTGATTTCGAGGCGGGAGCCGGTGACCTCGCCCATCACGCGGTAGTTGTCGGCGGATTTGCCGGAGCCGGAGTGGAAACCGATGCTGGCGTCGAAGGCGCGGCAGACGGCCCATTGTTTTTCGATCAACGCGCGGAGGGCGGCGTTGTCGGGGTAGGGCATGTTTTTTTGGAAACCGAAGGCGGGGGCGACGAAGTGGATCTTCATGCCCAGGGCTTCACAAAGGGCGAGCATGACGGCGGTGGTCTCGGGGGTGGTCAGGCCGGGGAGTTCGTCGATGGAGAGCTCGCGCAGGTAGGCGCGACCCTCCGGGGTGGTGAAGGCGGCGGCGCGGGCGGCGGCGTATTTCTCGTCGCGGCGTTTCATTTTAGCCATGGCCGGCCAAACCGCTTCGAGCAGGGCGACAAAGGCGGTCTCGTCGAGGGAGAGGCCGGCGGCCGCCACGCGGGCGCGAACCTGGGCGACCAGGGCGGGGTTGATGTCGGCCAGTTGGGCGCGGGTGCCGGCGGCGAGTTCGGGGGAGAGGTCGAAGGTTATGTAGCTGGCGAGCAGGCAGCCGGTCACGAGGGCGTCTTCGCGCACGTCGAATTTGCCGCCGATGGGTTGATGGTCGGCGTTAAAGGACCAGGCGATGCGGCGGCGGTGAAAACCGGTCTTGAGCTTGGAGAGCACGCAGCCGTGGCTCATGCCCTCGACACTCTGGCCTTGGTGGCCCTCGGGCACGTTGGCGCCGATGAAGGGGAAGGGCACGCTGTCGAGGCGGCCGTCGAGCATGGCTTCCACGTCATAGACGAGTTCGCGCGGGATGGAGTTCTGGTTGGCGGTCAAGCCGAGGCCGAGGTTGGCCATGGCCCATTCGACCGCGGGCCAGTGCAAGGTGGTGAAGCGGGCGCCGACACCGAGGGTGCCGCGACCGAGGTTGCCGCCGGCGGTGGGGAAAACGGTGGCGCCGGAGTCGTGGGCGAGCAGGTGGTTTTTGAGGGTGAGCAGATTTTTCCAGGAGGCGGGGAAGGCGGCGGTGCGGGCGTCCACCGCCACGCCGTCGGCGAGTGCGGTCAAGGCGGGAGTGGCCGGGGCGGTGAGCAGCCACGCGTGATCGCCGGTGGCGGGGTCCTCGACGAGGGTCCATTCGCCGTGGGCGGTGGAGAAACGGGACTGCTCCCAAGTGCGCAGTCCGGCGCCGCCGGAAAGCAGCCGGTCGCGGAGTTCGGGCCAGGCGAGACAGAAGTCGGGGCTGACGCAAGGATTCGAGGCGATGCGGAGGCCGTTGGCGAGGAGGAAGGCGTTGAGGCGGGCGGACATGAGCAGGGTTGGAAAAAAGAACCGCGAGGCTACGTAGCGCACCTGAAGGGTGCGAGATTTTGTGCAGGGCGGCGTTAAGTTTTTGGTCTTGGACTATTCCAGGGTGCGAGGGGTTTCGGCGGTGGCTTCGACCAGCCAAGGTTCACCCTTGGCGGGGCGGATCTCGACATTGCGCAAGGTGATGCCTTGAGCGTAGGCGAGGCGTAGGCCGACCGGAGCCTCGATGAAGACGTTTTCCATGGTGATGTCGCGCACCGGTTCTTCAGCCAGTCCGATTATGATGCCGGCAGTTTTGGTGCCACCGGTGGACTTTACGTCGCGGATAGTAATATTTTTCCAGACGGGCGTGCGGGGATCGCGAACGGCGGGAGCGGGATCCGGCACGCCGGGTTTGGGGGTGGTGCGATTAGGGTAGTAGCTGGTGATCTGGATGGCGACCTCGACGTTGCGCAAGGTGAGGTCATGGTAGGTGAGGTTTTCGGCCACGCCGCCGCGACCCCGGGCGGATTTGAGGCGAATGCCCGCTTCGGTGCCGTCGAAGGTGCAGTGGCGCACGGTGAGGTTTTTGACACCGCCGTAAGTTTCGCTGCCGATGGACATGCCATGGCCGCCGAGAAAGGTGCAATGCTCGACGAGCATGTCCTCGACCGGGCCATGTTCGGGGGCGCCGGATTTGATGGCGATGTTGTCATCGCCGGTGTCGATGAGGCAGTGGGTGATGAGCACGCGCTTGGACGCGGCGGGGTCGATGCCGTCGGTATTGGGTGCGTGGTGGGGAGCTCGGACAGTGACTCCGCGCACGGTAACGTCTTCGCTGCGGGAGGGAATAAAGTGGAACTGCGGAGAGTTGGTGAGGGTGACGCCTTCGACGAGGACGCGTTGGGCCCGCTCGATGATGAGCAGGCGGGGGCGGCCGATTTCCTCGTTGCTGTCGCCGCGGGCGCGGGCGGCGTCCTTGAACGCGCGGGCCTCGGTCCACCAGGCTTGGCCGTTGCCGTCGAGGGTGCCTTCGCCGGTGATGGCGAGGTCTTGGACGCGGTTGGCGTGGACCAAGGGTTTGAATTTTCGGCCCTCGATGCGGTAGGCGTCGGGATCGGTGGAGAAGACCAGTCGGGCGCCCTTTTGCAGGTGCAGGTCGAGGCGGCTGACCAAGGTGAGTTGGCCGACGTGGAAATCACCTGCGGGCACGACGAGGCGGCCGCCGCCGGCGGCGGCGACGGCGGCGATGGCGGCGCGGAAAGCGGCGGTGTCGTCCGCGCCGTCGTCGGGTAAGGCGCCGTGGTCGGCGACGCTGAAGGTGCGGTCGGGTATGACCGGAAGGGCGGGGACGAGGTCCGGGGCGGCGGAGAGCGAGGCCGCCAGGGAGGCTAAGCAGCTGACGAGCAAATTGGAGCGCATGGGGAAGAGATGGGTTGTGGAGGAGGCGAAAAAAGGCCCGGACCGTCGCCGGTGAAGGGCGATGAGTCCGGGCGGTTGAAACCGGTGGGGCTCTTGAACGAACGCAGTTTCGTTCAGAGATTAAAACGTGGATCCGTGGTGAGGGTGGTGCCGCCGGTGGGGAGGAACTCGACCTCGGAGCGTTGCCGGGTGCGCACGCTGGCGTCGAGGTAGAGCACGTTGATGACGCCGTTGTGGCGCACGAGGGTTTTGTCCGCGTTATTGAGGATGGGTAAAACTCTGGTGTTGAAATCCGGAACGTAGGCGGAGCCGCGGATGGGGGCGTCGCTGCCGGGGAGTTGTTCCATCATGAGAATCAGCCGGCTGGGCGAGCTGGCGGAGGTCAGGTTGTAATATTCGACCGCTTTGCCGATGGCGCCGGTGCCGAAGGCGTTGGTGCCGGAGGGAGCGGTTTTTTTGCCGGTGCCGTTGGGGGAAAGAAAATTGTAGTAACGCCGGTTCGCTTCGTCGCTGACGCTGCGGGTGATGGTGGGGCAGACCGTCCAGAAATCCACTGCTTGCACCGTGCTGGCGGAGCCGCTGTCGAAATCTTTGCCCTTGGGAAAGTAGGCGTTGTAGAACTGGAGCGGCGTGTCGCCGGAGAGATTAATGAGCAGGGGTATGTTGCCTTTGCTGTCGTTGGCGAAGAGTCGGACGACCTTGCCCCATTCGCGCAGTTTGGCGGTGCACTGCAGGGTTTTGGCTTTGTTGCGGACGGCGCCGACGGTGGGGATGATGATCGCCGCCAAGATGCCGATGATGGCGATGACGGTGAGCAGTTCGATCAGGGTGAAAGCGCGTTTGGAGGCGTTGGAACGCGCAGCGAGATGGACGGGCATGGTGGGCATGGGAGGAAAGCGTGGGTGCTAGGCCGGGGTCGCGGGACGGGGGAACGATCCGGATGGGAAAGTAGGCAAACGAAGTGGGAGGTTTAAACAAATCCGCTGGTGCACGCATCGTTGCGCATTGCGGATAAAGAAGGCGCGCCGCCGAATGCGGCGCGCCGTCGGAGGGAGGCGATCAAGGTTGGGCGGTGTGGCGCACGCGGGCGAAGAGGCGGGCTGGGGCGGCGGGCAGGGTGACGACCACGCGCTCGGGGG
>CAYNUW010000144.1:0-8451 GCA_964400455.1 uncultured Akkermansia sp. | reverse complement strand
CCCGGTGCCGGCTTTCCCCCGCCCGAACTGGTCGGTCGTGCGAATATCCTCGAACAGGTGCGCATCCTCCTCGGTCCCGTCCAAGCAAAGCGGTCCGAAAAAAGCATCCTGCTCACGGGCCTGCGCGGCGTCGGCAAGACCGTCCTCCTCAACGAAATCGAGCGGATCGCCAGCAAGACCGGATACCGCACCGTGCTGGTGGAAGCGCATGAAGATAAATCGCTGGCCGCATTGCTCGTGCCGCCCTTGCGCAAACTTCTCTTTGAGCTGGATCGGGTGGCCGGAGCCGGCGACAAGGCCAAACGCGGCCTGGCCGTGCTCAAGGGTTTCATGAACGGCGTCAAAGTGTCGTTGGGCGACCTCGAGGTCGGCCTCGACATCGACCCGGAAAAAGGCGCGGCCGACAGCGGCGATCTGGAAAGCGACCTGCCCAACCTGTTCGTCGCCGTCGCCGAGGCCGCCGACGAACGCAACATCCCCGAGTCGGCGAAAGCTTAATCCGAGTTCGTAAGTTCGCAGAACGCTTTCTTTGATTCGCAGTGCTTTGCGTAATTTATGAGGCGATTTTCGGCACTACAGCAGCCACGACACGGGGGCCCTTGGGCAGGTTCAGGCCGAGGTGCGCGAGCAACTGGGCGGCGGCGGGCTCGGGTGTCGGCGCCACCCACGGGCTTGGCTCGGTGCGCACTGCGGCTCGCTCGACCGGCACGATCTGAGGCGTCTGGTTGATTTGTCTCCTGTCTCGGCCGGATTCTAGCGCGCCAGGTTGAGGCCGAAGTAGGCGGCGGCGTTTTCGTGGCAGATGTCGCGCACCAGGGCGTCCAGCGCGGCGGGGTCGTCCGGCACCAGGCCGGCGTCCACGTCTTCGCCGAGGATCTTGCAGAGCAGGCGGCGGAAGTATTCGTGGCGAGGATACGAGAGGAAGCTGCGCGAGTCGGTGAGCATGCCGACGAAGCGGGAGAGCAGGCCGAGGGAGCTCAGGGCGTTGATCTGCCACTCCATGCCCTCCTTCTGGTCGAGGAACCACCAGCCGCTGCCGAACTGGATCTTGCCCGGGATGGTGCCGTCCTGGAAATTGCCGATCATGGTGGCGAAGACGTAGTTGTCGGCCGGGTTGAGGTTGTAGAGCACGACCTTGGGCAGGGCGTTTTCGCGATCGAGGGTGTCGAGGTAGCGGGAGAGGGCGCGGGCCTGGGGGAAGTCGCCGATGGAGTCCACGCCGGCGTCGGCGCCGAGGCGGGCGAGCAGGCGGCTGTTGTTGTTGCGCAGGGCGCCGAGGTGGAGCTGCTTGGTCCAGCCGCGTTTGGCGTCGAGGCGGCCGAGGTAGAGCATCATATACCAAACCCACTTGGCGGTTTGCTCGGGGGTGGCGGCGCGGCCGGCCCGGGCCTGGGCGAAGAGGGCGCGAGCCTCGGCGTCGGAGCAGTCGGCGTCGGGGATGTTTTCGAGGCCGTGGTCGGAGAGGCGGCCGCCGAGGGAGTGGAAGAAGGCGTGGCGGCGGTCGAGCGCTTCGAGCAGGCTGGCCAGGTCCTTGACGTCGAGGTCGGCGCGGGCGGCGAGCTGGTCGCACCAGGCGTTGAAGACGGCGGGGGCGGCGACGGCCATGAGTTTGTCGGCGCGGTAGGTGGGGTAGACGCGGGTCTTGAGGCCGGAGGCGGCGATGGCGACGTGGTGTTCGAGGGTGTCGGCCGGGTCGTCCGTGGTGCAGACCACGCTGACGCGGTTCGAGGTGAGGATGCCCCGGGTGGTGAGGGCGGGGGTGGCGAGGCGGGCGTTGGCCATTTCCCAGATCTTGGGGGCGTTGGCCTCGTTGATGAGGAGGTCGATGCCGAAGTAGCGGCGCAGTTCGAGGTGCGACCAGTGGTGGAGGGGGTTGCGCACCAGGCCGGGCACGACCCGGCAGAAGGCGAGGAACTTGTCGTAGTCGGAGGTGGCGGTGCCGGTGATGAGGTCTTCGTTGACGCCGGCGGAGCGCAGGGCGCGCCATTTGTAGTGGTCGCCGCCGAGCCAGATCTCGGCCAGGTTGCGGAACTGTTTGTCGGCCGCGATCTGGTCGGGGGGAAGGTGACAGTGGTAGTCGTAGATCGGCAGGTCGCGGGCGACCTCGTGGTAGAGGCGGCGGGCGGTGGCGGTGGTGAGCAGGAAGTCTTCGTGCAGGAAGGCGGGCATGGTAGATGGAAGGGCTTGGGGTGGAGGGGCGGTCAGGAAACGTGGTGTTGGCAGAGGTAATCGAAACTTTGGCGCAAAGAGTCGAAGGGGTCGCCGGGGCAGGTGTCTTGCTCGACGATGAACCATTCGCAACCGCCGGCCTCGGCCTCGGCGATTATGCGGTCAAAGGGCAGCGTCCCGGCTCCGATTTCGGCGAAGGTGGGTTCGCCGACGGGATTCACCCGATAGTCCTTGAGGTGGATGCAGGGCAGGCGGCCGGCGAGGCGGCGCACCCAAGCGACCACGTCCCCGCCGCCGCGATGCACCCAGTAGGTGTCGAGCTCGGCGACGAGATGGTGAGGAGCGGTATCGGCGTAGATGCGTTCCAAGACGGTGGGGCCACCGGCCGGCCGGTAGAATTCGTGGGCGTGATTGTGGTAGCCGAGCACCAGGCCGGCCGAGCGCAGGCGAGCGCCGGCGAGGTCGAGTTTTCGCACGAGGTTTTCGACGTGGGCCGGTTGGTCGAAGTCGACGCCGGCCGGGTAGGGATAGGCGGTGTGGCGGGTGTCTAGCACGCGAAGCCGTTCGATGACCCGATCGGTGTCATCCAGCAGGGTCTGACTGTTTTCGTGGGTCGCGCAGATGGTCAGGCCTTCGCCGTGAAGAATGGCGGCGATTTGATCGGCGGGGATGGGGCCTACGCCGCTGACCTGCACGGCGGTGTAGCCGATCTGGCGGAGTTGGCGGGCGGTGACGGCCAAGTCGGCGGCGGTTTTGCAAAAATCCCGGACGGTGTAGAGTTGGGCGGCGATCTGGGAGCGTTTCATGGTGGGTTCAGGACGTTTTATGCGTCCGTTGGGTGACGTGGCGAGGCGGTGGGGCGTCGCCTTTTTTGGCCGCTTCGTTTATCTTTGCCTGCAGCGCTTTTTCGAAGCGGCGGCCGTCGAGGGGGAGTGAAACGGAGCGGTTCGTCCAGGCGGACAGCAGGAGGGCGTTGGCCAGTTCGACGGAGTGCAGACCCTCGGCTGCGGGCGCGATCAAGGGGGCTCCGTCGAGGATGGCGTCGGTGAAGTTTTCGAGGATCTCGTTGTGTTGTCCGCCGTGGCCTTCGGCCGGGATGGTGATGTCCCATTTGGCGGGAGTGGCGAAGGCCTGTGGACAGGTCCGCGAGAATTCGCCCATGGGCACTTCGTTGCGGGTGAACGTCAGGCGGTCGTTTTCGTAGACGAGTTTGCCGCGCTCGCCGCAAACTTCCAAGCGGTTGGTTCCGGGGGCTTCCCCGGTGGAGGTGATAAAAACACCGGTGGCGCCGCCGGCGAATTCGAGAATCGCGGTCACTTCGTCCTCGACCTCGATGTCGTGGTATTTGCCGAAGCCGCAATGGGCGGTGACGCGGGTGGGTTGACCAAAAATCCACTGCAGCAGATCGAGGTTGTGTGGTGCCTGATTGAGCAGCACCCCGCCACCTTCGCCGGCCCAGGTGGCGCGCCAGCCGCCGGAGGCGTAGTAGGCATGGGTTCTGAACCAGTTGGTGATGATCCAGTTTACCCGTCGGATTTGCCCTAGTTCTCCGTCGCGAACCAAGGCGCGTATTTTTTGGTAATAGCGGTCGGTTCGTTGATTAAACATGGCGGCGAAAACCTGTGATTTTTCGCGGCCCCGGTGGGCGGCCAGCAGGCGCTTGGCATCGGCGCAGTGCACGGAGATGGGTTTCTCCATCATGACGTGGAGGCCGGCTTGCAAAGCGGCGATGCCGATCGGGGTATGCTCGTAGTGGGGCGTGGCGATCAGGACGGCGTCGACCAAGCCGGAGGCGATGAGGTCCTGGGTCTTTTTAAAACCTTTCACCTGGGGGACGAGGGCCAGCCGGGAGGGATCGGGGTTGGCCACGGCGGCGAGTTCGAGGCGGGGGATTTTACCAGCGAGAATCTGCCGGGCATGGGCCAGGCCCATGTTGCCGACGCCAATAATGCCGATGCGCACGCTGCCGCTCATGAGGTGGGTGATGAAGTGGACGAAGGGTAAACGCTCCGTGATCGGCGCGGATTACGATTGAAAACAGCCGGGAAAAGCGCGCCGATGACGTCCGCCTGCAAACACTTTCATTTTTTACCCCAACACTACGATGCAAGATGCAAGAGTCACCTTGAAGGAAGTCGCCACCCGGGCGGGGGTGCATGTCTCGACGGCCTGGCGGGCGTTAAAAAACGACACGTATGTGGAGGCGGGCAAGCGGGCGAAGATTCGGGCGATTGCGAAGGAGCTGGGCTACGCGCCGGACCCGATGTTGACCGCCTTGAGCAACTATCGGCGCGCGCGGCAGCCGGCGGCGTTTCAGTCCACCCTGGCCTGGGTGAACAATTTCCCGGACCGGCGCGAGGGGCGGGAGCTGGCGAACATCGCGGTTTATCACCAAGGGGCGCAGCGCATCGCGACGCAGATGGGCTACAAGCTGGAGGAATTCTGGCTGGCCGAGCCGGGTATGACGGCGCGCCGGGCGCGGGAGGTCCTGCTGGCGCGCGGCATCCGCGGGGTGGTTTTTCCGCCGCAGCCGATGTCGGGCACCGAGTTGGAGCTCGACGTGGAGGCCTTCGCGGCGGTGGCGATCGGGTATTCGTTGGCGACGCCGCGACTGCATGTGGTGGCCTGCCACCAGCACAACGCCACGCTGCGCAGCGTGCGGGAGCTGGCGCGGCTGGGGCATACGCGCATCGGCATGGTGGCGGCGACGGAAACGCTGCGGCGGGCGAACCACAGTTTCGAGTCGCCCTTTCACTTTTTCCAATCGGTCCAGCCTGAGGCGCAGCGCGTGCCCTTGCTGGCCATACCGGGGCGGGATGACCCGCGTAATCTGGCGGGCGCGCGCGACGATTTTATGGCTTGGTATCGGCGGCATCGGCCGACCGCGATCGTGAGCCACGTCGGCGAAGTGCGGGGATGGTTGCAGGCGGCGGGCAAGTCGGTGCCGGAGGACGTGTCACTCTCGACCTTGTCGCGGGTGTTCGCGCCGGACTGGTCGGGCATCGACCAGCAGGAGACGGAGATCGGGCGGCGGGCGATCGAGTTGCTGGTGAGTCTGTTTCACAGCGGTGAGCGGGGTTCGCCGGGGATGCCCGTGCGGCTGTTGGTGGAGGGGCGCTGGATCGAGGGTGAGACGACGCGACGAATCGGTCCGCCGGCGCAGGACTTGATCGATCGCATCGGCTGAGGCACCAAGTCGCGATTACGCTCTCCGCATGGTGCACGCTTTTCAATGGGACCTGGCCCGGCAGGTGGAGCCGGTCGAGGGATTGGTCGACCTGCTGGCGCGGCATGCCGACTGGGGCTACCAGCGGCTGTATTTGCATTTGGAGGACGCGGTGGATTACCCGTCTTTGCCCGGCGTGGCGCGGGCGGATGCGTGGACCTGGGGTGAGCTGGAGCGACTGGTCGCGGCGGCGCGGGCGCGCGGGATCGCGGTGGTGCCGATCGCCAATCTGCTCGGGCATACCCAGTATCTGATCAAACACCCCCGCTGGCGGGCGGCGAACGAGCTGGTGGATCCGGCCACGGGCGAGCCGCTGGCGACGGGTCAAGTGTGTCCGCTGCATCCGTTGACGCTGGAGGCGGCGGAGCGTTTGTTCGCCGACCTGGCTCCGCTCTGCACGGCGGGGGAAATCCATGCCGGGTTGGACGAGAGTTTTCACCTGGGCAAACATCCACGCTCGCGGGCGGAGATTGCGGACGTCGGTCTGGCGGCGCACTTCGCCCGGCACGTCGGGCGGCTGCACGGGCTGGCGACGGCGCGGGGCCTGCGGCTGGGGCTGTGGGGCGACATGCTGGCGTTGTTGCCGGAGGCGACCGCCCTGCTGCCGCGCGGGCCGGCCCCGGCGGTTTACGACTGGTATTACCATCCCTTCGGGACGCGGCCGCGGATGGAGCTGTATGGATTTTCCGACTACGAATTGGCGCCGGCGCTGAAGCAGGCGGGGGCGGCCTACTGGGCGTGTCCGATGAACGGGGCCTTCCGGCACGAAGTGGCTCCGGTGTGGGGCGACCGTCTGCAAAATCTGGCCGCTTGGTGGCGGCGGGCTCGGGCGGTCGGCGCGGACGGGTATCTGGTGACCTCGTGGGAGCCCTATCGGCTGGCGCTACCGGCGACTACGCTGGTGAGCGCGGCGGCGGCCACGCTGTGGCTGGAGCCGGCGGCGGGCGACGATTCGGCCGCGCTGCTGGCGGCGGGGCTGCGGCGGGCGCATGGGGTGGGCCGGGGCGAGGCGGGACGTCTGGCGCGGGCGCTGCTGGCCACGGACGAGCGCGCGTTTGCCGGCAACTCACGTTGGGAGGCGAACGTGCGCTGGGATACGGTCGGGCCTCGACGGGACGGGGCGGCGGCCCCGGCGCGGGCGGAGCGTCGGCTGGCGCGACTGGCGGCGGCCACGGAAAAGCGCGAACCGGCGGAGTTGGCGGGGTGGCTGGCGCCCACGCTACGCTTCCAGGCGTATCTGGAGGCGCGGGACGTTTTTGTGCGCAAGGCGGCGGCGGCGGTGGAGCGGCTGCGCCGGCTGGCGGCGCGGGGGGGGGCGGAGGCGCGGCGGGCGGAGGTGAGTGCGCGGGCGCAGGAAGAGGCGCTGGAGTTTGCGGCGAGGCTGGCGGAGGCGCGGCGGGCGGCGCGGGCGATGTGGGTGGCTTCGCGGCCGGCGGCGAGTTTTGCGGCGAGTCAGAATGCCGGGGTGCTGCGGGCGGATGCGGCGAGGCTGCGGGCGTGGCGGGCCTGGCTGCGGGCGGTGGGGCGGCGGGCGGGCCAGGCGCGGCGGCCCTCGGTGATGGCGGGGCGGTGGACCTTGCGCTTCACCGTGGCGGTGGAGACGCCGGCTTGGCAAAAGGTGGTGGTGGAGCAACTCGGGCCGGACGGCGCGTGGCGCGAGATCTACGGGCGGGTGTTGATCGAGTTTCGCGGTTATGCGGCGCGGCCCAGGCCGAAGGGGCTGAGATTCGAGTTTGCCTGTCCGGTGGCGGGGCCGGAGGCGAGGTTGCGCATCGCGAGTCGGTGCGTGGGGGCCTTTGCGGTGGCGCGAGCGGAGTTGAGCGACGGGGTGACGACGCTGCGCACGGCGGAGCCGAGGACGTGGCGAGGGCTGGGCGAGCCGCCGGCCACCTCGGGCTGGCCGAAGGTGGACTGGGTGACGAACACCGGCACGTGGGAGCCCGAGTGGGTGGTCAGTGGGCAGAGTTTTTGACCACAGATGGCACAGATGAATACCGGATGGGAACCTTCTAGACCTCCTAATCCGCTGACCGTGTGTGGCCTGCGCGGCCGTGTAGGGGAGCTGCACGGTTCGACCTCGTGTCGAGCCGTGGGCTTTTCTCCGCACCGCTTTTCGGGAGGGCTGTAGCCATGGACGTAATGCGGCTTTTTCAACAGCGCCTGCTCGATCTGGTCCTAGGAAATGAAGTTGGGCCTGTGGGAAGAGGCGGGGTTTGTGGGAGGCAGCTACAGGGAGGGTGTGACGACTTTCAATCCGGCGGCGAGAGCGAGTTGTCGTTGGCGGGTGTCGAAGGTGACGAAGCGTTTCAGGCCGAGTTCGAGCGCGCTGGCGACGTGGAGCACGTCGAGCGAGCGGGTGCCGAGGGTGGGCGTGTGTGCGCGTGAGAGATCGGCGGCGCGCTTGAGCACGGCGCGCCAAAGGAGGTCGGCGGGGGTGTAGCGGCCTTGCTCGAAGTCGTCGTCGAGGGCCGCGAGGGCGGCTTCAAAGGCGGCGGCGGGGAGAAAGCCCCGGTGGGCGGCGAGGGCGAGGCCGTTGATCAACTCGACGCGACCGTGGTGCGTGACCGCGAGCGGGCCGTTGATCTTGGCCCGCCACATCGCCATGGCCCGCGACTCCGGCTCGTGCAGGTAGAGTTTCAGGAGAGCGCTGGGATCGACGTAAAATGGATCAGCGGTCGCCACGATTGTCGTCGTGCAAGGTTTGCGATTGCGCGGCGGTAAGGGGCGTGGGCTGGTGGGCGGTGAGGCGGGCCCAGTAGTCCACCGGCGGGGCGGGGCGGGCCGGCGGCTCGGTGTGGAGGACGAGGCGGTATTTGGTGTGGCCGCTTTCGGAGAGGAGCACCTCGCCCTCGGCCTCGACCAGCTTGCGGATCTTGGGGAAGTGATTGCGAAGATCGCGGACGGTAGCGGTGGCTGACATTGTGATACAAAGGTGTATCACGAGGACGTCGGGTCAAGTTCGGACACGGCCGGAATGGTTGACCACAGATGGCACGGATATGAGCCGGATAAAAGGTGGCGGGGGAATATACGTTGAGAGGGCCTGGTCTCGGGTT
>CAYNUW010000143.1:0-8526 GCA_964400455.1 uncultured Akkermansia sp. | reverse complement strand
TTGGGGCCGCGCGGGGCGTGTGGGCGTTTGGTGGGGTAGCCGCCGAAGAGCTCGTCGGCGCCAAGGCCGGAGAGGGCTACGGTCACGCCACCCAGCCGGGCGATGCGCGAGGCGTAGTAGGTGTTGATGCCGTCCCCGGTGGGGGCGTCGAGGGAGGCGAGTATCTTTTCGAGATCGGCGGCGACGGCCGCGCCGGTGAGCACGTGAGCGTGGTGCTCGACGCCGAGGTGGCGCGCGGTGGCAGCGGCTTCGGCGGTTTCCGAAAAATCTTTCTCGGCAAAGCCGATGGAGAAGGTTTTGAGGCGTTCACCACCTCCGAGGCGGCGCATCAGGGCGACGACGACGGCGGAGTCGAGGCCGCCGGACAAAAAGGCGCCCACGGGCACGTCGGCGGCGAGATGGGTGCGGATGCTGTCTTCGAGGCGTTCGCGCAGGGCGGCCCGCAGGCCGGGCACATGGGTGGCGCGGGGCGGTCGACTGGGCTCCGCGAGGGCGCCGGCCGGCGTCCACCATGGCGCGATGGTGAGGCGGCCGGCGCTCCAGCGCAGCAGCTCTCCGGGGCGAAGGCTGCGGATGCCGCGGTGCAGGGTGCGGGGCGGCGGAATGGCTAGCCGCCGCAGAAAAGCGGCCGCCGCCTCGGGGTCCACGTCGTCGGGCACGTGGCGGGAGTGGAGGAGGGCGCGCGTTTCGGAGGCAAGCAGCAGGGCGCCGTCTTCGCCGTGGTGGTAGAGAAGGGGTTTGATGCCAAGGGCGTCGCGAGCGGCGAGCAGGGAGCGTTGGTGAGCGTCCCAGAAGGCGAACCCGAACATGCCGCGCAGGCGGGGCAGGGCGGCTTCGCCATCGAGGGCGAGCGCGGCCAGCAGCACCTCCGTGTCGCATGCGGTGTGAAAGGTCCAGCCGCGTGCGGTGAGGTCGGGGCGGAGTTCGCGAAAGTTGTAGATGGCTCCGTTAAAAATGAGATGATGGCGCCCGTCGGGCGAGACCATGGGCTGTCGGCCGTTGGCGGGGTCGAAGATGGCCAACCGTCTCATGCCAAACGTCGCGTCGGGCAGGGAGGCGAGGGAGGAGTCGTCCGGGCCGCGATGGGCTTGTGCGGCCAACATGCGGCCCAAGGCATCCTCGCGCACGCGGGGAGCGTGGCGTTGGGAGAAAAAACCGGCGATGCCGCACATGGGGGGGCGATGGTCCGGCCGGGTTCAGGCGCGGATGGCGTCTCGGATGGTCGCGGCGGCGTCGGTGGAGACGAGGCGGGCGACCAGGGCGAGTCCGAAGTCGATCGCCACGCCGGCGCCGCGGCCGGTGAGGAAGGGTTCATCCAGCACCACGCGTTCGTCCGGAAGCAGCGCGGGCAATTCCGCCGCGACGGAGGGGTGGGCGGTGTAGCGACGACCGGCGAGCAGGCCGGCGTCGTGCAGCACGACGGGAGCGGCGCAGAGGGCGGCGAGCAGGCGGCCGGCGGCGTGGTGCCGGAGCACCAGTTCGCGCACCCGGGCGTCGGAGCGCAGGCGGGCCACACCGGGGCCGCCGGGCAGGAAGAGCGCGTCGGCCAGCGGCTCGGCGGCGACATCGGCGGCCAAGGGGCGATCGCAGACGAACACCAGGCCGTTGCGGCCGGTGACACGGACATCGGCGGCGAGCGACGCGAGGACGACTTCGACGCCGGCGCGGCGGAGGAGATCGACGGGGGCCACGAGTTCGAGCTCCTCGACTCCGTCGGGCACGATGCAGAGCACGCTGGGCATGGTGGTGGGATCAGGCGCGGCGAACGCGTTCTTTTTCGTCGTCGCGCTCTTCTTCCAAGCGGAGTTTTTCGCGGGCAAGCTGGGTGCGCACTTGATCGGCGGCATCGGCGTCGCCGGCGGCGAGGGCGCGTTCGAGCTGGCCCTTCAAGAACACCTCGCGCTCGGCCCAGCGGCCTTTGTAAACGAGATCGAGGTCGGCGAGCCGGGCTTTTTGCTCGGCGGTGAGCGGCCGGGAGGCCGGCTCGGATTTGGCGAGCCGCTCCATGGCGAGTTCGTAGGCGCTTTTCATCGTCCGGCATAAAAGGGGCCGGGGGCGCAGCGCACAAGCGCGCACGTCAAGTGAAACGTATGCGCGGGTCGAGGGTGGCGACGAGCAGGTCGGAGATCAGATTGCCAATGAGCAGCAGGGCAGAGGAGAGGAGGAGGATGCCGAGGACGACCGGATAATCACGGTCGACGGTGGATTTGAAGGCCAGCAGACCCATGCCATCGATGTCGAAGACCACTTCGATCAGGAAGGATCCGGTGAGGACCAGCCCGAGATTTTGACCGAAGGTGGTGGCGAGAGGGATGAGCGAATTCCGCAGGGCGTGGCGAAAGACGGCGGTGCGGAAGGGCACGCCTTTGGCGGCGGCGGTGCGCATGTAGTCGGCGGCCAGCTGATCCATGAGGTGGTTCTTCATCAGCAGGGTGGTGAAGGCAAAGCTGCCGACCAGGTAGGCGGCGAGGGGCAGGGTGGTGTGGCGGAGCAGGTCGAGCGCCTTGGCTCCGGCGGAGAGTTCGGCGAAGTTGTCGCTGACGAAACCTCCGAGGGGAAACCAGTCGAGCCGGGCGGCGAAAACAAAGAGCAGGAGACTGCCGAGCACGTAGCCGGGGATGGCATAGCCCGCAAAGACCACGATGGAGGAGACATTGTCCATGGCGGTGCGGTGGCGCACGGCCTTGGCGATGCCGAGCGGCAGGCAGATCGCGTAGGTGAGGATGGTCGTGAGCAGGCCGAAATAGATGGAGATGGGGAATTTTGCGGCGATCACGGTGGTGACCGGCTGGTGATAAATGTGGGAGTCGCCGAGGTCGCCGCGCACCACGTCGCCCAGCCAGCGCACGTAGGCGACATGCCAGGGTTGATCGAAACCGTAGAACTTTTTCAGCTGCTCGATTTGTTCGGCGGAGAGGGCGGTGCCCGAGGCGGCGGTGGCCTTGGCTCCGCCGCCGCCGAACTGGGCCTGGCGCGCCTCGGCGAGGGCGCGTTCGATCGGGCCGCCGGGGACGAGGCGGGTGATAAAGAAAACCAGCAGCGTGACGCCGATGAGGGTGGGCGGGATGAGCAGCAAGCGGCGCAGGATGTAGTCGCGCATGATGGTGGTGGTTAAGCGGCCGGGCGGACGGGCGGGCCGAGCGGAGGTTTAGCGGCTCCAGTCGAGCATACGTTGAATGGGGGCCAAGGCGCGAAGCCGGATGTCCTCGGGCAGTTCGATGGCGGGGGAGAGATCGCGCAAGGCGTCGCGGACCTTCTCGATGGTATTCATCTTCATGTAGCGACAGTCGTTGCAGGCGCAGGTATCGGTGGGGCCGGCGATGAAAGTCTTGTGGGGCACCTCGCGACGCAGGCGGTGCAGCATGCCGCTCTCCGTGACGACGATGATGCGCTCGGCCGGGTGCTCCCGGGCGAATTTGACCATGAGTTCGGTGGAGCAGACCTCGTCGGCGAGGTCCCGAACGGCCTCGACGCATTCGGGGTGGGCGACGACGGGAGCGTCGGGGAACTGGGCGCGAATGCGCTCGACGGCCTGGGTGGTGAAAAGGACGTGGGCGTAACAACTGCCGGGCCAGAGTTGCATGGCGCGGCCGGTTTTTTTCGCGACCCACTGCCCGAGGTTCTGGTCGGGCACGAAGAGGATTTTGCGATCGGCGGGCACGCGGGAGACGATTTTCTGGGCGTTGCCGCTGGTCACGATCACGTCGCTGAGCGCCTTTACGGCGGCGGAGCAGTTGATGTAGGCGACGACGTAGACCTCGGGATGTGCGGCCTTGTAGGCGGCGAGACGTTCGGCGGGGCAGGAATCGGCGAGGGAGCAGCCGGCGGCCAGGTCGGGCAGCAGGACGGTGCGGCCGGGGTTCACGATTTTGGCCGTCTCGGCCATGAAGTGCACGCCGCAGAAAAGGATGACGTCGGACTGGGCGGCCTGGGCTTGATAACTGAGGCCGAGGGAATCGCCCACGTAGTCGGCGACCCGTTGAATGTCTTCGGTCTGGTAGTTGTGAGCGAGGATGACGGCGTTGCGTTGTTTTTTGAGTTCGAGGATTTCTTCCTGGATGCGACTTAGCGCGGGCGGCGCGGCGCGTGGAGGCAAGACGACGGGTTCGAAGGAGGCGGCGGGCATGGTGGTGAAAGTGCGAGGGAAGCGGATGGAGTCAGGTCGACTTCGTGGCGGTGATGACGCGGGCGAGAAGGGCGACAAAAGCGGGGAGTTCGCGGAGTGGGGCGAGGTCTGGATCTTCGCTCATCCAAGCCGCGTCCGAGTAACCCAACTCGATGGCGCGGGAGAGGGACGCGAGGGCGGCGGACGGGCGTTTGCTGAGGGCCAGGCTGCAGGCGAGGTTGTAATGGGCGGTGGCGTTGCCGGGTTGAAGGCGCACCAGTTTTCGGTCCATTTTGAGACCATCGGCGATGCGTCCGGTCTCCGTGTAGAGCCCGCCGAGCAACTCCACGACCTCGGCGTAGGCGGGGTCGCGGCGAAGGATGCTTTCGTAAAAAGTGATGTCGAAGGCGTGGTCGGGTTTACGGGCCATGATGCGGAGAAAAAAGTGAACGGGCGCGGCAGGAGGGCAACAAGCGGAGGTGAAAGACGAGCCGGGAACGCGCGACTTTCGGCGTCAATCCGGCGCGCAAGGGCAAGCGGCTTCAGTGGGCCGCGGGCGTGCGATGGTGGCAGGTGCCCGAGCGATGCAGGGAGTCGCAGCGGGCGGTGACTTGCAGGCGTTGCGAGAGCGGAGTCAGCCCCAGTTTGGCGGAAACGGTGCTGCCATACCACGACATGAAGGGAGCGCTGATTTCAAAAATCTTGTCGCAGTCGGCGCAGATGACCTGAGCGACCTCCACGGTGTTGTCGGGATTGGGCAGGTAATACTTGGTGTTTTTCCCGATGTCCACTTCCCGCAGAACCGAGCTGCCGGTGAGGTGGGGCAGGGTGCGGTAGACGGTGGCGCGGGAGACGGTGCCGTCTATGTCCCGGGCGTAGTCGAGCAGTTCCTCGGCGGTGAAATGTTCGGTCCGGGCGAGGGCGGCGTCGAAGATGGCCACCCGCTGGTTGGTGAGCCGCAGTCCATGGGAGGTAAGGTGATTGCGAAACTTTTCGCGAGCGGGAGCGAGGGTGTCCGACATGGACGGTTTGAGTCTCAGATGAGACTCAACGGGTCAAGGGTTGGCTACCGACATTCATACGGATGCGACTCAAATCCCAAAAGATGCATAGCAGAGGCGGAAACAAAACGGCATGATTGAGCGCAGCATGACTGCGCCGATTTGTTTTGCCCCGAGGGAATCGTTGTCTGGTGAAACGCGTTGTGCGTTGACCCCTGAAACAGCGTCCGCGTTGGTGAAAATGGGCTGGGCGGTGCGTTACGAGGCGGGTCTGGGGCTGGGGGCGGGGCACCGGGACGCCGATTACGGCGCGGCCGGCGCTTTGCCGGCGCACGAGGGCACGGCGATGGCGGCCGACGTGGTGTTAAGGGTTGGCAAACCGACGGTGGCGGCCATCGCGACCATGAAACGAGGTGCGCTGCATTTGAGTTTGTTGGACCCTTTTAATGAGCCGGAGCTCTTGCGCGCGTTTGCGGAGGCGGAGGTTTCGGCGGTGAGCTTGGAGTTGATTCCGCGCACGACGCTGGCGCAGAAGATGGATGTTCTCTCCTCGCAGGCGAGTTTGGCGGGTTATGCGGCGGTGGTGCATGGCGCGGCGCGGTTGCCCTTGGCCTTGCCCATGATGATGACACCGGCCGGCACGCTTCTGCCGGCGCGGGTGTTTGTCATCGGTGCCGGGGTGGCGGGTTTGCAAGCCATCGCGACGGCAAAGCGCCTGGGGGCGCGGGTGGAGGCCTTCGATACGCGACCGGTGGTCGAGGAGCAGGTGAAATCGCTGGGGGCAAAATTCTTAAAGATTGATTTGGGTCAGACCGGTCAGACCACGGGAGGGTATGCACAGGCGTTGACTCCCGAGCAAATGGCTCGGCAGCAGGCGGGTATGGCCAAGGCCTGTGCGCAAGCGGACTTGATCGTGACGACGGCCAAGCTTTTTGGACGTAAATCGCCAATTTTGCTCTCGCCCGAAATCTTGGCGGGTCTGCGTCCTGGCACGGTGATCGCGGACTTGGCGCTGGAGGCCGGTGGCAATACGGCGGGGGCAGAGCCGGGGAGGGATGTGGTTGCGTCGTCGGGTGCCTTGATTTTGGGAGAGACCTGTTTCGAGCGCCGCGTTTCGCGACACGCCAGCCAGGTGTTCGCCTCCAACCTGCTGGCATGGATCACGCATTTTTGGAATGCGAAGGCCGGCGTCATGGAGTTGGACCGGAGTGGTGATGAGATACTCGAGGGCTGTCTGGTGACGCATCGCGGACGCATCGTGCAGGAACGTTTTGCACCGCGTGGCCCGGCTGGATGACCAGGCTTTGGACGACGTCCCTCCTTCCCCTCTTTCTTATCTACCGCCATGGAACTCATTCTTTTACTTTTTATTTTCGCGCTCGCGGCCTTTCTGGGCTTCGAACTTATCGCCAAGGTTCCCTCGCAACTGCACACGCCGTTGATGTCGGGTTCCAACGCGGTATCCGGCATCACCGCGGTGGGGGCGATCATCGCGGCGGGCACGGATGACAAATCTTGGGTAACGACGGTGCTGGGCACGAGTGCGGTCGTGCTGGCGATGATCAACGTGGTGGGGGGTTACCTGGTCACGGACCGAATGCTCGGCATGTTCAAAAAGAAGAGCGAAAGCCGCGGGGAGGAGGCGAACAAATGAAAGCCGAAATCCTGATCAACTTAGCCTACATCGTGGCGTCGGTGCTTTTTATCCTGGGTCTAAAAATGCTTGGTCGGCAGGCGACGGCGCGCCGCGGCAACGCCCTGTCGGCGGTGGCGATGCTGCTGGCGATTGTGGTCACGCTGTTCGATCATCATGTGGTGAACTACACGTGGATCGTGGCGGGCCTGGCGGTGGGCGCGGTTCTGGGTGTGGTTTGCGCCCGGGTGGTCAAAATGACCTCGATGCCGGAGATGGTCGCGCTGTTGAACGGTTTCGGTGGCCTGGCATCGCTGCTGGTCGGCTGGGCGGAGTATGGAAAGATTCACGCCTTTGGCTGGGAGCGTTACCTGGCCGAGTTTTCCGGCACACCGATGTTCACCGCCACGGTCATTTTCCTGACCGTGCTGATCGGCGGTGTCACGTTCACCGGTTCGATTTACGCTTTCGCCAAGTTGGCGGAGTGGCTTTCCGGCCGCCCGTGCACGTTTCGAGGTCAGCATTGGGTGAATGGCGCGCTGGTGGCCTTGGTTTTGGGGGGAGGGCTGGTTTTCTCCGTCAACGCGACCTCCGCGGCCGGGTCGACGGCTTTCTGGGTGGTTCTCGCCGGCGCGCTCGTGCTGGGCTGGACCTTTGTCATGCCGATTGGTGGCGGGGACATGCCGGTGGTGATCTCTTTGCTCAACAGTCTTTCCGGGCTGGCCGCTTGCGCGGCGGGTTTTGTGATCGCGAACAACGTGTTGATCGTGGCCGGCTGCCTGGTCGGCACCAGCGGAGTCATCCTGACCGCCATTATGTGCAAGGCGATGAACCGGTCGCTGGCCGGCGTGCTTTTCTCGGGTTTCGGCTCGGCTCCGGCGGCCGGCGGCGGAGCGGCGGGCGCCGAGGTGCAAGGCGAGCTCAAGCCCATTTCCGCGGAGGACGTCTTCTCCGTGCTCGAGGCGGCGCGGCAGGTCGTATTTATACCTGGATACGGAATGGCCGTGGCGCAGGCCCAGCACGTGGTGCGCGAGCTGGCCGAGCTGCTGGAGCAAAACGGCGCGGAGGTGCGTTTCGCCATTCATCCCGTGGCCGGCCGGATGCCCGGTCATATGAACGTGCTGCTGGCCGAGGCCAACGTGCCCTATGAGCAGCTGGTGGAGATGGATGCGATCAATCCGTTGATGTCGTCGATGGACGTCGCCGTGGTCATCGGCGCGAACGATGTGGTCAACCCCGCCGCCGCGCGGGACCGTGCCTCGCCGATCTTCGGGATGCCCATCATCAACGCCCACGAGGCGCGAACCGTGATCTGTTTGAAACGTGGCAAGGGGGCGGGCTTCTCGGGTTTGGAGAATCAGCTCTTTTTGCTGCCGAACTCGCGCATGCTCTACGGCGACGCGAAAGGCACTCTTCAGGCGGTGGTGGGCGAGTTCAAGACGCTGGCAGCCGGCTGAGGTCCCGCGCTCCGCCGAGCCCGGCCGTCCTTCCAAGATGTGGCTCATCGAGCGCGCCTCGGTTTCCCGTCTTGGGGTCGATTCGTGCTTCCTCGCCGGCCAAGGCGCGGAGCCGGGGCGTGCGGTCAAAAAAAGACCGCCGATGCGTTTCGCATCGGCGGTGGTGAGAGAACAAGTCTTGGGGTGGTCTAAGACTTACTTCTTGAGGTGACCCGAGACGAGCTTGGTCATCTCGAACATGGTGACGGACTTCTTGCCGTTGAACACCACCTTGAGTTTGTCGTCGGCGTTGATCTGGGTCTTGGTCTTTTTGTCCTGGAGACCGTTTTT
>CAYNUW010000142.1:0-8527 GCA_964400455.1 uncultured Akkermansia sp. | reverse complement strand
CAAAGTTTTAATTTAAAATCTTTCACCGTTCAATAGATTCACAATAACCCTGCAATCCTATGAAACTTTGCTCCGCGGAAATCCTAGCCTTTAAGGCCACTGGACGCGAACCAGACTTCCCGAGATGGGAATAGCTCTCCGCCAGCTACAAGCCGTAGCCATGGACTCGCCGCCGCAAGAACCTTCTCCTCAGCCCATACTCCGCGATCCAAGTCTTTCCTTCGGGCAAGGAGGCCAAAAACGATCCACGACCATAGAGCTAGCGGCCGAGTTAGGCCAGCGGTCCGTGCGGACATTTCCAACACCAGTCCGGCGCGGTTTCCTGGTCTACAGCCAATGTCTTCGCGCCGGACTGTTTCTTTGAAGTCTCAACAAACTTTGCCGCGCAACCTAGAATCCCTTCTGGCGAAGCGCATCATCTAACTGCTGCATAAAGACCTGTGCGTCCTCTTTTGAGGGACGATAACCCGGCTGGCTTAGCTCGGTGAAGCCGGGACGACCATACTGGTCGACGATCCATTTGCCGGTGACTCCATCGCTAAACGTGACTCCCCCGCTAGCGATGGCACCTGGAATCAGCGTGACGGTGTCCACTTCGACTGTCACTGATCCCCGCGCGAAGTCATCTTCCGGCAAGTTCTCGTCTGGGCTCGTGGCCTCATCTGTGCCCCCGGAACCGCCGCCCAAGCCCAGTTTCTCTTTGGCTTTGTCGATCAGGCTCTTTTTTTCCGGCGCGGCCGCCAATTTGGGCGCGGGCGCGGGGGTCGTCTTGACCTTGGTCACGTCCGAGGCGTCTGCCTTGGGCGCCGGATCCTTAAGCGTCAGATTCAGATCATCCACCAGAAAGCGAACATCCATATAGGTCATGGAAACCTGAAACTGCTCACGCAGTTTCTTCTGCACGGCGGACAGATTATCGCCGGCGGCGATCCAGTCTGCGACGATGACTTTTTGCTCGGTTGTTAATGACATAGTGGCTTACTAAAAAAAATACCTCGTCCGGATGCAAGTAAGGGAGGTCCCAAAAATCTCTGCCGAGAGCTTCGCGACCGCCGGACCATTCAGGCCCCCGCAAGCCGGTGCTTAAAACCTGACACCGCGCTACAACCCGGCCTCCAGCATCGCTCCATAACCGGAACGAAAATCAACCACCTGAGGATGCCAGGACAGCTCGCGGCGCGCCTTGGATGCGTCAATCACTCGGCTGGGGGTCACCCTGCGGCGCCCGCCGGCGGGCAAACCGGTGAAACTGGGTGACTGCACACCGAGACGCGCGGCCAGCCAGGTCGCAATCTCGCCCTTGGTCGCAGAGGCCCCGTCGCAAAGGTTGAAAACTTTACGACCCACCACCCCGCTTTTAAAACTCCGCTCCGACCAGGCCCACGCGGCCTCGATTGCCGGCGGTATGTCATCTCGGTGGATCAGATTCAAAAACGCATCCTCCCGGCCAGACACCTCCCCGCGTCGCACCTGCTCGAGCAAATGGCCTCTGCCGGGACCGTAGATGCCGGCCAGCCTCAGGACCACCGCTCCCACGCTTGGCCAGGCCAAAGCCAGCTTCTCAGCCTCCAACAAGGCAAGGGTGGTCTCCTCCACTCCGCCCGGGAGATCCTCCTCCGTGACCACCCGTCCGTCTCCTTGCGGGTAGACCGAGGTGCTCCCGGTGTAGACCAGAGGCCCGGTGGGCAAACCCGCCGCCACGCGACTGCGTCCCCAGTCCAACACTCGGGCCAAACCCTCTACGTAGCTCCGTCGATAGCTTTCGATCCCTCCACCCCCCGCTGCGACCGTTACGACCACCGCCATCACCGGCCCAGCCAAGACGGGATGGACCGGCCAGTCGCCGCCGCCGAGCTCGGCGCACACCGTCTCCGCGCCAAAGTTTGCCAACTCCGCAAGCGTGGACGGATTTCGCGTCAACGCGACGACCCTCAGGCCCCTCCCGCATAATCTGCGCACCAACTCGCCGCCGACGTATCCGGCTCCCAAGACCACCACGGCCGGCTCTGATGTTATCGAAGTCATACCTGCAGCTTCTTAAGCCGCGGATTCCAACTACCGGTAGCCCGTCCCACCGCAAGCCAAGCAGAACATTTACCCCGATTTTTGCGCTTATCCCAGCGGAACATCGCGCAAACTGGTGCCTGAAGATCCGGACATTGCCTCCACACCTCTTGCGCGATCAACAGACCATCCACTCACCACAACGCCGGTTTCACCTGACCCGTCCGGAGAAGCGGACCACCCAGGGCCCCGCACACCAGTCCCCCTGTGCCGCGACCGCCGTGTGGCGCAAGCTTCCACTGCAAGGGCGCGAACGAGCCACACGATCACCACGAGCACCATCCGATGACCGCCCCACCATCCCACTCTTGGTGAATCATGACGAATTACGGAAATCCCGGCGCTCAAAATCGTTCTCCAGCCAACTACCCAAACGATGGATTCCGGAGAGCATCGAATTACCTTTTGCGTAAAAACACCAATGCGGTTAACCGTGAAAGCCATGTCGATCTTCATCTCAGTCCCGGCACCGGCGCGTCGTGCGAGCTTGGTGATGTTGAGTCTTTGGTTCCTGCTCGGCTGCTCTCGGCAAACAAACGCCGAAGCCCAGGATTCCCAGGCAACCCGGCCAATGAAAATCACCGTCCAGTTGGACTGGTTTCCCGAACCCGAACACGGTGGTTTGTTCCAAGCCCAGGCCCGCGGTTGGTTCGCTCAGGCCGGTCTAGACGTCACCTTGCTACCCGGCGGACCCAACGCGCTCGTGAACCAACGCGTTGCCACCGGACAAGCCCAGATTGGCCAGGGCGAAAGTGTGACCACCCTGCTGGATTCCTCAAAAGGACTGCCTCTGTTGCAAGTGGCAGCCGTGTTCCAAAACGATCCTTCCGTGTTTTTGCTCCACGCCGACAGCCCGGTCAAAGGTTTCAAAGACTTGAACGGACGCCGCATCATGGCCCGTCCAGGTTGGGTCTTCCTCGATTTTCTACGCCAAAAACACTCCATCGATTTCACCATCATACCCTTCAATTTTTCGGTCTCCAACTTTATCGCCGACCCGGCCTTTATCCAACAGGGGTTCTACATCGCCGAACCCTACTTCATCACGCAAGGGGGCGCGCCAGCTCCTCGTTACCTCTACGCTTGGGATGCCGGTTATGACTCTTATGGCATCCTCGTGGCCAACCGCGCTTGGGCGCGCGAAAACCCCCAAGCGCTGCGAGCTTTTCTCTCCGCCTATGTGCGCGGCTGGCGAGACTACCTCGATAACGACCCCACCCCCGCCCATGCAGCGATGAAGGCGGCCAATGACAAAAACACAGACGGCTTCTTGGAGTTCTCCCGCCGGATGATTATCGATGAGCGACTGGTTATCGGCCGCGACTCCGTCGATTCGACCCGCGTGGGTAAACTGGACCCCGCTCGCTACGCGACTCAGATCAAGATGATCGAGGACCTGCGCCTCGCCCCCGTCGGAGCACTCCGGCTGGAAGACGTGATGAGCACTGAGTTTCTACCCGACTAAATGAGCGCCCTTCCGATTCCCCCCGCCACTTGGGCCTGCCGGGAGCTGTGCATAGACCTCGCATCCGCGCCAAGACTGCTGGGCATCGTTAATGCCACACCCGACTCTTTTCACACCGAAAGCCGACAGCCGGATCCCGAAGCGGCCTACCAACACGCGGTCCGCCTGGTGCACGAAGGCGCCGACGCGCTCGACATCGGCGGTCAGTCCACTCGTCCGGGATACGTCGAGATAACACCCTCAGAAGAGATTGCTCGCACCACCCCGGTCTTGCGACGCCTGGCCTCGACGCATCCCGGCGTGCCGCTCTCCATCGATACCTACCAACCTGCCGTGGCCGAAGCCGCGTTCGAAGCGGGAGCCCATATCCTCAATGACATACACGGCCTGCAAGGCCCCGGCGGCCGCGAGCTCGCACGCCTCGCCGCCCGCTGCGGTGCCGGCGTGATCATTATGCACCACGACTCTACCTTGCGTGATCGACCAACCGATGACCCGCTGCCGTCCATCCTCGCTTGGTTGGCACGCTCCATCGACCTCGCTCGCCAGGCCGGCCTGGCCCCGGAACGCATCGTGGTGGACCCGGGCGTGGGCTTTGGAAAAACTCCAGCCCAAAACGCCGAGGTGCTCAGGCGCTCCCACGAACTGCACGCCCTCGGACACCCTGTGCTTCAGGCCGTTTCCCGCAAATCCGTCTTCGGTCACCTGGCGCCTGAGTTAAACTCCGCAGCCGTGCGCCTCGAAGCGACGTTGGCGGCGACAGCCATCGCGGTCACCCGGGGCATCCGGCTTCATCGCGTGCATGACGTCGCGGCCAACCGCCGCGCGGCCCTCACCGCCGCCAAGTTTTAGGAGTTTCCTTTTATCCGCAAAACCATTCCGCTCCCCGATCTATGCAGGTTCACGCAAGCATCTCCAAGGAATGGCGCCGACGCATGGTGTTCATGTTTATCATGCTCTTTGGCTCGGCCCTTTGGTTTCTCTACGACGGTTACATCGCCTGGCCGGCCGAAACTCAACGGCACGAAACGCTCCGCTCCATCGCCGATCGCATGATCGAGGCCGGCGAGGTCAAGGACTCGAAGGAACTGCTCAAAGACCCCGCCCTGGTCCGCGCGTGGGAACGCCACGCGCGCGAAAACGATCTTCCCCTCAAGGTCCCCAAACACCGGAGTGAGGGCGATCTTGCCGGTCAACGCATCAGTGGTTTTGTTCTTCTTGTCGGCTCCGCCATTTTTGCCGCTTGGGTCGCTTGGAACCACCGCCTGAACGTGCGCGCCGAAGGTGACATCGTGATCGGTGCCTGCGGCAGCCGAGTCCACCTGGACAGCATTGTCGAAATGGACCGCCGTAAGTGGGCCAGCAAAGGCATAGCCTACGCCATATACGAGGTAGACGGCCGGCGCCGGCGACTCACGCTCGACGACCATAAGTTCCTTGGCTGCGAAGCCATCATCCTGGAAGCCGAGCGGCGCATAGCCGCCCGCGCCACCCCGTCGGAAAGCCCGCCTCAGGTTTGATTTTTTCGCGGTCAGGCCTCCGCCCCCCCAGCCGCTTGTTTCGCTCCTCTCACTTCGGGCGCCGCCCCCGGTTCGACGAATCTTAACCGGTCCGCCCCGCAAATCCGCCTTCCTCTTCCCCCTTTGCCCACGTAGCCCGTATGTTCGAAGCCCTGACTGACCGTTTCTCCTCCGCCTTGCGCAACCTTCGTGGCGTAGGCCAGCTCTCCGAGGCAAACATGGAGGCAGCGCTCCAAGAGGTGCGCACCGCCCTGCTCTCCGCCGACGTTCACTTCCGCGTCGCTCGCGAGTTCATCGAACGGGTGAAGGCCGAAGTGGTCGGACGCGAAGTCCTCAAGGGCGTCACCCCCGGCCAGCAAATCGTCAAGATCATCCACGACGAGCTCGCCAGCCTGCTCGGTGAAGGCGGCACCGCCCTCTCCCCCGCACGTCCGCTGAAGATCCTGATGGTCGGTCTCCATGGCTCCGGCAAAACCACCTCCACCGCCAAACTCGGTCGTTTGCTCAAAAAGAAAGGCTACCCGAAACCTTTCGCCGTCGCTTGTGACATCTACCGACCCGCGGCCATCGACCAACTCGAGATACTCTCCAAACAAGAGGACCTCGGGTTCTACGCCGATCGCTCGTCGCGGGACGTGCCCGCCATCGGCGAGGCCGGCCTCGCCGCCGCCAAAGCCGCCGGCGCCGATCTTATCCTCTTCGACACCGCCGGCCGCCTGCAGATCGATGCCGATCTCATCGCCGAGGTCAAAAACCTGCGCGCCCGCATCCAGCCCGACGAGGTCCTCCTCGTCGCCGACGGCGCCCTCGGCCAGGAAGCCGTCAACGTCGCCAAGACCTTCCACGAAGCGCTCCAGCTGACCGGTCTGGTGCTCACCAAACTCGACGGCGACGCCCGCGGCGGCGCCGCCCTTTCCATCAAATCCATTACCGGCGTCCCGATCAAATTTGCCGGCACCGGAGAGAAAACCGCCGACTTCGAGATTTTTCATCCCGACCGCCTCGCCTCCCGTATCCTGGGCATGGGCGACGTTGTGTCCTTGGTCGAGAAAGCCCAGGAAGTCATCGATCAAAAAGAGGCGGAGAAGATGGCCGAGAAGCTCCGCAAGGCGGACTTCAACCTCGAAGACTTCCTCGCCCAGATGCAGCAGATAAAAAAACTCGGCTCGCTCGGCGGCCTCATGGGCATGATGCCCGGTATGAGCGGGGTTAAAATCGACGAGGACGCCGCCGACCAGGGCATGAAACGCACCGAGGCCATCATCCTCTCCATGACCCGCCAGGAACGTCGGAAACCGGAACTGCTCAACGGCAGCCGACGCCTGCGCATTGCCAACGGGGCCGGCGTAAAAGTCGTCGAAGTCAATCAGCTCATGAAGCAGTTTCAACAGATGCAGCAGATGATGAAGATGCTCAAGGGCGGCGGCAGTAAAAAGATGATGCGCCAGATGGAGCAGCAGATGAAACGCGGCGGCGGAGCGGGCGGCGGCTTTCCCGGTCCGGGCTTAGGCGGCATGCCGCGCTTTTAACTCCGCGCCCCCAGTGCCACGGACGCTTCGACGCCCCCCGACCCGCCCCACCATGGCCAAACGCCTTTCCCACTTTGATCTGCTCGTCTTGGGCGGCGGCTCCGCCGGGTTCAACGCCGCCCGCGTGGCCGCCGACCTCGGCCGCCGCGTCGCCATCGTGGACGGCGCGCCCGCGCTCGGCGGACTCTGCATCCTGCACGGCTGCATGCCGTCCAAAACCCTCCTCCACGCCACCGACCTCCTCCAGCACGCCCGCCACGCCTCCCGCTTTGGTCTGCGCATAACCGGCGCCGAGGTGGACATGCCCGCGCTGCACGCTTGGAAAAAAAGCGTCATCGCCGACTTCGCTTCCTATCGCGAAAAGGCCATGACCAACCCGGAGCGGTTCACCCTCTTCCGCAGCCACGCTCGCTTCGTCGATCCCCACGCCGTCGAACTTGCGGACGGACGCCGTCTCTCCGCCGACCGCTTTCTCATCGGCACCGGCTCCCGCGTCGCCACGCCCGCCTCCATTCCTGGCCTCGCCGAAACCCCCGCCTGGACCAGCGACGACGTGCTCGACCTCGACCACGTGCCCGCCTCCGTCATCGTTCTGGGCGGAGGCATCGTGGCCTGCGAGCTGGCCCAGTTTCTCCGCCGCATCGGCTCCAAGGTCACCCTCGTGCAGCGCAGCCCGCATATCCTGCGTGACCACTCCCCCGCCGCCTCCGAAGTCGTGCAACAAGCCTTTCGCGACGAAGGCATCGACCTCCATACCGACACCCGCATCACCCGCGTCCGCACCTTCCGCGACGGCGTTGAAGTCTCCTTCCTCTCCGCCGGACGTCCCGTCGTGCGTCGCGCCCGACACCTTTTCAACGCCCTCGGACGCACCCCACGCACCGAGGGTCTCGGCCTCGATCTGGCCGGCGTCCGCTTGACCCGCGAAGGCCGCATCCGGGTGAACCGCTGGCAGCAAACCACCGCCCCGCACATCTACGCCGGCGGCGACGTATGCGGCCCGCACGATGTCGTCCACCTTGCCGTCGCCCAGGGAGAACTCGCCGCCCGCCATGCCTTCGGGGTCCCAGGCCTTCGCCCCATCGACCACCGGCTGCTGCTGAACGTCGTTTTCACCGACCCACCCCTCGCCACCATCGGCCGCCAGGAAACCGACCTCGCCGCCTCCGGCGTGAGCTATCTGGCCGCCAGCTACCCCTTCGACGACCACGGCAAATCCATTCTCATGGGCCAGACCCGGGGTTACGTGAAGGTGCTCGCCGAGCCGGCGAGCGGCCGCCTGCTCGGCGCCGAAATCGTCGGCCCCTGCGCCGGTGAACTCATCCATTGCTTCAGCGGCCCCCTCGCCCTCCGCGCCACCGTGCACGACCTTCTGCGGGCACCTTGGTATCACCCCACGCTCGCGGAGATTATAACCTACCCGCTCGAGGACATCGCGGCCCGGCTCGGCGCGCCTGTCCGCTAAAGCCGATCGGCGCGCGGCCCGGACGGCTCGGTGCCCCGCGGCCTGAGCAACCGCACCGGACCCGCTTCGCGCCACCGGATGCCGCGGACCGTTGACACCCGCCGGATCCGCGAACGCCGAAACACCCGACCCGCGGGCACGCCCCGATCTTGTGTCGACATTCTGAATACACCAGCCGGCTCAATCGGGCCGCCCGTCGCCAGCACATGAGACTGCATTTACGCAAGTGAGAAATTCCCACTCTAAAAGCCCTTCTTTTAGAGGCTAAAAATCGTGATTGCCTTCCCCCGCGCCCGCCCTACGCACGACATCGCTATGGCCAAACGTAAACCTAATGCTGCCTTCATGAAACCGGTTCAACCTGACGACGCCCTCGCGGCTGTTGTCGGCGCGAAACCCCTCCCCCGCACCGAGCTCACCAAGAAGCTGTGGGACTACATCAAGAAAAACGGTCTCCAGGACAAAAAGACCAAGACCCAGATCA
>CAYNUW010000141.1:0-8579 GCA_964400455.1 uncultured Akkermansia sp. | reverse complement strand
CGCTGATCATCGCTTGGATGACCCTGTTGGCCGTCGCCGTGCGCGCGGACGTGCGTTTGGCCAGTCCCTTTACTCCGCACATGGTATTGCAGCGGGATCTTCCGGTTGCGGTTTGGGGCGAGGCCGAACCGGGAGAGTTGGTCGCCGTGGAGTTCGCCGGACAGCGGTTAAAGACGGTGGCGGGCGAGTCGGGTGACTGGAGGGTGGAGTTGGCTCCCATGCCTGCGTCGGGGGAGGGGCGCGATCTGATCGTGACGGGTTCAAAAACGGCTGAGCCCCTGACACTCGGCGATGTGCTGGTGGGTGAGGTGTGGTTGGCCTCCGGGCAAAGCAACATGGATCATACGCTCGCCCGGACGGAAAAGTATTACTTTGCCGGCGTGGAAAACGAGGCGGTTGAGGTTGCGGCAGCCGACCATCCGAATCTCCGCATGTTCAAGGGGGATTGGAAAAAAAGCTATGAACCTCAGGCTCGGGTCGGCGGGAGTTGGTTGGTGTGCACGCCGGAGAACGCCCGTGAGTTTTCCGCGGTAGCTTACTATTTTGCGCGCCGACTGCAGGGCGAGTTGAAGGTGCCGGTTGGGATGGTGGTGCAAAGTTTCGGAGCGACCACGGTCCACGCGTGGATTTCGCGGGAGGCCATGGCGACCGATGCGCGCACGGCCGAACAGCTAAAGATCTTCGACGAGCAGGTAGCCGCGTATCGATCGGATCCTGGCATCGCCGAGAAGTTCCAAGCGCAGCTGGCCGAGTGGCGGGTGAGCGCCGAGGCCGCCAAGGCGAAAGGCGCCCGGCCGCCGCGTAGTCCCGGCGACCCGGACCCGGTGCAGAATCAGCGAAATCCTGCGGTCATGTTTAATGGCATGATCGCTCCGATCATTCCCTTCACGGTGCGTGGAGTGATATGGTATCAAGGCGAGTCGATCACGGCGCCGAGGGAACTTTTCCCGGTATGGAATTCACTTTTGATTCGTGATTGGCGCGAACGCTGGGGCCGTGAACTACCGTTCTATTTTGTGCAACTCGCCGGACATGGAGGGCGCAGCAACACGCCTGAAGTGCGCGCTTGGCAGGCTGAGGCGCTGGCGCTGCCTGGGACCGGTATGGCGGTGGCTTACGACATCGGAGATAAAGACGACATACACCCCAAGAATAAACGCGATGTGGGTGATCGGCTGGCGCGAATTGCCCTGCGTCGAACTTACGGGCGCGAGGATGTGGTCGCCTCGGGACCCAGGGCGATCGGGCTGAGCCGGCACGGCGAAGCCGGGCTGCGGGTGGTGTTCGCCGAAACCCACGGAGGTTTCAAAATCAAGGGAGAGGCGCTGGGTGGTTTCGAAATCGCCGGGCCTTCCGGTAAGTTTGTGCCTGCTCAAGCGGTGATCGAGGGGGTATCGGTTATTCTCACGGCTCCGGAGGTCTCGACGCCGCTGGCGGCGCGTTACGCGTGGGCGGCGTGGCCGGAGAGGGCCAACCTATACAACCAGGCCGACTTGCCGGCGATCCCGTTTCAACTGCGTTTGACGGCGGACTAAAATCGGGGGACTTAGTGGGTGGGTTCGTAGAATTCGATTTCGACCACGCCCAGGCTGCCTTTGGCAACCGGGGCTTGGTCGGAGGCGTTGTTGGCGTTGGCCAGTTCGGTCAAGCCGCCGAAGGTGGCATCCATCTCGTTGTCGCCCACCAGCTGCAGTCTGACTACGCGACCCGGGCCGACCGCGCGCAGAGGTTGGGTGATGTAGCCGAGGCTGACCGGGGTGCGGCCGCGGTAGACCTCGCGGCCGTCGAGCGTGATCTGCAGGTTGTAGCGCCGCGAGCGCCAGCCGGGCAGGCGGGCGGAAAACTCGCTGAGCTCGGCTTCGCGCGCCAGGGTGAATTCGATCCAGGCCGCGCCCTCTGCGTCGCCACTGCTCCAGGCGCTGTCCTCGTTGTCGTCGAAGGCGAGATCAGCTTGCTCTGCATTGCCGCCGGCCGCGACCGAGGAGATGGCGACGGGGAGGCGGGTGGGGCGGAAACTCGGGGTGGCGGGAGGCTGGTCGCGCAGGAAGGACGGGGCGAGGCCGGCGCAGGGCAGGCGGGGGTGCACCCCGGTCGAGACGGCGCCGGGCACGGCGGCGGTTTCGAGCACGAGTTCGGCGGGGCGAAGACCGGCGGCGGTGGCGCGGACGACCACGCGTCCGGGGGTGGTGGTGGAGCGGAGGAGGGCGCGGTTCACCCCACATTCGACCGGAAGGGTGCGGGAGAGAATGTGGTTGTCGGGGCCTTGGGCGATGCCGCCGCGCCATTCGGCCGGGCCCTCGATGGTGAATTCGACCGGATTCAACGCGACGGGGACGCGCCGCCCCTCGGAATCGACGACCTCGAACTCCAGCAGCGCGAGGTCGGAGCCGTCGGCCTTGAAGCCGACGCCGTCGGGGGCCACCCGAGCGGCTAGCCGGAGGGCGACCCCTGGACCGGTGGTCACGCGTTGATCGCGACAGATCTCGCGGCCATCCGCGTCGTAGCCGACGGCCTCGAGCACGCCCGGTTCCCAGGCCACCTCGGGAAAACTGAAGAGGAAGCGGTATTCGGGGTTGGAGACACGGCCGAGGGAGCGGCCGTTAAGCTTGAGTTCGATCGATTCGGCGGAGGAGACCACGTGGACCGGTTTGCGGACGTCGGAGGCGTAGTTCCAGTGGCCGAGCAGGTGGGCGCGAGGACGCTCTACGTCGACCCAGCCGTCCCACATGACCTGGTGAGCGTAAAAGCCGTCCTTGGGGATGCGCATGGCGTCGACCTCGCCGGAGCGCCGGTAGTTTTCGGCGCCGCGGTAGTGGGTGTTGCTGTCGGAGAAGATGATGTTGACCCCGCCCGAGCTGACGCGCGCGCCGGTGCCGGGACGTTCGCGCCAGTAGTCGAACCAGCGGCGGATGTTCTCTATGGCGTGCGAGTCCTGGTTGTGGTTCCACGCCCGGCCGGGCTGACCGCGATGCTCGGGACCGTCGCCATTTTTATGATACGGCGGGGAGAACTCGTCCCAGTATTTGCGCAGGCCCTCGTCGCGGGAGTATTCCATGGCCCAGAGTGGTTTGCCGGCGCTTTTGTTGATGTAGAGCATTTCACCGCCGTATTCCGCCTCGCGGCTGGCGAGCATGTCGCGCGAGCCGGCGGCTCGGCCGCCGTGGGGGTCGTAGAGGTCGCGCAGCGCCTTCATCTCGGCCATGTGGGGCTCGGAGATGTCGTTGTTGCCGCCTTCCCAGAAGAGAATGGAGGGGTTGTTGCGGAAGGCGACGAGGGTGGCGCGCATGACTTCGACGCGTTGTTCCCAACGGCGGCCCTCGACGTCTTTTTCGGAATCGCCGGCGGGGGCGGCCTGGATCAGGCCGACGCGGTCGCAGGATTCGACGTCCTGTCGCCAGGGAGCGACATGCATCCAGCGCACGAGGTTGCCGCCGCTCTCGACCATGAGGGCGTTGGTGAGATCGGAGAGCCAGGGGGCGGCGGGCAGGCCGAGGGCGGGCCATTCGTTGGAGGTGCGCTGGGCGTAGCCCTTCATCTGGAGCACCCGCCCGTTCAGTTCGATCATTCCGTTGGTGAAGCGGGTTTGGCGAAATCCGGTGCGGGTGATGACGGTATCGACCGGTGTGTCGTTGACGAGGAGGGTGGTGACGACGTCGTAAAGGTGGCCGCGGCCCCAGGTCCACCACTCGAGGCCGGCGACGCGGGCGGACGCGGCTACGACCGTGGTTTCTCCGGGGGCGAGAAGTCGCCGGGTGGAGTCGCCGAAGGTGGCCAGTGTGGGGCCTTCCAGGCTGCGCACCGCGACGCGGTAGGCGAAGTGGCGCGGTTCGGTGTGATCGTTGCGGACCTGGGATTCCGCATGGATGCGCGCGGAGCCGCCAGAAAGGTCGAAGTCCTGGGCGTAGATATAGACGCCGGTGGTGCCGAGGCCGTTCCAGACCGGCAGAGTCTGGTGGAGCCGATCGGTGACATGCAGGCGGACGTGTTTGGGTATGCCGCCGTAGTTGGCGTTGAAGTTTTTGTCGTTCCACTGGTAGCGCTGGTTGGTGGAGCGTTCGCGGTAGTCCCAGGCGTTGTCGGTGCGCACGGCGAGGATGTTGGTGGCGGGGGCGGGCAGGGCATGTTCGGTCAGGTCGAAGCCGATGCCGGTCACGCCGTCCTCGTGCAGGCCGAGGGAGCGGCCATTGAGGAAGAATTCGGCGCCCTGGCGCACCCCCTCGAATTCGAGGTAAACTTTTTTGCCCTCGGAGCCGGGAGGCAGGACGAAAGCCTTGCGATACCAGGCAAGGTCGGCGCGGTGTTGGTCGATGGGGAGGCGAAAAGCGTCGTCTTCGTTCCAGGCCCGCGGCAACGTGACCGACTGCCAGGAGGAATCGTCGAAGTCAGGGGTCGCGGCTGCCATCGGGTCGCCGACCACAAGGCGCCAATCGGCGTTAAAGTTATAGGTCGAGCGGCCGGCTTGGAGCGCGGAGCACGCGACGACGGTGAGCAGGGGTAGGAGGCGAAGCCAGCGCATGGACGCACGTTGAGACCCACGGCAGTGACCAACCAGCCCCGCGAATGGTTACGGTAAACTGCCGCCGGCGAGGGTCAGGCCAGGTCCGACAAGTGTCGGGCTTCGGGACGGAGCTTCACGAGGTCGAGCAGGTTTACCGGCGCGCCTTGGGCGATGGAAAGGTTCGCCGCGGCCCCCACGAGGATGGAGGCGGCGCCCTGTTCGGGGCCGGCGGACCGACGCCAGGGGTCGGGCAGGGGGACGGGGGCGAAAAATTGGTCCACCATGACGCGGTCGGCTCCGCCGTGCGGGCCGGTGGCGGGCGGCATGGGCACGCGGTAACTTGGGGCGAAGTGCGGATAGACGCGGATCCACTCGCCCTCGGCTTCGGCGCTGCCGTGGGTTTCGAGTTTGAACTCCTCCTCGGGCACGGCGCGGTTCATGTGGCTGCCGATAAACTCATGGTATTCGAGCCGGCCGCGGTCGCCGTTGAACGTGACCCTCATGCCCTCGCGCGGGCTGTAAGCGACGAGTGAATACACCAGGGATTCGCCGGTGCGGTAGCGCACGAGGGCGCCCATCTGGTCGTAGATGTCTATGCCGGGGCGGAAGACATTGCGGTCGCGCAAGTAGCCGGAGTCGGCCTCGCCGTCGCGGTAGAGGCGGCGGAAACTTTCGGTGGAGTCCAAGTCGAGGGCGAAGGGGTCGCCGCCGTGGTCCGCGCCGGTGTAGCGTTCATAGCGGGTAAGTCTCTCGTCTCCGCGGGCGAGGGCGTTTTCCCGGCCGTAGAAGACGAGGTCGCCATGGGCGAAGACCTGGGCGGGGATGGCATCGAGCCACCAGTTGACCAGGTCGAAGTGGTGGGTGGCTTTGTGGACGAAGAGTCCCCCGGATTCAGCCATGTTGGAATGCCAGCGGCGGAAGTAGTCGGCGCCGTGGGAAGTATCGAGCAGGTATTCGAGGTTGACCGAGCGGACGCGGCCGATGGCGCCGGTGGCGATGAGTTCGCGGACCTTGGTGCGGTAGGGGCCCCAGCGGTAGTTGAAGGCCACGCGCACGCGGCGCCCGGTGCGCCGGACGGCTTCGAGGATGGCGGCGCAGCGGGGGGCGTCGATGGTGAGCGGTTTTTCGGTGATGACGTCGCACCCGGCTTCGAGGGCGCGGATGATGTAGTCGTGGTGGGTGGCGTCGGTGCTGCACACGATGACCACGTCGGGGCGCTGTTCGCGGAGCATGCGGTCGAAGTCGCTCGCGGAGTAGAGGGCGGGCGGCGTGGAAGACCAGCGATCGGCGATCATCTCGCGATGGTAGGCGAGGCGGGCCGGGCTGGGGTCGCAGAGTCCCACCAAGGCGTGGTGTCCGCGATAGGTGGTGCTCAGGGGTTCGGTGAAGGAAATGGCGCGGCCTCCGGCGCCGACGAGGGCAAAGCGTGAAGACATGGGGATGTTTCAGGAGTGAGCGAGCCGGACGGAGGTGGACAAGGCGGCGGGTTTCGACCAGTTAGATGGCGCCGGGGGCGCGGGCGGCGATGAAGCGGTCGCGACCGCGGAGGTCGCGCAAGGCTTCGATGGCGGTCAAGCCGGAGCGGGCGGCGAGTTCGAGCAGGGTGGGGTGTTGATCCACGCCGGTTTCGAGGAACAGCCAGCCGCCAGGGGCGAGGCGGGCGGGGGCCTCGGCGAGGATGCGGCGGAGGTCGGCCAGTCCGGCGTCGGGCGCGGCCAAGGCGGACAGAGGGTCGTGGTCGCGCACCTCGGGCTCGGCCTCGGCGACTTCGGCGTCGGTGAGGTAGGGTGGATTGGATACGATGACGTCGAAGCGGGCGGCGGTTGGGAGGGCGGAGAACCAGTCGGAGGGCAGCAGGTGAACGCGGGTTTCGAGTGCGAGCGCGGCGGCGTTTTCGGCGGCGAGAGCGAGGGCTTCGGGGCTGCGGTCCACGGCGACGACCTCGGCGGAGGGCCAGGCCGTGGCCAGGGCGAGGGCGAGGGCGCCGGTGCCGGTGCCGAGGTCGAGCACGCGCAGAGGCGGGGCGTCGGGGGCCGGGCGGACGCGTGCGAGCACGAGTTCGAGCAACTCCTCGGTTTCGGGACGGGGCACGAGCGCGCGGGCGTCGCACTTCAGGCGCAGGCCGCCCCATTCGACGTGGCCGAGGATGTGCTGCAAGGGTTCGCGGCGGGCGCGGCGTTTGACGAGGGGGCGAATGGTCTCCAACTCGGCCTCGGTGAGCAGGCGTTCGAACTGGAGGTAAAGCTGCATGCGCTTCAAGCCGAGGGCGTGCCCCACCAGTTGCTCGGCGTTGAGCCGGGCGGAGTCCACGCCCTTGGCGGCGAGAAACTCGGTGGATTTGTTGAGGATTTCGAGCAGGGAGAGCATGGCGGGGCGGAGCGCGGGTGGTTTAGCAGGTCGATGCTCGTCAGTCCTCGTCCCCGCCGCGACGAGGTTCGTAAGTCTGGCCGGTGAGTTCGGCGAGTTTGCGTTCGAGGTCGGATTTTTGCAGGGCCTCCACCACCGGGCCGAGGGCGCCCTCGACGATCTGGGGCAGGCTGTAGAGGGTGAGGCCGATGCGGTGGTCGGTGAGGCGGTTTTGGGGGAAATTGTAGGTGCGGATGCGCTCGCTGCGGTCGCCGGTGCCGATCTGGTTCTTGCGCTGGGCGGCGTAGCGGGCGGCCTCCTCGTCCTGTTTGCGCTGGAGCAGGCGGGCGCGCAGCACGGCCATCGCGCTGGCCTTGTTTTTGATTTGGGAGCGACCGTCGGCGCAGAACACCATGAGGCCGGTCGGTTTGTGGATGATGCGCACGGCGGAGTCGGTGGTATTGACGCCCTGGCCGCCGGGGCCGCTGGCGCGTTGCACGGTGATGTCGAGGTCCTGCGGGTCGATGTGGATGTCCACTTCCTCGGCCTCGGGCAGAACGGCGACGGTGACGGTGGAGGTGTGGATGCGGCCGTTGGCCTCGGTGGTCGGGATGCGTTGCACGCGGTGCACGCCGCTTTCGAATTTGAGTTGTTTGTAAACATCCTGACCACGCACGAGGAAGCTGGCTTCGCGCAGGCCGCCTCGTTCGGATTCCGAGGTGCCGAGGGGTTCGATGGTCCAGCCACGCTCCTCGCTGTAGCGGTGATACATGCGGGCGAGGGTGCCGGCGAAGAGGGCGGCCTCCTCGCCGCCGGTGCCGGCTCGAATCTCGACCACGGTATGGCGGGAGTCGGTGGGTTCGGGCGGGATCATTTGTCGGAGCACGGAACCGTGGAGCGACTCGATGCGGGCCTCGAGTTCGGGCACTTCGATTTCGGCTAGTTCCCGCAGGCCGGGATCGGAGGCGGGATCGCGCAGGAGGCCGCGCATCTCGACGAGGTCGGCGCGGGCTTTGAGCAGGGCGGCGTGGTCGGCGAGCAGGGCGGCCAGGCGTTGGTGTTCGCGGGTGACCTCGGCGGCGGCGCGGGCGTTGGCGTAGAAGGATTCGGACCGCATCTGGGCGTCGAGTTCGTCGAGGCGGCGTTGGAAGGGGGAGATTTCGGGCAGGTTGACCATGTCGGCTGGAGGGAGGGGGCGAAGGTTGAACGGAGGCGTTGATTTTCAGTGAGCTTGCGCATTGCACGCGGACGGGAAGGCGGCTTGGGTGAAGGGCACGCGCCCTCACCGCCGGGCGGGTTTGCCCGGCGCTAACGGTGCTGATCCGTCATGGCCACGACTCTATTCACACAGAACACCATCGCCTGCATCTGGGATTTCGACAAGACCCTTATCCCGGAATACATGCAGACGCCGCTGTTTCGTCGTTATGGTATCGACGAGGCGAACTTCTGGAACGAGACCAACAACCTCGTCACCCACTACCGCAAACGCGGTTATCAATTGGCGCCGGAGATAGCTTATCTGAACCATCTGCTGACGCACGTCCTGGCCGGGCGTATGCCGAAGCTGAGCAACAAGGTGCTGCGCGAGTGCGGGGCGGAGATCGTGTTTTATCCCGGATTGCCGGAGTTCTTCCGCGTTTCGCAGGGCTATGTGACGGAGAAGGAGGCGTATCGTAAACACGACATCCGTCTGGAACATTACATCGTGAGCACGGGGCTGGCCGAAATGGTG
>CAYNUW010000140.1:0-8634 GCA_964400455.1 uncultured Akkermansia sp. | reverse complement strand
CCGACAATCGACACAGGTATGGCGAACAGCGGCACCAGTGTCGCCCGCCAGTCGCGTAGAAAAACGAAAATCGTTAACACCACCAAAAGCCCCGCAATCAACAGCGTCTCATACACCTCCCGCACGGACCGTTCCACAAACACACTCGTGTCATACGCGATATCTACACTCACGCCGTCGGGCAGGTTCTGCCGAATCTCCGGCATCGCCGCCTTTACGGCGGCGGCTACCTCCAAAAGATTGGACTGCGACTGACGTAATATGCGCAAGCCGATGGTATTTCTCCCCTTAAATCGGTTGTCGCTACGATAGGAATCCGCCCCGAGCTCAACTCGACCCACGTCACTAAATTTCACCTGATGCCCGTCCCGCACCGCCAGCACCAAGTTTTCGTAATCGGCGGCCTCGGACAAACGCCCTTCCAGGCGCACCGGGAACTCCCTGGTCACCGATTCGATTCGCCCGCTCGGCACGTCGACGTTTTGGGCCCGCAACGCCCTCTCCACATCGGTGACCGTCAAACCCTGAGCTGCGAGCCGGTCTGAGTCCACCCAGAGCCGCATCGCATATCGCGGGCCGCGAAGATCCACTTGCGCCACTCCCGGGATGACCTGCAAACGCTGCACCGCCACCCGGTCCGCCAAATCGGCCAACTCCAAACGAGAAAATCGCGGAGAATTGAACGATAGGACCAGGATGGGCTCATTGTCCGCATCGGCCTTGGACACCTCCGGAGGGCGCACTTCGTCGGGTAACTCACCCTGCGCCCGGCTCACCCTATCCCTCACGTCATTCGCCGCCGAATCCACATCGCGACCCAACAAAAACTCCAGGGTTATGCTCGACCTCTCCTCGGTGGAATCCGACCGCATCAAACGCACCCCGTCGATCGTGCTGAGCTGATCCTCCAAGGGATCGGTGATCTGTGTTTCCACCACCTCGGCCGATGCCCCCCGGTAGGTCGTGCTCACTGAGACCACCGGGGAATCGATGTCCGGATACTCCCGCACCGGCAAGGAACGGAAAGACAACAGACCTACCACTACGATCACCAGCGATAAAACGATGGCCACCACCGGGCGTCGAATTGCTACGTCGGAGAGCTTCATGGCTCGTCACTCCCGATTGCCCGCAGGGGAACGGTCTCCGCCACCGGCTCGACCGCCGCACCAGGAAACAGGGCCAACGCCCCGACTCCGGAGACCACGATACGATCACCCGCCACGAGGGAATCTGGCGGCAGCGCGCTGATTTCCACCTGCGGGCCAACGCGCAGCCCCGTGCTCACCCGGACGGGCCTGACCACCGTTTTCCCCGCCTCCTCACGCACGACAATTACCTGCACCCCACGCGACCCACCCAACAGGGCCGACTCCGGCGCCGTCAAAACCCCCGGCTTGCGTTCCAGCTCCAGGTCAACCGTCACAAACATGCCCGGCCGGAACCCATCGGACGCCTCACTCAACAACGCTCTGACTCGTCCCGCCCGCGAACCCGGATCTATACTGCGGCTGACAAAAAACACTTCACCCTCGGCCAACGCAGGTTCGACACCCCTCCCGAGCCGGGCAGAAACCCGCACCCGAGCACCATTCTGCACCCGGTCCATACTTCTCTCGGGGATCTGGAAATCGACCTTCAACACCGATACGTCATCCAAGGTCGTTAACACCGTCCCCGGCGTGACGTAATCACCCACCGATACACGACGGGCCCCCAGCACGCCGGCGAAGGGAGCCTCGATTCTCGTTCGTGCCAACCGCACCCGCAAAAGCTCCAGAGAGGCGGACGCCGCCGCCTCCTCGCTACGCACCCTATCGAGCTCCGACTGTGCGAGGGTGCGGTCAGCCCCAAGTGCTTCCGCCCGGATACGGTTCAACTTCGCCAGTTCTGCCCGAGCCTCGGCCTCGCGCGTCTGGGCGCGCAACTCCGCGTCGTCCAACTGCACCAGCAGTTCTCCCTTTTGCACCAGGGCACCCTCCTCAAAAGAAATGCCCCGCACGATACCCGCAATCTCCGGCTGCATGCTAACGCTTTCGTTGGCCTGCAAAGTCCCCGCAACTTTCAACCTATCAACCAATTCCACCGACTCCAGTGTGGCGACCTCCACTTTTTGCGGCGCCCGGATCTGGACCTGGCTTTTCTCGGCGGGACGACAGGCGGACAGACCCGTCAGGAGCGCCAATCCGGAAACAAGGTAAATGCAACGCATTTCGCAATCATCGCCCGCCCTACCCGGTGGAAGCAAGTGACTGCACTAAAAAAATCCGCCTCAACCAACAGATTCACCGAGTCTAGAAACCAGCATTGAAAACCCGACCTTCCCGCACACCTTACAAGCTCCATGGCCACAACGCCCGCCCAAACCGACGCCGAAGATTTTTCGAGGCTACCCTACGAAGCCGCCGCCCAGCGTCTTGAAGATATCGTCGAACGCATGGAGTCCGGTGACATTCCCTTGGCCGAACTCTTGCAGCGTTACGAAGAGGGCTCCCGCTTGCTCGGTGTATGCGAAAATCACCTAAAAGCCGCCGAACTCAAAATCGAACAACTCAAGCGACGGAAAGACGGCTCGCTTACCACCGAACCCTTCACCCTCGCCGAGCCCAACCTTGGCTGAACTCGGCAAACAACATCCTTTTACGTCTCCTCCCATACCGTGCCTGCCTCGACCAGTTCATCCCAAAGTCGCACCACCTTGCTTGATGGCATCCGCTCACCTGATGACGTCAAGGGTCTCTCCAGCGGAGATCTGCCCAATCTGGCCGCCGAGATACGAGAGGAGCTCATTCGCGTCACTGCGTTGAACGGTGGACACATCGGACCCAACCTGGGCGTGGTAGAACTCACCCTTGCGCTGCATCGCGTTTTCACCACCCCGGACGATAAGTTGGTGTTTGACGTCGCTCACCAAGGTTACGTCCACAAGCTCCTGACCGGCCGCCGCGAGAGTCTCCGGCGGGTTCGCCAAAGCGGGGGCGCGTCCGGTTTCCTCAGCCGTGAGGAGAGCCCGCACGACGCCTTTGGAGCCGGCCACGCCGGCACCGCGTTGTCCGCAGCCCTCGGCATGGCCACTGCGCGTGATCTGCGCGGCGACAGCTCCCACGTAGTCGCGGTATGCGGCGATGCGGCCTTCACTTGCGGCCTTACGCTCGAGGCCCTCAACAACGTGGTGACCTCAACCAAACGGCTCATCGTCGTGCTCAACGACAACGAATGGTCCATCGCCCGAAACGTCGGCGCCATCGCCAAATACCTCAATCGGCTTTCCACCAACCGCACCTACAACAAGGTGCACCACGACCTGGAGAAGTTCTTCACCAGCCTGCCCGGCGGGCAGGAAATGCACCGCACGTGGATGAAATGGAAACGCGAGACGAAGGACTTTTTTGTCGAATCCTCTCTGTTCGAGAAGTTCGGTCTCCGCTACATCGGTCCGATTGACGGACATAACCTCGACGAACTGATCAAGAATCTGGAGTTTGCCCGCGACACGGACACCCCCGTCCTCCTACATGTCATCACTGAAAAAGGACGCGGCCTCGACGCCGCGCGCGCTCAACCGGAGAAGTTCCACGGGTTAGGCGCGTTCGACCCCGTCACTGGCGAAGCCAAGGCATCCCCGCAAGGCTCGCCGCCCAGTTACCAAGACGTTTTTGGCCGCGAACTCGTTCACTTGGCGCAAAACAACCCGCGGCTGGTGGGCATCACCGGCGCCATGCCCTCCGGCACCGGCCTCAACCACCTCGCGGCCGCCCTCCCACGCCAATTTTTCGACGTTGGCATCGCCGAGGAACACGCCGTGGTGTTTGCCGCTGGCCTCGCCACCCAGGGCATCCACCCGGTGGTGGCCATTTACTCCACCTTCCTCCAACGCGCTTACGACAACTTGATCCACGACGTGGCCCTGCAGAACCTGCCCGTTACGTTCTGCCTGGACCGCGCCGGACTCTCGCCCAACGACGGGCCCACCCACCACGGTTTGTTTGACCTTTCCTACTTGCGTTGCATCCCCCGGGCCGTGGTCATGGCACCGCGCGACGACCTGACCCTGGTGCAGATGCTGCGCTTTGCCACGGCTCACGCCGGGCCGGTTTTCATTCGCTACCCAAGGGGGGCGGTGCCCGCCAAACGTCTGGTCGAAACACCCACCAGCCTCGAACTTGGCCGGGCCGAAATCCTCCGGGAGGGAAGTGACGTGGTGCTTTGGGCCGTCGGCGCCATGGTGGACGACGCTTTCTCGCTGGCCGCGCGCCTCGAGCAACAGGACGGTCTTTCCGTCGGCGTGGTCGACGCGCGTTTCGTCAAGCCCATCGACACCGAGCTCTTGCTCGCCCAAGCCGCGCAATGTCGCTTGCTGGTCACGCTGGAAGACGGAGTCCTTGCCGGCGGCTTCGGCTCACTGGTGCTCGAAACGCTCTCGGGCGCCGGGCTCTCGGTTCCCGTCGAACGCCTCGGCTGGCCCGATGAATTTGTCGGTCACGGCAGTAATGTCGCCACGCTGCGCGCCGCTCACGGCCTGGACCCGGAGACCATGCTGGCGCGCATCCGAGCCCGCCTTGCCCTCGCCGCGCACGCAGTCTGCTAGGCTTTTCACCTCTCCCTCTCGCTAACCCAAGTCCCAGCCCACGTGCCCTCCTACCCAAAACGTCCCTCCATGGCCAAGGCCAACCTGGTGCACTCCTTTCGTGGAGAACAGCGCGCGGCGCCTCCGCTTCATCCGCGTGAGTCCCTTTTGGTCGTCATCGCCATCCTGCATCTCGTGTTTATCTCCTGGACGATGGGCGGTCGCGATGCTTGGGCCCAAGTCGTGTCGTTAGTCTTCGGAGCCTTGGCTATGACCGTAGCCATGCTTCCGCGCCGTTATTCAGGCGACTTGGCCCCGGGAGGAGAATTCACCCTGCTTGCCTTTCCTCGTTTGTTACACTTTCCGGTCTTTTGGCTCGGCTTGATCTTTTTCGGTTATGTGGCCTGCCAAGCATTAAACGCCGAATGGTTGAGAGCCACGGCCGGTCCTTATTGGTGGCTCGCCGCCAAGCCCCACATCGAGTGGTTACCCTCGGGCGTGGACGCTCCCTTTAGCCGCATGAACGCGTGGCGTATGCTTTGTTTCTGGGGTGGCGCTTGGTTGCTGGCCTGCGCGCTCTGGGCCGGCCTCACGCGACGATCCGCCGTGCACACCCTGTTGGTGGCGCTGGTCATCAATGGGTCCCTGCTCGCCCTGATCGGTATACTGCAGAAGGTGACCAACGCCTCCGGTCCGCTCTGGTTCATCAAGGATGCTCCGACCTACTTTATCGCCACCTTCTTCTACAAGAATCACGCCGGTGCCTACTTCAACATCATCGTGGTCGTCGCGCTCGCACTGATGCTCTGGCACTACGTCCGCGCCCTGCGTCGACTCGATCGCAGCAGCCCGGCCCCGGTATTCGCCTTTGCCGTGATCTTGCTCTCCTCGATGGTGTTTTTGACCAATTCTCGCGCCTCGATGCTGCTCCTGGCCGCCTACGCGCTGATTTGCCTTTTTGTCTTCCTCCACTGGCGATCCCAGTCGCGCGAAACCGCCGCCAACCCCGCCGTCACCGCCGTATTGGTGGCCGGCTCCATCGCACTGATCGTCGCGGCCACGTGGTTTCTAAACCTGGATAAGAGCATCGACCAGATCAAACGACTCGCCGACGTGGACCGCCAAGGCAGCATTGAGGCTCGGATCGGTGCCCGCCAAGCCACGATGGATCTGTATCGTATGGATCCGGTCACCGGCTGGGGAGCGGGTAGCTTCCGCCACGCTTTCCCGCTAGCCCAGCAAAACTACCCGGATATCACCAACGCGGGACAAATGCGGCTTTTCTGGGACCACGCCCACAACGACTACGTGCAGGCTTTGGCCGAACTCGGCTGGCTAGGATTCATTTTTCCGGTCCTGATCCTGGCGACGATGATATGGAGAGTCATCCGCGGTGGCGCTTTCGCCAACCCAGCGTTTCTACTCGGCTTCGTCGGTCTGGGCCTTCCCCTGGCCCACGCCTGGATGGACTTCCCGCTGTATAATTGCGCCATCTTCACCACCTACGTGACGGTTTGGGTTCTCCTTGCACGATGGATCGAGCTGGAAAACACCCGCTAAAGAGCCTCTTGGCCGGCATGTTTCGTCCTATCGGCCGCATTGGAGAAACCCTGCTTGATCGTCTGCTCTGCGTTGCTGGAGCCGTCACCCTCGCTCAGGCCCCGGAGTTCTTCCAACAATATCTGCAGCGCGTAGGCGGACACTTGGACGAAGCCCGCCGACAGTTGGCCCGCTATGAGCAGGTCGCGCGCGAAACCGGCGTCACCTTGCAAGGATTGATCGACACCGCCCGCGAGCAAACCGCCGCACCCGTGGTCAAACTCGGCGACGTGATCGCCGAGACTCAGGCCCGAGTCGCCGACCTTGAAGCCGCCGAAATCGCCTTGCGCACCGCCACCGACTGGGAACGACCCTTCGTCTTTTTGCGCGTGCTCGATGCCTCCATCGCAGCGCGCACTTGGGAGGTCTTTAAACCCGCCGTGCCGGTCACACTTGAAGGCATGGCTTATGCCCTCGCAGGCATGATACTGGCCTTGGCCGTTTATCACCTAACGCTTGCATGGCCGCTTCGCTCCTGGCTTAGGCAAAGACGGGCGCGCCCCGACCAGCTCAAACAACCGTCCACCTCCTCATGATACGTCGCATAGCCATACTGGGGTCGGGTGCCCTCGGTCTATACTACGGCGGTCGCCTCGCTTTGGCCGGCCACGAAGTCTGTTTTCTGGCCCGCCGGGATGTGCAGCACTTGCGCCGCGAGGGGCTAACGCTGGACTTTGCCGGCGAACGTCACGTCGTGCGCCCCTCCCTCGTCGCGGCGGAAGCGACCGAGATAGGCCCGGTCGACCTGGCGGTGATCGCCCTGAAATCCACCGCCAACCACGAACTTGGCCGGTTGCTGCCGCCCGTGTTGGGGCCAAAAACTTTAGTCGTGACCCTGCAGAACGGATTGGGCGTCGATGAACCGGTCGCAGCCTTGGCCGGTCCAGCCCGGACGCTGGGAGCGCTTTGTTTCATCGGCGTCAACCGCGTCGCCCCCGGTGCGGTGGTCTGCGGTCATGTCGGTTACCTCGAACTAGGTGCCTTTCAACCCGGGGCGGCTGGAAGCGCGGCTCACCTGGCCGTGCAAGCCTTTCTCTCGTCGGGCATAAAAGCCTCCGAGGTCCAGTCTCTGTTGGGTGCCCGTTGGCGTAAACTGGTCTGGAATGTCGCCTTCAACGGCTTGACCATCACCATGGGCGGCATCGCCAGCAACGAGGTGCTGATAAGGCCCGAAGGAGAACGCCGCGCCCGCGCCCTCGGCCGCGAGGTCCAGGCCATCGCCCGCGCCGAGGGTATAGATATTCCGGATACGTTCCTGGCCGGCCAAATCGAAAAGACCCGCGGCATGCATTACCTGCCCTCCACCCTGCTCGACTGGCGGGCCGGCTTGCCTCTGGAACTCGACGCGATCTGGGGCGAACCCCTGCGGCGCGCCCGCCAGCACGGTGTTCCCACCCCCGAACTCGCCAAGCTGGAACGCGAGTTGCGCGAATTGGCCGTAAGTCACCCTAAACCCACATGTTGATCGCGGGGGTGGATTTGGCCTGGGGAGAACGCAATCGCGACGGCCTTTGTTTGCTCCGCGTGCATCAGCGCGGCCCCGAAAAAGCTGAGATCTTGCTTCACGCCCACACCGCCGGAGACGATACGCTGCTTTACACCGTCTTAAGCCACCTCGCCCAGCCCGATGAATCGGTTTTGGTCGCCCTTGACGCACCGGTCGTTTGCCGAAACGCCACCGGACGCCGACCAGCCGACGCGGCCGTGAGCGCGGCATTCCGCCGAGCCCATGCCGGCTGCTACCCCGTGAACCAAACCCTTGCCGAACGCCCCCTGCGCCTTGCCCGGCGATTAACTGAAGAAGCGGGTTTTCACCTGGGCCCCAAACCCAACTTTGCCCCGCCTTGGCCGGCCAAGGGCTGGCGATTGGCAATCGAAGTTTTTCCGCATCCTGCACTTGTGCGTTTTTTTGGCCTAGAACAGATTCTCCAATACAAACGCAAAGCGGGACGCTCCATCAGTCACGCCGCGGCGGAATTCCGTCGATTACAAACCGGCCTCCTGGACCTGACGACCGCCCGCTTCCCCGGGCTAGCGCTTAATCCGCAAACGTTTAACCTGATAAACTCACCCTGGTCAAAATCGGTCGAGGATCAGGTCGACGCTTTGGTTTGTGCGTTAATCGGACTTTGGCACATCCGACACTCTGGCGCGCAAAGCGAAATTTTTGGCGATGACCAAAATGGCTTCGTGATCGTGCCGCAACTTGAGAACTAAGCCTGAAAGTCGATTCTGAAATCGATGGGCCCACGCCCGAGGATGCCTTGAGTGTCTCTCGGTTTCCCCGCTCGTCCAAACAAAGATTCTGGAATCGGCCCATCTTCCCGCTTGGAGTTTATCGTAAATTAAATCATAACTATTGGCTGTCATACGCCCCTAGCCCAAAGCCTCGTGCCCATGCCGGATTCTCCCCCACCTCAACGTCGCGTTACCATCCGCGACATAGCAGCCGCCGCCGGCGTAAGCAT
>CAYNUW010000139.1:0-8639 GCA_964400455.1 uncultured Akkermansia sp. | reverse complement strand
CCGCCCACGCCGCGCCTGATCACCAAATGCCGGTGGCCGCTTCCCGCCACCGGCTGCGCTAGACTGCCGCACCCTGACCTCAACTTGCCTCAGCCGAACCGGTGCGCCAGCGCGGCGTGCAGCTCGCGCACCAGAATCTCCGTCGTGGCCCAGTCGATACAGCCGTCGGTGATGCTAACGCCGTAGCGAAGCTCCGCGCGCGGTTTCGGAAAGGGCTGGTTGCCCGCGCCGAGGTTGCTCTCCACCATCGCGCCCATGATGGACGTGTTGCCCGCCCGGATCTGCTCCGCCAACGCGCGCACGACGTCGGGCTGCAGCTCCGGCTTCTTGCTCGAATTGTCGTGCGAGGCGTCCACCAGAATCGAAGCCGGCAGCCCGGCCTTGGCCAGCGCCTGCTCCGTCTCGGCGATGTGCGCCGGCGAGTAGTTCGGCCCCTTCGATCCCCCGCGCAGCACCACGTGGCAATCCCGGTTGCCGGTGGTGCGCACGGCGGCGGCCCGGCCATCCAGCCCTATGCCCAAAAAGGTCTGCGGCTGCCCGGCCGCCTTGATCGCATTGAGCGCCACGGTCAGGCCGCCGTCCGTGCCGTTTTTGAACCCGATGGGCATCGACAGGCCCGAGGCCAGCTGCCGGTGGGTCTGCGACTCCGTCGTGCGCGCCCCGATCGCTCCCCAACACACCAGGTCGGCGATGTATTGCGGCGTGATCGGATCCAGAAACTCCGTCGCCGTCGGCAGGCCGAGATCCAGCACCTCGCGCAAAAACGCCCGACCCAGCCGCAGCCCGGCCGCGATATCGTGCGAGCCGTCCAGGTGCGGATCCATCACCAGCCCCTTCCACCCCACGGTGGTGCGGGGCTTCTCAAAATAGACCCGCATCACGATCATGATGCGATCCGACACCTCGCCGGCCAGCGCCGCCAGCCGGCGGGCATAGTCGCGTCCCGCCTCCACGTCGTGGATCGAGCACGGTCCGATCACCAAAAGAAAACGCCGGTCGTCGGTGAAAATCAGCCGTTGGATGTCGCGCCGCGCCGCCGTGATGAAGTCCGCCTGTGACTCGGTCTTGGGCAACTCGGCCAGCAGCTCCGCCGGCGTGGGCAGGGCGCGGGTCTCCACAACGTTGAGATCGGAGGTCTTTTGCATGGGCGTAAACGTGCACCCTCGCCGAAAAAACACCCGGAGCGCAAGCGCGGCGTGCGCCCCGAGCATTTGTGCGCTCGCCAAACCCGTTTTCATCCGCAATGGCTGTAAGTCCGACACCCAATTGCCCGAGTGGCGGAATGGTAGACGCACCAGACTTAAAATCTGTTGTTCGCAAGGACGTGCGGGTTCGAGTCCCGCCTCGGGCACCAGGTGCGCACCACTCGCGCCACCCATGTTCACCGGCCCCGGCATCAGCCCCTGCACCCGCGCCCACGCGCCCGAAATCCTCGCGCTGTTTAACCACGCCATCCTCCACACCACCGCGCTCTACGATTACGCGCCGCGCACGCCCGCGTTCATGGAGACCTGGTTCGAGGCCAAGGAGCGCGATGAGTTGCCCGTGCTGGGCGCCTTCTCCGCCGACGGCGCGCTGGCCGGTTTCGCCACCTACGGCCCGTTCCGTGCCCAGGCCGGTTTCCGCCACACCGTCGAGCACTCCGTCTACGTCCACCCCGACCACCAGGGCCGGGGCGTGGCCAAACGCCTGCTCTCCGCCCTCATCGAGCAGGCCCGCCTCCGCCGCGTGCGCGTGCTCGTCGGAGTGATTGACGCCGAGAACGCCGCCAGCCTCGCCCTCCACCGCGCCCTCGGCTTCACCCCGGCCGGCACCCTGCGCTCGGTCGGCTACAAATTCGACCGCTGGCTCGATGTCGAATTCGTCCAGCTCATCCTCCCGCCGCCTCCAGCCGAGTCAGCAGCGCTGGCAACTCCCCCAGGGCGCCCAGCGTAAAAAACCGCCCCGGCGCCTCCGGCGGTGCCGCCAGCCGCTCATGCTCCCAGGTGAGCGGATACGGCACATGCACCGCCAGCCCGCCCAGTCGCAGCACCGGCGCGATGTCCGACTTGAGCGAGTTGCCCACCATCAAAAACCGCTCCGCCGCCACCCCGTGCCGCGCCAGCACCCGCGCATACGTCGCCTCGTCCTTTTCCGATACCACCTCGCAGGCCAGAAAATGCCGCGCCAGGCCCGATTGCGCGATCTTTCGCTCCTGATGCTGCAAATCCCCCTTCGTGATCAGCAGCATTCGCCGCCCCTCTCCCGCCAAACGCTCCAATACCGCCGGCACCGCCTCCAACAACTCCACCGGATGCGCCAGGATGTCCCGGCCCAACGCGATCAACTCCCGCAACTCCGCCGCCGCGATCCGCCCGTCCGTCAACTCGATCGCCGTCTCAATCGCCGACAGGGTGAAGCCCTTCGCCCCATAGCCATACAGCGGCAGGTTGCGCAGCTCCGTCGCATACAGCGCCCGCTCCACCCGCTCCGCCCCGTGATGCGCCGCCAGCAAGGCGTGAAACCGCGCATGAGCCGCCGCGAACAAGGTCTCGTTGTGCCAGAGCGTATCGTCGGCGTCAAAACCCAGGACCAGAGGCTCGGTGATGGTGGAGGACATAGGGAAAAGAACACCATCAGGCCTGAAGTTCTCGCCCCGGCAAATTCGAACCCCACACCCGGCCCCGCTTCGCCCCGCGCGCCGCCCTCGCTTCAACACACAAATCCGCGTCCCCGCGTTTAGGCACTTGCCGTCCGGCCAAGCTCTGCCCCCATTTGGGGGCTTAAACATCCGTTTTATTCTTTTTTAACATGCGTTCCCGCCCCTCCCTTGCCGCCCTCCTGCTTGCTTTGGCCATGGCCGCCCTGCCCAGCCGCGCCGAAGAGGCGTCCGCTCCGGTCCTCAGCCTGCACGACCTGATCGTCAACGCGGTCAACGCCAACCTGGAGCTGTCCGCCCGGCGCCTCGAACCCGTCATCCAGACCAACCGCCTCGACGCCGCCAAGGGTGCCTTCGAGCCCAGCTGGATCGCCGCCTACACCCATTCCGACAGCGAGCGCCCGCAGAACTATCTGCCGACCGCCGGCCTCGCCATCGGCCGTTACGACCCCATCTACGAAGAGCGCGTCCACCGCGTGCAGACCGGCCTGGCCGGCAAACTCACCACCGGTCTCCAGTATGAGTTGATCACGGGTATCGACCGCACCGACAGCACCACCACTCGCAATACCACGCCGAGCCTCGCCTCGCCCGGTTCCCGCTACGCCCACGAATACGTTTCCTCCACCACGTTGTCCCTCACCCAGCCCCTGCTGCGCGACTTCGGCGCTTCGGCCAACCTGGCCGAGGTTCGCCTCCAGCGTTCCGCGATCAAAAGCGCCCGCCACGAACTCGTCGCCACCGCGCAGCGCATCCTCCGCGACGTCGCCGCCGCCTACTACGAGATGGCCTTCGCCCAGGAAAACGTGCGTGTGAAACAAGAGGCCGTCGCCGTGGCCGAGGCTCTCGTGCGCGACAACCAGCGCCGCGTCGACGAAGGCCGCATGGCCCCCATCGATGTGACCCAGGCCCGCGCCCGCCTCTCCGAGGCCAACGAGGAGCTCGTCGTCGCCGAAAACTTCCTCGCCCAGCGCCGCAACGGCCTCCGCGAGCTCACCCGCGACGAGTTCGACTTCGCCGACGCCCCCTTCACGGTCGATCCCTCGCGTGTGCTCCGCGAAGCCCCCGCCCTCGATCGCGACGCCGCCATCAAGACCCTCTTTGAGGTCAACCCCACCTACCTGGCCGCCTTGGAGATCGCCCGGTCCGAGGACGTTCGCATCGCCTACGCCAAAAACCAACGCTGGCCCCGCGTCGACCTGAAGGCCTCCATCGGCTACATTGGACTGAGCGACAACCAGTGGACCGCCTACGAGGACTACAAGGAGCGCGACCAGCCCACCTGGAGCGCCGGGGTGGTCGTTAATGTCCCCATCGGCAACCGCACCGGTCGCGCCCGCGTCACCGAAGCCTACAACCGCAAACGCCAGGCCCTGCTCAACGTCAAACGCACCGAGGTCGCCCTGCTTGCGGCCTTCGACAACGCTCGTCGCGACATCGACAGCGCCGTCGAGCGCACTCGCCTTGTCCAAGACACGGTGAAGATGGCCGCCGCCGCGCTCGACGCCCAGCAACGCATCCTCGGTTCCGGCAAGACCACCAGCTTCGAGGTTGCCCAGGCCCAGCGCGACCTCAGCCAGGCCCGCTCCCGCGAACTCGCCACCTTGGTTGATCTCAACAAGGCCGTCTCCCAGCTTCAGTTTATCGTCGGCACCCTGCCCAGCGAGCTCCAGGTTGACCTCAAGGTCGAGTGAACCGTCGTTCGTCCGCCCCCTGCCTCCCCATGACCCTCCGCCGCTCTCTCGCTCTTGCCACCTTGGCCACCCTGGCCGCCGGTCCCTTGGCCGCCGCTCGCTTCGACGGCCTCGTCCTCCCCTTTAAGGAGGTTGTCGTCTCCTCCCCGGTCCAGAGCACCTTGGTCGAGCAACCCTTCAAGGAGGGCGACACCGTGACCGCCGGCGCCAAACTCGCCCGTCTGCACGACCGCATGGAGGAGCTCGACGTGCAGCGCACCAAGGCTGCCCTCGACAAGAAGGAATACGACTACAAAGGCGCCAGCAGCCTCTACGCGGATAAAATCATCTCCGAGGACGAGGCCCTGAAAAACAAGATCGAGCTCGAACTGGCCCGCCTCCAGCACGAGCAGGCGGTCGAGCTGCACCGCCAGCGCACCATCGTCGCCCCCATCGACGGCCTGGTGGTCGAGCGCCACCGCGAAGTCGGCGAGACGGTGTCGGCCGCCCAGCCCCTCTTCGACCTGGTGGACATATCGAAGCTCTACGTGCAATTCTACGTGCGGGCCGAGGACGCCGGCGCCCTGCGCAACGGCCAGACCCTGGAAGTGCGCTGCCCCGGCCTGCCCGACCGCGTCTTCAGCGGAGCGGTGGACTTCATCGACCCCCGGGTCGACGCCGCCAGCGGCCTGATGCGCGTCAAGGTCCTGCTCGACAACGCCGACCGCGCCCTCAAGCCCGGCCTCCGCGCCGAGGTCGCGGTCCCCTGAGTGCCGACGGAACGCGTCTCGTCTCCCGGGTTGATTTTTAGAGAATCAGCCCGGATTCCGAGATTGCCTCAGGCTTACTAGGGGGCGTTCAGGGGGAGGATCGCCTTTACGCGGAAGAAACGCATGGGAACGGACGCGGGCAGCGAAAAGCTTCTGGTCGTGCGCACTCCTGAATCGGGTGAAAATTCACCGAGGGGCGAATCGCTCCAGACACCTCCGGTGAGTTGAGTGGTATGCTCGATGCGGTAACGGCGCGTTTCGCTGGAACTAAACTCCAGCGTCACGTTGTTGAGGCCGCCGTCCACGGTATGGCCTAGAATGCGGAAGTAATCGGCCTTACTCTGCGGGTCGGTGCCGGCGATGTATTCGGCGGCGTCGGTCTGGCCGTCGCCGTCGGCATCGGTGCCCACGCCGGCGGATCCGAGGGTGCCGAAGTTTTCGCGTTCCCAGACGTCGTCCATGCCGTCGGCATCGGTGTCGAGCCGTTGCAGGGCGGTGGTGCGGAGGTTGCCCGAATGCAGCGTGATCCAACCGAGGTTGGCGGAGTAAACGTAACCGGTGAGGAGGCCGCTCGCGAGGTCGACGCGGGGGCGGTTGGGGTCGTTGGGTGCGGCCCAGCCGAAGTTGATCCAGCCGATGTTGGGTCCGTAGGCGTAGCCGGAGAGGGCGCCGGTAGCATCTAGGTTGACGCCGTAGTCGTCTGGGGTGGTGGGGGAGTTGGAGTAGGCGTGACCGTTGCGCGGGGTGCCGTTGCCGACGTGGAGCCAGCCAAAGTTGGGCGCGCTGAGCCAGCCGGCGAGGAAGTATTCGCCCACCTTCAGGCCGAAGCGGGCGCTGGGACGGGCGTCGATCCAACCGGCGTTCGCGGAGTAAAGGTGACCGGCGCCGGGGGCGATGGTCGAAGTCTGCCCGGAGGCGGGGCTGTCAACGTCGCGCGGGTTGGTGCCAGTCTGGTATTCGTTCAGATCGTTCACGCCGTCGCCGTCGAAATCCGTGATGGCGGAGGCGGCGATGAGATTGCCAAATTGGGCGAGTTCCCAGGCGTCGGGCAGGCGGTCGAAATCGGTATCGGGAAAGGCCACCACGTCGTGGCGCAGGCGATCGCCGCCGAGGTGCAACCAGCCGAGGTTGGCGGCGTAGGCGTAGCCGGAAAACAGGCCGGTGGTGCGATCAAGCTGAGGGCGCCCGGGAGCGCCGGGCGCGGCCCAACTGAAGTTTACCCAGCCGGCGTTGGCGGCGTAGGCATAACCAGAGAGAGTGCCGTCGGCGTGGATGTTCACCCCGTGGTCGCCGGGTGTCTGGGAATAGGCTGAGCCGTTTGCCGGCGAGCCGTCGCCCAAATCGAGCCAGCCCAGGTTGGCGAAGAAAACGCGCCCGCCGAGGTGGGTGCCGAGCACTTGTAGACCATCGGTGGCGGAGGGTCGGGCGTTCAACCAACCGGCGTTGGCGGCGTAGGCATGGCCGTTCGCCGGATCGCCCGGGTCCGCGGCCAAGGTGGAACCGTCAAAACCGGCCTCAACCACGACCTCGTCGAGCAGGCTGATGGCAGATTCATCGTGTCGGAGGAAACTCAGGCGGTAGCGGCCCGGCCCGGGCGAGGGTTGGCTCAGCGGGAGGTTACGCGGGCGCCATGGCAGATCGAAAGTCGTGTCAGCTTTCAGAGGAATAAAAAACTCCTGCGTGGCCACCACCTCCCCACCGGGCAGCCGCTGGAGGGTGACGGTGTAGGTGCCGCCATTGAACTGGAAGGGGTTGTTGTCATACCAAGTCACACTTCGGATTGAGCTACCCGAAGGCACGGTGAAATCCTGGTAGGTTAGATCGTAGGGGGTAATGCCGCCGTATTGAAGGCCGCTGGAGCCGACGAGGGGCCAGCCCGCCCAGCTCACCGTGATCTCGCCCCCTCCGTCAAAAACGGAGGCGAGCCCCTGCGTGCTCTGCCAGCCGAAAGCGGGATCGTTAGCGAGTGCCGGCTCGTTGACGAAGTAGAAGGAATAGCCGGGCGGTAAGTTGGGGTATGCGAAATCCCCGTTGATCAGAAGATTCGCGGCAGGGGCAGCTGCGCCGCTGGCGAGCAGGGCGGCGAGGGCGAGCGAAGCCGGAGGGGCGGCTTTCATGGCCGGGCGGTGGGCAAGGCGAGGCCGCGGGGCTCAGGGCGTGCCGAGGTGTTTTTGCGGGGCCTCGATGGGAGCGTCTTGTGCGGTGCAGCCAATGGCGATGGCGGCGAGAATGGAGCGATTGGTGCCGGATCCCACCGGAGCCCGACCGCGGGAGAAGCTGACAGTCCCATCCGGGCAATGGATGCCGTATCCATTCGGGGTGACGGCAGAGAAGCCGTAGGAGTGTGAAACCGACACACTCGCCTTCACCCCGATTTTGCCCGAACCCGTGGACTCGGAAACGATCTCGGCGTCGATGCCTTTCTGGGCCCAAGGCGTTGCCGCTTCGCAGCCGCGCACAATGCGACCAGAGATTCCCGCGGAGTCAGTCGATTCGGACGGGGCGCCCAGACGGGCGGTGCTTTGCTCCACGATGGTGGCGTGGATGCCGCCGATCCCGAAATCCGAGACCTGACAATTCGTGACGAGGGCCCCCCTTGGAATCGGTGAGCCGGTGTGGTCGGTGAGCCGGATACCGTATCCGCGCACCCCTACGACGGAAACGTGACTCACGCTTAGAGCGTGTCCTTGTTCAATCTCTGCATAAATGCCGCTGTAAAAGCCACCACCAGTCGTCAGCCCGGCGGAGTCGACCCGAAAACTCCCCCGGATCATTCCGTTTTGAATCTTTACGTTACCGCCGCCCAAACCGGAGCCGAGTATCTTCACACCTGCTTGAAAACCGGAGGAAGCGGAACTGCTGATGGTAAATCCATTCAGATCCAAGTTTACGTTGTCGGCTTCGATTCGGATACCGTCTGCATCCGTTGTCGTGATGGGCCCGACTAGAACGTAGGAGCCGGGCTCGCTGATGACGACGGTGGAGGTGGTGACGACGTTGGGCGTGCCGAGCGGTTTGCGGGCCTCGATCTGATCGAGGGTTTTGAACATCGGCGCGGGGGCGCCGGGCGGGGTGAGCGCGCCCTGGGCGAAGGCGGCAGGGGCGACGAACAGGCAGACCAACGCGCTAGAAAGCGCGGCTAGGAGCAGGCGTAGGTTTTGCATGAGCTTGACGGATTGTGATTGAAAACAACTGAGCGGATCCGAGCGGCGTTTGATCTCCCATATCGATTTTTATCTTAAAGCATTTGAGATGAGATATTTGCCATTTTTGGTTAGTCGCTGCTCTTGTCTGGGGCATCAAATTGTGTGGTCGGTGACCACAGGGTATTTATCAACAAGGTGTAAAACGCATACGATATGATTTGTCGATATTCTTGTTTAGAAGTGACAAATTTTTGCCCGGGGTGCGTTCAGCTCGGCAGGCGAGGGCATCCCGCTTCAGATACGAAGCGATTTCTATTATAAATAATTTATATAGAATAATTTCCGGCAGTCAAAGCGCCGCCGCGCCTTCGCCGGTGCGCATCGGTAGCACGTCGGGCCGCGCGCCGAAGCG
>CAYNUW010000138.1:0-8643 GCA_964400455.1 uncultured Akkermansia sp. | reverse complement strand
ACCCTAGATCCGGCGATAGCCGCAGCTCATCTCGCACAACCTACTGACCATCTGCTGATCGCACCGCCCGCTCGACGCACCCGCTGGGTGCGCCTTCGGGTCGCTGCAATCACCATCTGATTCAGTAACTTGCGCGATCTATCGCCGGGGCTATCGCCGAATCTAGGATAACCTGTGGTTCTCGCGGATCCTGCGATTTTGGCGGCGAGTGATACGGTTGCATCGATTTCCGATCAGCGGTGTGGTGGTTTGCTTGTGCCGCTCGGACGAGAGTCGGATAAATTTGGCGGTTACGAAGAAGATTACCAAGTTTAGGGTAAGAATCACTTCATAATAATAACAATAATATGTTGGCCGACGGTTCCGTTGGATGGAAGGGTATAGATATCGGCCTATTTTAATAGGCCTGATTATACTTGGTGCTTTTGAATTATCCTGAAGTGCACTTTTCCGTTTATTATAAGGCTGGTTGTTCGATTAATGTGATCCCCAAAATCACGGCTGCCGCTGGGATCAGGTCCTGCACTTCATGTCCATTTACAAATCAAAACACCCGGTTGCCAGTCGATGGTCCCGAGCCGCCTGCTTGTTGGTTTTGACGGCGGGGAGTTTACAAGCGCAAATGTGGGTGAGAGACTCCACCGTGCAGCCGGAGAGTTTGACCGGCGCGTCAAGCGGTGATGGACGGGCGCGTAACTTGACGCTAACCACCGCAGCCTATGCGGGTGTTGAGTATAACGACAACATCACCCTGTTGAGCCGGGATGGCGACGGTAGCTTGGGCGTGCGGGGTGGAGTGAACGTTTCCCTGCGCGTTCCGGTGAGTATGCGAAACGAGCTGCATTTTGATGCTTCGGTCGAGCGTTTGATTTACCTTACCGGCAATCTCGAGTCCGAAAGCTACAACTCGCTTTTGCCAGGATCGGAGACTACCTTTACCGTGTATGCCGGGCCGCTACGGATTCGGAATTTCATTCGCGCTGAACTTACCGAGGATCCGGTGGCCACGCCGGTGGTGAATAATGTGGCGCGGTTTGGCCGATTCAATGGCTACGCCGGCTCACAAGTTGACTGGGACATGAATCGCGTGATCTGGCAGCTTACCGGCTCGCTGGGGAGGCAGTTTGCGACCGAAGGGCTGAATTCCCAGATCGATTACTGGAGCTACGGCGCCGGTTTGCGTGCGGTGTTTCCCTTGGGCCCGGCGGCATCGATCGGACTTTCGCACAGCCAAGCTCTGATTCGGTATGATGAACCCATACAGAATGATTCCCGGACCCGGGCATACGGGCTTTTCGGCCATCTGGCCCCGACCCGGCGTATCCGCATAGATGGAGCGGTTGGTTTTCAGGGATCCGATTATCAAACAACCGGTTCGATTGCAGATCGAGACGATTACAACGGCTTGTATGGTTCGCTGGGTTTCAGCCATCAAATCCGCAGAAATCTAAGCTACTCCTTCGAGGCGCGGCACGACATATCGGAAGGTTACGGGACTAATTTCTATGAGACCACGGACGCCCGGTTTGCGGCTAAACTGAGCGCATTGCATCGTTGGGAAATCGTCGGGTCGACCGGTTGGCAGTGGATATCCGTTTCTGGAGTGGGGGGAGATGATTTCGAAAGACTTAACCTTATGCTGGAGGCGCGACGGCCGCTGGGTGAGAAGCTGGATCTTAGCGCGGGGGCTTCGATGCATTTCAAGATGTCGGATCGGGTGGATGCGGATTACAGCCAGCGTCGGCTTTATGCTTCGTTGAGGTATACCTTTTAAGTTATGCAGCGTTCATCGGGCATTTGTTTGTTGATGATGTTGGCAATGGGGTTTCCGAAGCATTTGGGCGCAGTGCAGTCGGATGACCGCCTCTTGGAGGTCGGAGATCATGTGCGGTATCAAGTGGCGGAAGACGGCGACGCTGCGGTTGATCTGCAGGTCAGCAATACGGGCCGGCTGGACATCCCGTATCTAGGCACGGTGGTGGCGGCGGGTAAAACCACGGGTGCGCTGGTGAGTGAGTTGAAGGCTGCGCTTGAGGCGGAGCATTATGTCACCGCGACGATCAAGTTTCAGGTTCTTGCTTTCAGTCAGCGCGCCGTAAACCGGGGTCGGGTGCACTTATCCGGGCAGGTTAGGCAGGTAGGTCCGCTGGAGATTGATCTTTCGGACAAGCCTACGCTGGGGAGAACCATTTTGGCTGCCGGTGGTCTGGCCGATTTTGCGGATGCGCGGAACGTGAGGATCGTGCGCAGCGAAGGGAGCGAGTCGCGCACCATCACGGTCGATCTGCGTGAAGTGCTGAATCGGGGCAAAATCGAAATGGATGTCCCCTTGCAGGATGGTGATCTTATAATCGTGGACCAGCGACTGGTGAATTGGTGATGAGTGTTTCAGCCCCCCCGTCCCCGCCTGCGGCACCGCAAGGCGATTTGTTTTCTGCGCGCGCCTTGCGATATTCTTGGATGCTGGTTGTCGGCGCTTTGATCGGGGTGGTCTGGGCATATTTTAAGGCGACCCGCGAGCCTTTGTCTTACGTTTCCAGTGCGCGCATGTTTGTAAGCGGTCGCGTGAACGTCCCGGAGACCGCGGGCGGATTCTCGGAGGAATATGCCCATTACTTGGGCACGCAGGTGGAGATCATGCGCAGCCAGGAGGTGCTTGATCGGGCGAGGCAAAGGGTCGAGCTGGAGAGCGGACAGTCTGGAGCGGCCCATATCGACGTGCGTCAAGTTCCCCAAGCGGCGATTTTTTCGCTTACTTCGACCGGACCCGATCCCGCGTATCCGAGGTTGTTTTTGGATGCCTTGATGAATGAGTTCATCCAATTCAAGCGGGAGCGTCGCGTTTCCAGATCCGAAAACACCATGGATCAGATTTCCGCCGAGCTATCGCGGTTGGAGCGGCAGACCGGGGAGAGGGAAAGGGCGCTGGGCACCTTTAAGGAAAAGCATAACATTACGTATTGGGAGCAGCAATCCGTCGAAAGCGCCCGCATCCTTTCCAGCCTGAAGTCGCGCGAGGCGGAGGTTCGCATGCGTTTATCCATACTCGATTCTTGGGAGCGCCGGGCAACCGAGATGGCACCAGGTCGGGGAGTGGAGATCGGTCCCGATGGCGGGATGAATCTCTCTGAGGCTGCGGAATTGGTGCAGGCGCGCACCCGGTTGGACCAGTTGGCAGTCGATCGGGAGTTTTTATTGCGCGGTCTGCGGCCCTCGCATCCGAAAGTGGTGATGTTGGACGCCGAGGCGGAGCGCCTGCGCCGGATCGCCGCCTTGGGTGCCTCGCGTCTGGGTGAGCGTCGAGGCGAGCAGCGTCTGGCCTTTCAGGCTGAACTGGAGGGTTTGCAGGCCGCCATCCTAGAGTGGGAGGCGCGGTCTCTTGAGTCTTCTCGCATCGGCGCCGAGTATGAAAAACTGAGCGCTTCGCTGGCGCGCACCCGGGAAGTTTACGATCGGCTTCTGAGTTCAATTCAAAACTTGGATACAAGTAAGGGGTTGGATCAGGAGTTGGTTCAAATCTTGGAGGTCGCCTCGCCGGCCGTCCGTGTTCCCTTGCAGTTACGATCCCGCTTAATGGGAGGTGCCACGGTGGGTTTGCTGGGGGGGTTCGCTCTGCTAACGCTTTTTATTCGTATCGATGAGCGCAGCTACTCGGTTGACGAGACCATGGAGCGTCTGGCGTGTCGCAGTCTGGCTGAGGTCCCTCAATTGCCCTCTAGGCCGGGCAAGTCCGAGCGGCATCGGTTGCTGGTTTCCGTGTTTGAAGAGTCGTTCAGGCGATTACGTTCGTTATCCGCTTTGGGCGTGCCCGAAGGTTTGGTGCCTACTTTATTGGTCACGAGCGCGTTGCCGTCCGAGGGTAAGTCGGAGGTGGCCCTCAATCTGGCGCGCGCTTTCGCCCGCTCCGGTCGCAGGGTGTTATTGGTGGATGCGGATTTGCGGCGAGGACGGTTGCACCGTGCGCTGGGGGTCGGGGAGTCGTCGCCCGGACTTTGCGAGTTGCTCTCGGGCAGCGCCGTGCTGGATGACGTTCTGCGCCGGACCGCCGAACCTAATCTGGTTTTCGTGGCCGCGGGCCGCTCGGATGGTCATGTGAACGAATTACTCAGCGCGGCGGATTTGAACCGTGCGCTTGGTGACATGCGGCGGATTTGTGACGTGTTGGTGATCGACTCTGCACCGATCATTCCCGTGGACGATACCAACCACCTTTTGGCTCACGCAACACGGGTATTGTTTGTGGTGAGAATGAGGCATACTCCCATGCGCCAGGCCAAAAAGGCGATAAACACCGTTCGCATCCGAGGGGCCACCGATGTGGCCTTGGTGTTTAATCGTGTGGCGCCGGATAGCGGTCGTTACTACTACTCCTACGCTTACCATAAGTCGTAGCACCCGCACGGCGACGTCGGCTTTTTCTGGGTTACTCTGCCGAAGCAATCCTTGGTATTCGATATCCGTGAGGTCCCTCGATCATGGCTGCGAGGCGGCGAGTTTGTCTGCCGCCAGTTGCATCAAACTTAATGCTCTTTCGCGGTCACCCGCCGCTCGGGTTTCGCGTGCCAATTCCGCACTCAGCACTGCGGGGGTGTTCGCCCTGCCGGCCACGCGACCAAGGAGCGCAAGCCGTTCCGGGCCGGAGTCCAATGCACTCGCCAGGCGTGCGGAAAGCACGGCATCGTCGGGGAAAACCGTCGCGCGGTTTTTGAGCGTCCTGAGCTCGTTTTCCGAAAGCGCTTTTGTCCCCAGCCTGGGCAATTTGTATTCAAGCCAAACCCAAGCCAAGTCTGCGCGGCCCCGGTCGGAAAGCAGCCGGCCTCCGCGCGCCGTTGCGGCGTGGCTCACATCAGTCTCTTTCCTGGCATCTAACCAACGAACGAACGCTTTTGGTTCTCCCCAACGGGCGAAGGCTCCGAGGCAGGCCAAGACATCGCAGGATGCGGTATGGTCCTTTGATTTGGTTAGCCATTGTTCAAAAACCTGTTGCGCTCCCTTGAGCTCCGAGTCTGCCAGGAGAGGCCACAGCTCCGGTCTCATTTCCGTAAGTTTCATCCATTCGCTGGCGCCTATCTCCGGGTGGGTTGCCATCGCCAGGGTGAGCATGGAAGCGCCTCGTAGCGAGGCACCGGAAAAGAGTTTTCGCCAGAGCGGCGCTCCCAGTGAGGGATCAATTTGAGTCAAGGCATGTGCGCGGGCGGCAATCGCATCCGTGTGCGCGGGTGCCAAGGCGCTGGCGATCAGGTAATGATCGCGCGCGGTTTCAGGTTGTTGCCGGCTCAAGGCTGCCGCCGCCCGGACGTCTTGGTCGGCATAGGCCAGAGGGTTTTCCGCGATCGGTATCTGGCTGGCCACGAGTAATGTCAGCGCCAGCAACACACGGATAATGCGAGTGTAAGGGGTTGGGCTGAGGCTTGGCTGGTCCGATCCTCGAAGTCGTGCTGCTGCCGGCAGCGCGAGAACAAGGATTTCCGGACGGTGGAAAGAAGGATCTGCGAAGGCCATGGCCACGACCGCGAACATGGAGGCCATCGCCGCCGGCTCCCCATCTCGATTGGGTTTGGCATTTGCCAGTGCCAGTGCAGACAGGGTCAACAAGGTTAGCCCACCTAGACCGAATTCAGCGAATAGCAGGATCCAGCCCGAATCTGGGTGGATCACCTGCATGCCCTCCGCCGGCAGGTGTCCGGACAACAATGCGAATCCGGCTTCGAAATTGCCTTGTCCCCAGCCGCCCCAGGGAACGGAAGACATTCCTTGCCAGGTAGCCGCCGCCAGAGTGAGTCGATGGTTGTCCGCGCCATCAAACATCCGGGCGAATAGCCAAGGGGACGACCACAGCGCCGCGATGATCGTGATACTTAGAATCGTCACGACGTGTGTGGTTCGCAGCCGTCTTTTCCAGCACAAGAGGATACTCGCCCCCAGCGCCAAGCCCAGGATCGCGCCTCTTGATTCCAAGCTAATTGCCGCCGAGGCCGCCAAAGTAAATCCGAGTGCTCCGATTACGCGCCCTGTGATACGTCCCGGGCTTAAGGCCAAACCCAGGCCGAGTAGTGCTCCCAAGCTTAGGGCCCCCGCGGCGGGATTCTTACTGGCCACCGTGCCCAGCTGAAACTCCTTTCCGTAATCCGACCAAGGGTGCGGTTGGAGCCACAAAAACACACCGAAGCTTGCGGAAGTCACAACCGCACCCAGCGACCACGCGCGCCAGTTTGCCGTCGGTGCCAGCCACCCGACCAGAAAGGGCCAGGCCAAGAAGATCACACCCAGGTTCGCCATTCGATCGAGTCCGGCGGTCACGCTGGGCTGGCGGGTCGCCGGAGCCGATAAATCCGGCGCAATCTCCCCAAAAACTTCCCGCCAGGGCCCCGGGAAAGCAAAATCCTTGATGGCTAGCGTGATCAGCAGGAAGAGCGTTACCTTCCATGTTCTGGATTCGCCTGCATCTGGCTGGGCCGTGAGGGCGTTTGCGACGATGGCGCAGGCGGTTAAAATCAGCAGCCACTCGGGCCGCCACCAAGCCAAGACGATTCCGGTCAGCGCAGCGACCGACGTCAGACTTCCGCGTAAGTCAGGCACTGACTGGCGCCGGTGGCGGTATAATCGGCGGCGGCGGTGTGATCGGCGAGGACGGGGGGGGGATAGGCCTGGAATTGTCTTCTTGGCTGCCGGTGCCCTGCGACTGAACCACAAAACTGTTTCTATTGGTCAGGTCGTCTCCGGGCGCGGTGCGTTGCACCCTCGCGAGCGCAAAGACCCCGAGTTCGCTTACGACCAACGGGGTCCCGGGCTGTTTTGGGCGCCATTCCACGATGATGCTTTCCGAACTGATGCCGGGAGCATCGACCGTTAAGGTTTTGCTGGTGCCGTCGAGGGTCGCGCGGCCGATTTGGCGGCCGTTCGGATTCTCGGCGTCGGTGGCCAGGAAAACCACTTCGCCTTCGGCTTGGTCGAAAGCCAGCGAAACTCGTTTCACCTCCACGGCGGTCGCCAGCGAAATCGTTACCCGAACACTGTCTTCCCCGGATTTAGGCGCGATCTGGGCCGCGGTTCCTGTGTCGCTGTCGATGAGACGATCGACTTCGTTTCCGAGGTCGGCGGCGGGCTTGGCGCCTAGCACGCTGGCGGCGAAATTGACTTCGGCGATTTGTCCCTCGCCCGCGCTGCCCGCGTTTTGTTCGCCACTGATCGGTGTCACGACCGTCAGGTTTTGTTCGTCTTGGTTCACGGGCGTTCCAATCGCGTCCACGCTGCGCAGTGGTGCGGTCGAGCTAAGATCCATCAGCAGGGCCAGGAAACGGCCGCGAGAGGCTCCGGTTGGCGTCGCCGGCACCTGCGACGCAATATCGGCGTTCAGAATGGCCGTGCCCGCGCGGACTGCGGCGAGCGCCTCTTCGCGGGTGGCGCCGGCGAACGCTTCATAACGGCCCTCCGCGCCGGGCGCGAACAAGCTCACGGAACCGAGATCCGAGTCTTGTGGCAGGGCGATTAAAACCAAGGTCTTTCCCACCGGCGGCGTCCACCCCGAGGCGGCGTCGTCATCGATCACGGCGGCAATGCCTGCAATCTGCCGGGTGGCGTGAGAATCGACTTCCAAAACCTCGATGGTCGCCCCCCCCAACAGGCGACTGAGCGGTGTGGGTGCGGCGGTTTGGGCCATCGCCATGGACAGAGCCCCGGCCAGCAGTATCACACCCAATCCAACCGGCTGACACAGTTTGCCTCGTGTTCCGGTTTCATACAGTCCGGCGGCTTGGTAAGATTTTTTTGTTGGGTTCATTAAAAAACGTGCTATCCGTCCGAATGTTTTTAGAACTTAAAACATGGGAAAAGCAACCTCAGCCTCATTCACAACCAGTATTACTTTGGGCTGGTTGTTTGCGGCTGGCGCTTTTTCCAGCGCTTCGGCCAACGTGCTCAATGTGACCAGCCCCGACGTTGTCGGCGGTGTCACTATCTGGCGGGGGGTGGTGGCCCCCGGTGCCAGCACGTATCAAATCGACACAGGTGGATCGAATCCCACCGGTATTCTAGACCAACAGACCGGGCAGAACGTTTCCGATTTGGTCGGAACGGCTACCGCCCCGACGTTTTATATTGGCTATGGGACGATCAACACCGTTCAGCACATCGGGTTTCGAGTCCGTTTGAATGGGTTTTCCACCTTGGGAGCGCTTAAGCAAGTTACCTACATCGGTTTCGATTTTAACACCGACGGTGTCGCAGACATGTTTGTCGGGGCCGATAATCAGCCTCAACAGAGCGGCAACTGGGCTACGGTTATAACGGATGCGGGCAGTGGAACCAATACGTCTCCGAATACCACGACCATTCCCTACAGCGGTTATAGTAACACCAACTTCCTTAATGGAGCCTTGTATCGATATCTCGATAACGGGGCCAACGGTTCGACCGGACTCATCAGCTACATGCAGGTGACCAACGCCAATGCGACCATTGGGGGCGATGTTCAGATATCCGGCGATGCGGACGCGTTTCTCACTTGGGCGGTGCCCTATTCCGACTTCGTTTCCGCCGTCCAGCACAGCACGGTGATGGGATCAGGGTTCACGTTTACACCCGACACCCTTTATCGCATAACCGCTTCGACCTCGAATCAGGCTAATGCGCTTAATCAGGACA
>CAYNUW010000137.1:0-8777 GCA_964400455.1 uncultured Akkermansia sp. | reverse complement strand
TCCAACTGAATCCACCAACCGACCCATGGAATTCCCTGCCCGCACCACCCTCGCCGAGATCGAACTCGGCGCCACCCTTCAACCCAAGTTCGGCTCCGACGGCCTCATCCCCTGCATCGCCCAGGACGTAAGCACCGGTCAGGTGTTGATGTTCGCCTTCATGAACGCCGAGTCCCTCGCCCACACCCTGAAGACGAAAAAGGCGACCTACTGGAGCCGCTCCCGCAACAAACTATGGTGCAAAGGGGAGGAATCGGGCAATGTGCAATGGGTGAAGGAGCTCTACACCGACTGCGACCAGGACGTGCTGCTCATCAAGGTCGAGCAGACCGGCGCAGCCAACGCGTCCTGCCATAATGGATACAAGAGCTGTTTTTACCGCCGGCTCGAGGACCTGGACGGAAAAGACTTCAAACTCGGTTTCACCAGCCAGCCGCTGTTCGACCCGGCCACCGTTTACAAAAAGAAATGACGGTCGCCAGCCGGGCCTCCCGCTAGTGGCTTTCCAGCACGTAGGCGTCCAAAAGGTGCTGTTCTAGGTAACGCGCCGCCACCCTTCCGTAACCGCCCTGCCCCCAGCGCGGTCCATAGGAGTTTTTGAAGATGAACACCGCGTCTTCCAAACGTCGGCTGGGAGATTCGTAGCCAACCACCGTGACGGCATGCGCCGCGTTCGCCAGGGGCGTTTGATCCGACAACACCCCTGCGCGAATGGACCGTTCGTTCGGCCAGCGTAAACCGACCGGCACCGGATAACCTGCGTGCAGCGAATGAATGATCGCCGCCATGCGCGCCAGCGGCCGTTGGCCCGGCAACGCGACGATAAAGACTCTTCTGCGGTTCCGGGCGCGCTCGACCATCTCCACCGTCGGCTCGACCATCGGGAACCCGGACTCCGCCCTTTGCCCGGAGAACTCCGCGTGCTCCGCCACCCCGAACATTTGTAGTGCGGTGATGACCTCGGGGAGCGTAAAGCCGATGTCGACTTCAACGTCGGCGGTGCGTTCGGGGTTCGACGATGCCATCCCGCCAACCACCCCCGCCTGGGCGCGACGCACCGCCCAGATCAGATAATCTTCGGAGAGTCTGACCGTGCGCCCGCTCTGCCTCGCCATCTGGAACTCCAGGGCGCTCACAATGGCAAAGATCGCACAACTTGGACGCCGGCCTTGATCCTTCACCTCCAGCCTCCACGCGTTGAAGTCGCCACGCAAGCTCCACGCGTCGCGCAAGACCGGCGGCTCCGCGAGACGCGGCAGCAGCCCCTCCACCCCTCCACGCTCCGCATCGTCACCCGCATTTCCTCTCCGCCACTCGGACCGTCGCTGCACCGGCATGACTTTCGGAGCCTCCTCGGCCTGCTGGACTAACTTCGCCGCATCCAAACCCAGTCGCTTCTGAATCGCCGGCGGCAAATCTCTCAGCCTTACCGAAGCCATGCCACCTTGATGCGTAAACACCAAGCTTCGCCCGTCCATCGAGCGCACTTGCACGTCGCGATAATGGACCGAGCCCACTTGTAGCTCGCCCAGCACCATTCCCCGCACCCCACCCCGAGCAACCGCCCCGGGGGCGGGTGCCGAAGGTAGCTCGTTTCCGGCCACCTTGGCCGAGGCGCCCAACAAAAGCAGGCCAAGCCCTAAACCGCGGACTATCGACCGCCGAAATCCGCTTTCGCCCGCAGACGACGATGGCGCAACCGAGTGATCGTTCTGCGGCACAAGATGCTCTCTTCCTCTCCACCCCGGCGGCTAGGTGCGCACCTTCAACATCCAACTCGCCCACCTGGCTGACGTGACACCAGGCGGGCGCAAAAGGCGAAAGCCTTCTTCATGTCTCAACGCACGGACACAGGAATAACGATCTCCCCCGCCGTGCCGTAGCCGGGCACGAACAGGCTGCCGGTGCCAGGCGCACCACCCCGAACATCCACGGTGACCGAGGACATACCCTCGGGCACGATCACCTCGGGCATGATGACGCTCTCGGGAACGTCCGTCGTCACATCCAGCAATTGACCGCCAGCGGCGGCCGGAGCCGGCAGACTAAAGGTCAAACTCTGCACCCCGCCAGCCGTGAGCTGCAGCGCCGAGGGCGAAACCTCCAGCATACCCGGATCCACCCGGAAAACCCCGATCGGCGAAGTGCCGGCCGTGCCTTCCAGCGTAACGCGGTAATTACGACCGGTTTCCACCGCAGGCACATAGAAGCTCAGCGAGTTGGCGGACTCCACTTCGGTGCGAACCGGTTGGTCGTCAAACTTCACCACATCGGTCGGAGTGTAACCGCGACCCACCACGCTCACCTTCGCCCCGACCGGGCCGCGATTGGCTTCCAGCGAAAGCACATAACGCCCAACCACCCTCACCCGCTTGATATCGGTGAAATCCTGCCGGCGCACGATGCCAGCGTCGTTCTCCACCGCGTAGTCCACCAGATAGTAGTAGGCCAACTCGTCGCGGCCCGCAGGCAATTGAAACTCGTATTCGAACACCCGGCCGCCCAAGGCGCCCGGTTTCATGTCGAGCACCTGGCCGTCGACCACCAGCTTCGCCGTGACACTGCTTTCGACCACTTTCACGTTCTTGGGCGTTACCCGCAGGGCAAACGTGTAGATGCGAGACGGATTCTCGGGCAAAACCTGTGGAGTCAGGTCGGTGAGTTTAAGATCGCAGCCCGCCAAAAGTAGCAGGGCGGCGGTGCAGCACAACGCGCGCAAAACGCGGAATGGGGAGAAAACGGATTGGAGGTTCATCGCTAGGACCGTTATCGGTTCAGGAAAGGTGCCTAATGTCGATTTCTTCCCCCGCAAAGCCTGAAATGTCTCACCGCGTCCGCCAATCGGTCGCCGCAGACCCTTTCGCGGACAGTCCGCTCGGGCTCTATCTGCACGTCCCCTTCTGCGCCAGCACCTGCGATTTTTGCGCTTTTTACCAAACCACACCGGACCGCGACGGGGTTGAGTCCTACCTGCACACCGTGCAGGCAGAGTTGCGGCTCGTGCGCTGGCGGCGTTCACCCGATACGATTTTCTGGGGCGGCGGCACACCCGGTCTGCTCGCTCCGCACGATCTCCGCACCCTCGGTGAGTCCATTCTCTCGGTGTGCTCGGCGCCGCCCTCCGAGTGGACCGTCGAACTGGCCCCCGGCTCGGTAACGGAAGCCCGACTGGACGTGCTCCGCGAGTTGGGCGTCACTCGAATCTCGCTGGGAGTGCAAAGTTTCTCCCCCACCCTGCTCGATGCCTTGGGTCGCCGACACAGCCGGGAACAGGTGCTGCGGGCCTATGATCGGGTGCGGGCCGCCGATTTTCGCAGCGTAAACATCGATCTTATGTTCGCCTTGCCCGGCCAGGATGAAGCCTCGCTTCAGGCCGATCTTCAAACCGCGCTGGCACTCGGCCCCGACCACCTGTCCACCTATTGTCTGACCTTTGAGGAAGACACCAAACTCTGGCTCAAACTTTCCCAAGGCCGAGTAAAACTGGATCCAGCCCTCGAGGAACGTCTCTATTTGGACACCTGGCAAACTCTGGTCGAAGCAGGGTTCTCTCACTACGAAGTATCCAACTTCGCCCGACCCGGCCACATCTGCCGGCACAACCTCAACACCTGGCTCATGCATGAATGGGTGGGCATCGGTCCCTCGGCCGCCGGTCAGCACGACGGGATGCGTGGCGCCAACCCCGCCGACCTCGCCCGCTGGACCCAGGAGGTTTCGGACCGGCGGCGCATGACCGAGGAGCGGGTCGCGCTGACGCCGGCACTGATTGCGGAGGACGCGCTGGTCTTCGGTTTGCGCCTGGTTGACGGAGTCGATCTGGCGGCGCTGCGCGCCCGGCTACCCGGCCTCGACGGTTGGGCCGCCGTCCACGCAGTCCTTGCGCGTCTGGCGGAAGAAGGCTTGGCCGAACACTCCGCCGACTCGATTCGACTCACCACCCGCGGCCGCCTGGTCGCCGATGCGGCCGGCGCGGAACTCATGGGTCTATTGTCGTAGCTGGCGCCTCACCGCTGAATCGGCGCGGCGCAGTCGAAGATTCGCGTCCCCCGTGTCACCGACCCGAATGGCAAACCGACCGGCGGGCAATGTTCGTATTACGAACATTGCCAGGGCGGCAGGCCCGCGCCGATGGTTCTCAGTTTAACCCGGAAACCGATTTTGGAGGAGGTGAGATGGTGCAAGATGCTGGAGTAGATGGGCGTGAACGAATCCCCGAGGCGCACTGAATAGTGCGTTGAGGTGGTGAGAGAACGCCCAGATGCCCGACAGGTTGCTCCAGATCGCCCCGATCAAAGTCGGTTTTCGGGTTCAAGCACGCGTCCTTCAGCCCGGATTCCAAATCGAGTCAGGCTAAAAAGGCGGCGACTTCGGCACAAAACTCGGCGCGCGTTTCCATATGCGGATTGTGACCGGCCGACGGCAACGTGACCAACTTCGCGGTGGGGAAAAACTCCGGGACTTTTTGTGCGTCCTCTTCGGTGACATAGCCGGATTTCCCGCCTCGAAGAAAAAGCGCCGACCCGCGAAAAAGCTCACCCGCGTTCAATGGGTTGCCCTCCACAACCGGAAGCGCGGCGGTCAGCACGGGCAGGTTTACGATCCAACGCCAGCGCCCGTCCTCCCCGCGCTCCAGGTTGGTGGTCAAAAACTTTCTCATGCCCCAATCCGGCACCCGCGCTTCAAACTTAAGCTCGGCTTCACCCCGCGACTTCAACTCGGCCAGCCGAAGCTCATTCATGGCGGCAAACTCGGCCCGATGCGCCCGGGAAAGATAGGCTCTGGGTGCGATATCCACCACCATCAGTTTTCGCACCAAATCGGGCCGCCTACAGGCTATCGCCATGGCCACCTTGCCGCCCATGCTGTGACCCAAAAGATCCACCGGCCCCGTCGAATTCTTGAGGATCCAATCGGTGACATCCGCGACCATGGCATCGTAATCCATCCGATCGTGCCAGGGAGACCGGCCATGATTGCGAAGATCCAACGCGCAGACCCGTCTGCCACCTGCCGCAGACGCAAGCTCCGCCCCGGCGCTCTGCCAGTTGCGACTGGAACCCAGCAAGCCGTGCAGGAGCACCAACGAGGTGCGGCCTTCCCCGCCAAGTTCGCGGGCCACAAGTGGGACTACCTCAACGTTCACTTCGATGCGGGCCTGACACTCACTGCATCATGGTCGGGGCCATGCCGCCTTCCATCGTTGGCTCGGCCGACATGGCCGCTCCGGCATCCTTGTCCGTCGCCGACTCCGCGCCGGCTTGCGACTCCGCTTTGGCCTTCGCCTGGGCGGCCGCTTGTTTCTTGATCCGCTCGGTCTCCGCCTCGGTTCGTGCGCTCTGCATCGACATCGTGGCCGCCGCTTTTTCCGCATCGCTGATCCGCCCGTCGCCGTCGGTATCGTAGCGCGCGAGCATCTCGGCGCGCTGGGCGGCATACTTCTCCCGCCGCGCCTCCTTGGCCGCCTCCCACCGTGCAAATTCCTCGGGACTCAGATCCCCGCTTTTGTCACGATCATAAGCCTTCAGAACCGACGCGGGCACGACCGCAGAGGGCGTGGCCACCGCTTCCTCGGCCCGCGCACCGACCGCCCACAAACAAAGAAAGGTCACCAGCTTCAGGGTTCGGCGTAGATTCATGACGGGCACGCTAGATCCAGGTTCCGCTGGAGCGCAATTCCGGCCTTTGCCCTCCGCGACCTCAATCGCGCTCCGGAGTCGCGCCGCGGTAGCCCACCCCATGCACGGTAAAAATAACCGACGACGCATCGGCTCCCCCTTCGAGCTTTTTGCGCAACTGCGCGACATGTTGGTCGAGCGTGCGGGTCGTGCCGACATAACCCACGCCCCACACCGCGTTGAGCAAGTGGTCGCGCGACAGGGTCTCCCCGGGGTGGGCGGCCAGCACCTCGGCGAGCCGCAACTCTCGCGCCGTCAACGCCGCCTCCGACCCGTCCGCCCGCCGCACTTTAAAGACCCTGCGGTCTATCCGGGCCGCCCCCAGCCAAATAACCGAAGGCAACTTGTCCTCGGGGGTCTCCGTCCGCTCCGCGCGCACGGCGCGCGAACGGCGCAGCAGCGCCTCCACCCGCGCCAGCAGTTCGCGCACACCGAAGGGCTTCACCACGTAATCATCAGCCCCGAGCTTCAGGCCCACCACCTTGTCCACCTCCTCGCCCTTCGCGGTGAGAAAGAGAATCGGTGCCGTCGCCCCGGCGGAACGCAGCTCCCGGCAGACGTCGTAGCCGCTCATGCGGGGCATCATCACATCCAGGATCACGAGGTCGTAACGACTTTGCGGATACAGTTTGAGCGCCTGCATGCCGTCGCCGGCGGCCGCGACGTCATAGCCTTCGCTCTCCAGGGTTGCGATCAGTCCGAGGCGTATGTTCGCGTCGTCTTCAGCGATGAGAATGCGCGCTTTCATCCGGAAATGGAGCCGAGGGTGAAGACAAACTCCGCGCCGCCGCCGGCGTGCGGACGATAAGTAAGATCGCCTCCCAGCCCGCGCGCCAGTCGTCGAGCTATGCTCAGACCAAGACCCGCCCCACCCCTTTCCGCGGTCAGACGTTCATCCACCCGATGAAACTTCTCAAAGATGCGTTCCCGCTGCGCCTCCGGCACGCCCGGCCCGCGATCCGCCACCGTCACGCGCGCCCCGCCCGTCGTATCTCCAACGGCCGTGAGCGTCAGCTCGCGCCCCGAGGCTGCATATTTACAAGCGTTGTCCAAAAGGTTGAGCAGCACCTGCACGACTGCGTCACGGTCCGACGTGACCGGCAAGCGCCCCGGCGCTTCAACCACGGGCGTCAAGCCCGCCGCCGCAAGTCGAGGCGCGTGCGCCTCCACCAAGGCGCGCAACTCTGCCGCCAGATCAAAGTCGGTGAGCTCATAACGTTTTGCCCCCTGCTCCAGCCGACTGAAATCGAGCACGTTGCCGACCAACCGTGCCAGCCGCTGCGCCTCCTCGCCGATCACGGCCAGATAGTCTGCCCGCTTGCGCTCGTCACGCACCCGGCCCTGCGCCAAGAGTTCGGCATAGAGCCGGATGGTCGTCAGCGGTGTCTTCAACTCGTGGGATACATTGGCCACAAACGAGGTCTTGATCGCGGCCTCGACTTCGCTGCGCCGCGCCTGCCGCAGCAACGCCACTCCCGCCACCATAATGGCCAAAACAAGCAGAGCAATGATCGCCGCTCCCGGGGCAAACAAACTGGTGGAGGAGGCCGGCATGCCCGCCATTTCCCCGATCACCGTCCAGCCCGGCAACAGCCGCTCCGCAATCGGGATCTGCATCCGCACGGCACCGGACTCAACGGCGGGTGACTCGGCAAACCGGAAACGCACGCCCGCTTCGCCCGAGGGAAAGAGTTCCTGCAACCGAGGTCTGATCGCGTCCAGGTCGAGCTCCAGCCCGATACGTCCGCCCGCGGCCAGCGCGCGCCAGGCATAAACATGCGGACCCTCGTTCCCGTCACGCCACGAGGTCCAACCGGAGGACTCCGCGACACCCTCGATGTGATCCGTGGCGTTGACCTCAAGACTGGCCGGAGCCGGCACGGCGGCGGCAAACGAACCCGGAGCCTCGGTTCCGGACTCTGCGGTGAAATGCGACACTGAATCGCCATAGACCTCCGCCCTCGTCATCAAGTCGTCGGTGCTCTTCATGACCGAGTTCTGCCCGCGGGCCGGCAGTTGACTGGCCAAGCGCTGCACGTCCTGTCGCGCTCGCTGATACTGGCCGACATTGGAAAGGGTTTCGGACCTGGCGCCAACCCGCCCTATCGCCACCTTCATCTCTGCCACTTCGCCCCGCGCGGTGATCGGCGGTTCAGCACGCACGGATCGGGACGCCGCGCCGGCTGACCATGGCGCCGTGCCCAGCCAGGCTCGCGTCGTGGGATTTTCGCCGCCCCAGCGCAAGGTTCCGTCCGCGTCGACGGCAAACACCTCACGGATAAGAGGGTTGGCCTCGCGCCAACCGGTCATGAAATCCTGGGCGTCCGCCTCTGGCACGGAGAGTAATCCGGCCATCAAGGTGGCCTGCACATCCGAAATGAGCAGCTCGATGTTTTCGGCGATCAAACGCACCCGGGCCTCCACCGCCGCACGCCGGCTTTCATAGGCCGCCGCTTCGCGCTCCTCCACCCGGGCTTGTTCCCGCGCCAAAAGCCCAAGCGCCAATCCACCGACGACCAGGGCGGAGAAGAACAAGGGCAGGCCGTAGAACCACAGCCGACGGGTGGCGTGAGTCATGGAAGGCGGCGGCAGAGGGAAGGACGGACAGGGGATCGACTCACCGCCACTCGTAACGCACTCGGTAAGTCACGACCCGCTCCACGTCAGGCTGGAGGATGACGCGAAACTCCACCCTCGAGGCGTCTAGTTTCTCGTGCGGGTCGGATTGCTCCACGAGCTTCCAGTTCGGACCCGCCTGCAGGTGCTCGGTAATCCGCACCTCGACCGGCGTGGTCTTGCGATTGCGCAGTTTTATCTCGAAACTCTCCTCGCGAAAATCGTTCCGGCTGCTCATCGCAGCATCGCTCTGGCGACGCTCGACCGCGATATCGAAAACATCGCCCGTGCGGAGGCGCACGGTTTCATTGCGCGCGGTATGATCGAGCGAATCTTCGCCCACGAACTCCATCCGACCGTCGGCATTGTCCTGGCGATAAAAGCGGGCCCTTCCCCTCGGCAGCGGAAGTCCGAGACCACCGTTTTCCGCTGAGTTTTTGAACTCCCGCACCGTCGCCACCTTCGAGCCATACTTGTTCACGT
>CAYNUW010000136.1:0-8957 GCA_964400455.1 uncultured Akkermansia sp. | reverse complement strand
CCAAGGCGGCTGAGACCAAGGTGGGCCAGAGGCCAATACCGCCTCGGGCAACACCGGGCCAGCCGGTTTGCCTCCCACCCTTCGGGCCGGGACGGAACAGGGCTTGGGCGCCGTTGGGTGCGAGGGGCAGGGCCTTTCACCCTCGCCCCCGCCTTGCCCCAGCCCTGCTTGCGCTCCCGGCGACGCGCCGTTTTATTCCCAACACACACCCTACGACCTCCCTTGCGTCCAAATTTTTAGGATAAACGCCATCACTCCCGCCCGAGCTCGTCCACCGACCACTCGTCGCGCCAGCGGATCACCATGCGGCCATCCTCGAACTCGACCGGCAGCCAGATATAGCCGCTCGTCACCAAATCCGCCGGGCGCCACACATCAAACATCGCGATGTAGGCCCCCTTGCGCCCCTGCACCGTGATGATGTTGGTGCTCTGTCCACCCCAAGTCTTTTCCGGCCCCAAATTGTTCGCCGGATTCACCCCCACGCACGGATTATGCGTCTGTGTCCACGGCCCCCAGATCGAGTCCGCCGACAATACCCGCGCCGGATTGGGCGCCCACCCGGTGCAACCCGAGGCCAGGATGTGATAGCGACCCTCGTGCTTCACCACCGCCGGCGCCTCGTTGTGCCCGCCCGGCGTCACCCGAATCCACTTCCCGGTAAAATCCAGGTAGTCCGGCGTCAGCTCGTGGATCGCCAGCGTGTAGTTCTCCTCCGACGACGCGATCAGGTAGCCCACGCCATCGTCATCCACAAACAAGGTCATGTCCCGCGCCATCTGTCCGCCCGGAAAATCCCGCCGCGCATACGCACCCGCCCGTAGCGCCGGGCGATAGTTGTCCCCCTTCATCATCTCCCTGGCCTCCTCGCGGGTCAGCGGCGTGCGCAACTCCTCGGGGAAACCCACCGGCCAGTGACCCGCGTTCGGCCGCAGCGAGCGCAAATACGTAAACGGCCCGGTCGGCGAATCCGCCACCGCCGAGGCCGTCAGCGCCGCCGAATATCCCTTCCCCTTCAACTCCAGGTGCAGCCACATCACGAACTTCCCGGTGGCGGCGTTGTAAATCACCTTGGGCCGCTCGATCCGGCAACCCGCCTCGATGTCATGCCCGGGCTCGTTCACCACCGGCAGCACCACACCCACCCGTTTCCAATTCACCAAATCCGTCGAGGAGTAGCACCCCACCCCTTGGGTGCTCGGCTTGTCCGAACCCCGCGCACTGCGATACTCGCCATACCAATAATACACCCCCTGGTGATAAAGCACCCCGCCGCCGTGGGCGTTGATGTGCACCCCGTCCACATCCGGCCACTGCACCGCATTCTTGATGATCCGGGCCGGCCGCTCCGGCTCCGCCGCCGCCAACGCGGGCGCTAAACCAGCCATAAAACCGGCCGCCAAATACGAACAGACCAAGGAGGTGAAACGATGGAACATGGGTGAAGGGGGGAGTAAACTGACGCCCCTCGCTCGCGACCATCGCGACGAGTGCGTCGTGGCGCTTCGACGCTACTCGCCGCCTATTGTTTCACCCCCGCATCGCTCCGCGCGATATAGCGTAAACCCGCCCCGCGTTTAAGCCGGGATCATGCAGTTGAACGGCGGAGCAGCGGGGCGAGATGACGAGCAGATTTCGGTGCGGACCGAGCGAAGGCATACCCGGAGGGTATTTCGAGCCGAGGGCCCCACCGAAAGCGGAACGTTCCGCTCTGCGGAAGTGCCGTCAAATCGCCTCGATACGACCCGGACAACTGCATGATCCCGGCTACGCCGCCCCGCGCCAGGCGCCGTCCACCAACCGCGTCAAGCCCAGCGGATTCGCCTCCTGCAACTCCGCCGGCAGCGCCTCGTCCGGAAAGTTTTGATAACACACCGGCCGCAAAAAGCGCCCCAGCGCCATCGTGCCGACCGAGGTCGAACGCCCGTCCGACGTGGCCGGCCACGGGCCGCCGTGCACCATCGCATGGGCCACCTCCACCCCGGTCGGGAAGCCGCCAAACAACACCCGCCCCGCTCGACGCACCAGGGTATCCACCAGCTCCTTGCTCCCGGCCAGCTCGCCGGCCCGGGCGTGGATGGTCGCGCTCAGCTGCCCTTCGAGCGCCTCCGCCACCGCCATCATCTCGCCCGCTGTGGCGCAACGCACCACCAGCGTGGTCGGCCCGAAAACCTCGTGCGCCAACTCCGGCCGGGCCAGCCAGACGTCCGCATCCACCCGCCACAATGCCGCGCCGACCCTCCCCTCGCCCGCCGCCGCCGTCGCCAGGCGCTCGACGCCGATCGTCGCGCCCAGCCCGTCCAGGCCACGCGTATAGGCCGCGCGAATACCGGGGGTGAGCATGACGCCCGGCGCCGTGCCGTCGATCAAGGCGGCCAGCTTGGTCACCAGCCGGTCCGCGCCGGCGCCGGCCTCGACCACCACCAGCCCGGGCTTGGTGCAAAACTGCCCCACCCCGTTGGTCACCGAAGCGTGCAGCCCCGCCGCGATCGCCTCGGCCTGGTCCTCCAACGCCCCCTTCAGCACAAACACCGGATTCACGCTGCCCATCTCGGCGAAGACCGGGATCGGATCCGGCCGCTCCGCCGCCAGCCGCATCAGGGCCCGGCCGCCGGCCAACGAGCCGGTAAAGGCGACCGCCTTGATCCGCCGGTCGCTCACCAGCGCCCCGCCCACCGCGTGCCCGCCATCGAACAAAAGCGAAAACACCCCGGCGGGCAGCCCCGCCGCCGCCACCGCCTCGCGCACCTGCCGGCCGACCAGCTCCGACGTGCCGGGATGCGCCGGATGGGCCTTGACCACCACCGGACAGCCCGCCGCCAAGGCGGAAGCCGTGTCTCCGCCCGCCACCGAAAACGCCAGGGGGAAGTTACTCGCCCCGAACACCGCCACCGGCCCCAGCGCGCGCCCCATCGAGCGCAGGTCCGGCTTGGGCAAGGGCTTTCTCGCCGGGTCCCCGTGGTCGATCCGCGCCTCCACCGCCAGCCCCTGCTCCGCCGCCGCCGCATAGAGCCGCAGTTGGAAACACGTGCGCGCCAGCTCCCCCTCCAAGCGCGCCGGCGGCAGCGCCGTCTCCAACCCCGCCCGCGCCGTGATCCCGGCCGCGTTCGCCTCCAGCCTCGCCGCGATGTCGCGCAGCACCGCGCCGCGCTCCCGACCCGACCGCGCCGCGTAGTCGGCAAACGCCTCCCCGGCCAGCCGCGCCGCCTCCGCCGCCTCCGCCGCCGTGGCGGAGTGAAAGACCTCCGGCAGGCTGGCGCCGCCGTCCGCCCGCGTAGCCGCAAACGTCGCGCCGCCCGTCGCGCCGCGCCCGCCGCCGATGAAGGATAGTCCGTCGAGTGCCATGCTCATAGATAGATCAAAAAAATACTGCCAAAATCCCTGCGCCCTGGGTCCGGGGAGCGCCTGCGTCCCGCAGGCCGGGTTCGGCGTCCGCTCCCCGGACCCACAAATACCGAGCCCTGCTCCTCAGCCGAGCTTGGGCCGGTTGGCCAGCGCGGTGCGCAGCACCGCCAGGGCCGCCTCGCGCTCGGCGCCGGCCAGCTCGCGCCTCGGGCCGCGCACCCGCTCGTGCCCCATGCCCACCTCCTGCTGCACGAGTTTGATCAGCTGCACAAACTTCGGCACCGTATCCATGCGCAGCAAGGGCAGGAACCACCGGTAAAGCGCGAAGGCTTTTTCCTTCTCGCCGCGCAGCGCGTAGTCATAGAGCGCCACCGACTCGCGCGGGAAGGCGTTGACCAGGCCGGCCACCCAGCCGACCGCCCCAGCCTCCACCCCCTCCACGATCATGTCGTCCACGCCCACGCACAGCGTCAGGCGATCCCCGGCCAGCGCCTTGATCGCGGTGACGCGGCGCGCATCCGTGCTCGATTCTTTGACCGCGTGCAGGTTCGGATTCGCCGCCGCCAACTCCACGATCTGCTCAGGCAGAAAGTCGGTTTTGTAGGCCACCGGGTTGTTATAGAGCATGCAGGACAACCCGGTCGCGCGAATAACCGCCTCGACGTGCGCTCGGATCTCCGCCCACTCGCTGGTGTAGACGTAGGGCGGCAGGACCATCAGGCCCGAGCAACCCACCGTCTCGGCCGCCTTCGCCAGCTCCACCGCCTCCGCCGTCGCCAGCGAGGCGATGCCGGCCACGATCGGCACCCGGCCGCCCACCGCCCCGACCAGCGTGCGCAGGATGGCGACTTTTTCGTCAAACTTCAGCGTGGCGCTCTCCCCCAGCGAGCCCAGCGCGACCAGGCCGGTGCAGCCGTTGTCCACCAGCCACGCCGCATGGCGCGCCAGGAAGGCGTGATCGACCCCGAGGTGGGCGTCGAAGGCGGTGGTCATCGCGGGCAAAACGCCCGTCCAAGTAATCTGTAGTGGTTTCATAAATACGATTTGGTCGATAAAAAATCAATAGCGGTCGGGCGAGAGCAACGCGTGCGAAGGAGCCGGCGGCACCCCCGCCAGCGTCTCGGCCACCAGTTTGCCGGTCACCGGCCCCAGGCTAAGCCCCATCATGGCATGGCCCGCCGCCACGCACAGGTTGCGCGCCCGGCGCGTGCGCCCCACGTAGGGCAGCCCGTCTGGCGAACAGGGGCGCAGCCCGCTCCAGGGCTTCACCTCCGCGAAATCCTCCGGTCGGTAATCCGGGAAATAGCGGCAGAACGCCTCGACGATACCTCGCACCCGCACCGGGTTCACCCCCAGGTCGCGGCCCGCGATCTCCATCGTGCCCCCCACCCGCAGGGTGTCGCCCATCGGCGTCACCGCCACCCGCGCCTCGGTCAGGATCGAGGGCGTGGTCAGCTGCCGCCGCGGACGCTCCAGCGTCAGGCTGTAGCCCTTGCCCGCCTGCATCGGCAGCTTCAGTCCCAGCCCGGTCACCAGATCCGGCGCCCATGTGCCGCCGCACAACACGAATTCCTCACCTTCGATCTCGGTGCCGTCGGTCAGCTCGACCGCGCACAGCTTGTCGCCTTCGCGCCGGAAGGCATGCGCATCCGTGTGCCAGCGCAGCACCGCGCCCCGCCGCTCCAACTCCCGTTGCAGGCCGGCGACAAAGCGACCGGGTGAAAGGTGGCAATCCAGCGGGAAATAGATCGATCCCGCCACGTCCATGCGCGCCCCCGGATGCAGCTTCGCCGTCGCCTCCGCATCCAGCCGCTCGGCCGGCACGCCCAGCGAACGCGCGTAATCCGCCGTCTTCGACTCCTCGTCCAGCGTGTGCCGCTCCCGGCAGAGCATCACCAGTCCGCGCTTGTCGAAATCGCACTCCATGCCCGGCAGCGCCGCCAGCTCCTCGAAGCAAGCCCGCCCGGCCAAGGACAGCTCGGCGATCAAGGGCGCCGCCCGCCGCACGTGGCCGGCGTTGGCCGCCCGCCAAAACTTCCACGCCCAACCCAGCAACTCCGCGTCCAACCGCGGTTGGATGTAGAACGGCGAGGCGGGGTTGAACATCCACTTCAGACCCAGCGCCACCATGCCCGGCGCGGCCAGCGGGATCACATGGCTCGGCACGATCATGCCGGCGTTGCCGTGCGACGCGCCATCGCGCGCCGGCCCGCCGCGGTCGATGACCGTGACCCGAAAACCCCGGTCGAGACAGTAGTGGGCCGTGCTCAGCCCGATAACCCCCGCCCCAATGATGACGACGTGTTTGCTCATAACCGTATCCCCCAACAAAACGGATCCTCGTCGCCCAACAGCAGGGTGGCCTCGGCGTTCACGTAGGCCCGGCCGACGATGGTCGGGGCGATCTCGCCCGCCGCCCGATCGAGCCAGCGGTAAGTGCCCGAAAAAGAACTGCCGATGATGCTTTCCTGCACCCAGGTCTCGCCCTCGGCCAGATGCCCGTCGGCCGCCAAACAGGCCAGCTTCGCGCTCGTGCCGGTGCCGCAGGGCGAACGGTCGTAGGCCCCTCCCGGACACAGCACAAAATTGCGCGACTGCGCGCCCGCGCCGCCCGCCGGCCCCGACAACTCCACATGATCCACCTCCGGATGCCCCGCCGCCGCCAAAGCCGCCTTCACTCGCAGACTGTAGTCGGTGAGCTCGCCCACCCGCGCCAACGTCAGCTCCTGCCCATGCTCGTCGATCAGGAAAAACCAGTTGCCACCCCAGGCGATGTCGCCGGTCACCGGCCCCACCCCGGGCACCTCCACCGTCAAGGCCCGCCGCACCCGCCGACTCGGCACATTCGCCACACTCACCGCGCCGTCGGCCGCCAAGGTCGCCGCCACCACGCCCACCGGCGTCTCCAACCGATGCGTGCCCGGACCGATCCGGCCGAGATGCGCCAACGTCGCGATCACCCCCATCGTGCCATGACCGCACATCCCCAAGTAACTCACGTTGTTGAAAAAAATCACCCCCGCCACGCAGCTCGCGTCGGTCGGCTCGGTCAAAAGCGCACCCACCACCACATCCGACCCCCGAGGCTCGTTCACCACCGCCGACCGATACCGGTCAAAACGCGTCCGAAACAGCTCCCGACGCTCCGCCAGCGCGCCCCCGCCCAAATCCGGCCCGCCGTCCACCACCACCCGAGTAGGCTCTCCGGCGGAGTGAGAATCGATGATATTGATTTTCTGCATAAACAGATTCGGTGTTTGGACTGCCTACGATGGGTTATTCTCCGAAGTTTGGCTTGTTACTACGTCGAGCATTCACTTGATTTTCGGCACAATGAAGACGCCCGCGCCGAGCGCCGATCTGGTCCGTGACGCCTTTCTCGCCCGCCTCGACACCCCCATCGTCGGTGAAGCGCTCTTCGACCGGCTACCCGACCTCGTCTATTTCATAAAAAACGAACGCGCCGAATACCTCGTGGTGAATCAGACCCTGGTCGAACGCTGCGGCCGCCGCTCCAAGTCCGATCTTCTGGGCAAACGCGCCGACGAACTCTTCCCCCCTCCGCTGGGCGAAACCTACCGCGCTCAGGATCGCCTGGTGCTCGAACGCGGCGTCACCCTCCTCGACCAGCTAGAACTCCACCTCTACCCGACCGGACGTCGCGGCTGGTGCCTCACCACCAAACTACCGCTGCGCGACCGCGCAGGTCGGATCGCCGGCCTGGTCGGCATCTCCAAGGACCTCCAGACCCCGGATGAACAAGGCGAGGACTACTCGGCTGTGGCCGCCGCCCTGCGCCACCTCCACGCCAATCTGGGCGAACCCCTCCGCGTTCGCGATCTCTCCCGCCTCGCCCGACTTTCGCCCTATCAGTTCGAGCGCCGAGTCCGGGCGATTTTCCGGCTGACCACCGGCCAGCTCATCCAAAAATCTCGCGTCGATGCCGCGCTTCGTCTGCTCCGTGACACCGAGTGCTCCGTTGCCGAGATCGCCCACGCGTGCGGCTACTCCGACCAAAGCGCCTTCACCCGCACCTTCCACCGACTGGTCGGCCTCTCGCCCACCCGCTACCGCGCCAGCGCATCCCCCGAACCCAAATCCGGTTTCAGAAGCTCGCCCACCTGAGCATCCCTTCCCGGCGCCGCAGGATGGGCTCCACCTAGCCTACGGCTCGTGAGGCCATCGGCCGCGAAATCGACCTTCCAAGCGGAAGCAGTCCGCCGCTCGCCACAAGCGGCGGCCATTGGCCCGCCGCATCAGTGGTTAATACTTCGAGATTTCCATCCGCCGAAAACAACCCGGAACGCCGGCGGCGACGCGAAGGTGAGACCTTCAGCGGCTACGACGCGACGCCCCGGGCCGATCGTGGTTTCCAAACTCAGAGATACTTGTCGGTCACCGCACCCTCGGAAGCACTGGCCACCAACTTGGCATACTTGGCCAGCACGCCGCGCGTTTCCTTGGGCGGCGGCGGCACGTAGGCCGCCAAACGAGCGGCATACTCGGCGTCCGGAATCAGCAGCGAGATCGTGTTCTTCACCGCGTCGATCTCGATCTGGTCGCCATTGCGCACGATGCCGATCGGACCACCCTTGGCCGCCTCCGGCGTGATGTGCCCCACGTCGAAGCCGTGCGACCCACCCGAGAAACGGCCGTCCGTGATCAAAGCCACGTCCTTGATCAGGCCGCGCCCCGCCACCGCCGACGTGGGCGACAGCATCTCGCGCATACCCGGACCGCCCACCGGCCCCTCGTTCCGGATCACGACCACGTCGCCTTTCACCACGTCGCCCCGCAGGATGCCCTTCAACGCATCCTCCTCGCCTTCGTAAACCTTGGCCGTCCCTTTGAAGTAAAGTCCCTCCTTGCCAGTGATCTTACCCACCGCGCCGCCCGGCGCCAGGTTGCCGTGCAGCACCCGCAGATGGGTCTCGGACTTGATCGGATTGTCGAAGGGCCGGATGATGTCCTGCTCGTGCGGATACGCCGGGTAGGGCTGCACCTCGCGCAAGGTCTCGGCCAGGGTTTCACCCGAGACCGTCAGGCATTCGCCGTGCAGGAGTCCGCGATCCAACAGCATCTTCATCAAGGGCCGGATGCCGCCAATCCGGATCAAGTGCGCCATGCCATACTTGCCGAAGGGCTTCACGTCGGCCAGCAGCGGGACCCGCGCTCCGATCGTCTTGAAATCTTCCAAGGTGAGGGGCACCTCCGCCGAATGCGCGATGGCCAGCAGGTGCAGCACCAGATTGGTCGAGCCGCCCAGCGCAGTGCACACCGTGATGCAGTTCTCGAACGCCTTGCGCGTGAGAATATCGCGGGGCCGGATACCCTTTTTCAACATCGCCATGACCGCCGCCCCGGCGCGTTCACAGTCCTCGCGTTTCTCCTTGCCGACCGCCAGCTGCGCCGAGCTGTTCGGCAGACTCAATCCGAGCACCTCGATCGCCGAGGCCATGGTATTGGCCGTATACATGCCGCCGCAGGAGCCAGGGCCGGGAATCGCACACTCCTCCACTTGCTTCAAACCCGCGTCATCCAGCTCGCCCTTGGCGTGTTTACCCACCGCCTCGAACACCGAAACAATGTCCAACGGCTTTTTCTTCTCCGTG
>CAYNUW010000135.1:0-9039 GCA_964400455.1 uncultured Akkermansia sp. | reverse complement strand
TGTCGCCTTTACAGCTACCTTTAGGTAGCCCTAAGTCGCGGCCTCATGTCTCTGGTGAAGTCCAAGCAACGCGTCGCCGACCATGGGGAGGTCTTCACTCCCGCGTGGATGGTCGGGGCCATGCTCAGTTTGGTGAAGGGCGAGACGGAGCGCATCGACGCTCGCTTTCTCGAACCGGCCTGTGGCAGCGGGAATTTTTTGGTGCCTGTGCTGCAACGAAAACTCGCCGCCGTGGAGCGCGATTACGGCAAGTCCGAGTTCGAAAAGCGCCACTTCGCCCTCTTCGCGCTGATGTGCGTTTACGGCATCGAGTTGCTGCCGGATAACATCGTCGAGTGCCGCGCCAACCTCTTGGAGATGTTTGCCGAGTATCTCGGACTTGCGCCGACCGACGATCTCCACCGTGCCGCCAGCGCGGTGCTGGCGCTCAACCTTGTCCACGGCGACGCGCTCACCCTGCGCACCGCGACGGGCGAGCCGATCACATTTGCGGAGTGGGGCTATCTCGGCAAAGGCCGCTTCAATCGTCGCGATTTTCGTTACGACAGCCTCACCCAATCCTCGGCCTTTAGCGCGGAGGACTCGCTCTTTGCCCAGCTCGGCAAACACGAGATTTTCACCCCGACCAAAACCCATCCGCCGCTGACGGTGGCCGATCTGGCGGCTGCGGGTGGCGCGGAGGCGGCGGCATGAGCGAGCAGGCGAGTTTCAGTCTGCGGCGGCGCAATCCCGACGTGCTGACCTGCATCGCCAACCTCTCCAACGACGAGGTGTTTACCCCGCCGGAGTTCGCCAACCGCATGCTCGACACCTTGGCCGAGGCGTGGGCGGCAAACCACGGCGGCGCGAACCTCTGGGCTGATTCGACCGTGACCTTTCTCGACCCCTGCACGAAGTCGGGGGTGTTTCTGCGCGAGATCACGCGGCGGCTCACGGCGGGCTTGGCGACACAGATGCCCGACCTCTCAACGCGGGTGAACCACATCCTCACGCGGCAAGTGTTCGGCATCGCGATCACGCGCCTGACGAGCCTCCTGGCGCGCCGAAGCGTCTATTGCTCGAAGCACGCCAACGGCGAGCACTCGATCGCGGAGGATTTTGAGGATGAGGCCGGCAACATCTGGTTCGAGCGCCTCGCGCACACCTGGTCCGGCGACAAGTGCCGCTTCTGCGGCGCGGGTCGTTCGGTGTTCGACCGCGCGGAGGGTTTTGAGACCCACGCTTACGCCTTCATCCATACCGACAACATCCGGTCCCGCGTGGCCGAACTTTTTGGCAAACCCATGCAATTCGACGTCATCATCGGAAACCCGCCGTATCAGTTGGCCAGCGACGGGGCCAAGCGCGTGCTCGTCGTCACCTTCAAGCCGGCGGTCGAAGACGCGTGGTTGACCGATCTCGAATCCCACGCCGATTTCGATGGCTGGCAATATTTGTCCAAGGCCTCGGGTGGCGACCCCACCGCGGTGTCGGCGCGAAAACCGTTGGTTTACTTCGGCTCGTTCCAGGACCTGTTGGGCCGCGACGAGGCGGGCAACATCAAGGCGAAGAACGAGTGGCTGCACCGGGTGAAGTGGGACCTCGTCGTTTTTGACGAATACCACTTCGGCGCGTGGCGCGAGACGGCGAAGGAGCTTTTCGAGGGCGAGGAGGAGGCGGTGGCGAAGAAGGAGGCGAAGCTCGAATACACGCCCGGCCTCGAAGACGTGAACGTGGACCTCGGCGAGCTCTCGGAAAAGGAGTCGGAGTTTCTGCCCATCACGACCAAGGCCTACCTCTATCTCTCCGGCACACCCTTCAAGGCGCTGGCGACGGGCGAGTTTATCGAGGAGCAGATTTTTAACTGGACCTACACCGACGAGCAGCGGGCCAAAGAGGCGTTTGCGCGAGAGCATCCCGGCAAATGGAATCCCTACGGTGCGTTGCCGCAGATGCGCCTGCTCACTTATCAGATGCCGGACGAATTGGTCGCGGTGGCGCGCGCGGGCGAGTTCGATGAGTTTGACCTGAACGCGTTTTTCGAGGCTTCGGGCGAAGGCGCGCGGGCGCGGTTCAAGCACGCGGGCGACGTGCAAAAGTGGCTCGATATCATTCGCGGCGGCCACGTCGCGAAATCGGTCGAGGCGCTCAAGACCGGAACGCGTCCGCCGTTTCCGTATTCGGACGTGCGGTTGCTGCCCTATTTGCAGCACGCGTTCTGGTTTTTGCCCGACGTGGCGGCGTGTCACGCGATGGCGAATCTGCTGAAGGAAAAGCACAACGTCTTCTGGCACGACTACACGGTGATCGTGGCGGCGGGCGCGGCGGCGGGCATCGGGCTGGACGCCTTGCCGCCGGTGCGGCGGGCGATCGGGGGCGGTTTCGACACCAAGACGATCACGCTCTCGTGTGGCAAACTCACCACCGGCGTGACGGTGGCGCAGTGGGCGTCGATCCTGATGCTGCGCAACCTCAAGTCGCCCGAGACGTATTTCCAAGCGGCGTTTCGCGTGCAGTCACCGTGGTCGATCAAAAACCCGAACGGCGACAATCCGCACGAGGAGGAGGTGTTGAAGCCGGTGTGTTTCGTCTTCGATTTTGCGCCCACGCGTGCGCTGCGCCAGCTCTCGGAATACGGCATTGGCCTCTCGCCCAACGAACCCAACCCGGAGAACGCGGTGCGCGAGCTGGTGTCGTTTTTGCCCGTGCTCGCCTACGACGGCGCGAACATGACGCAGATCGACGCCGGCGGCATCCTCGACATCGCCATTGCCGGCACCTCGGCGACCTTGCTCGCGCGCAAGTGGGAGAGCGCGCTGCTGGTGAACGTGGATAACGACACCTTGCGCCGCATCATGGACAACCCCGAGGCGATGGCGGCGGTCGAACGCATCGAGGGCTGGCGCGCGCTCGGCACCGACATCCTCGAAACGATCATCAACAAAAGCGACGCGATGAAGGCCCTTAAAAAGAAGGCGAAGGAAGACGGCCTGAGCGCGAAGGAAAAGAAGGAGCTGAGCGACGAGGAGAAGGCGTTTAAGTCGAAGCGAAAGCTGGTGCAGGAAAAGCTGATCAAGTTCGCCACGCGCATCCCGGCCTTCATGTATCTGACGGATTTCCGGGAAAACACGCTGCAGGACGTGATCACGAAGCTGGAGCCGGATTTGTTCGAGACGGTGACGGGGCTGACGGTGGCGGATTTTCACCTGCTGGTGCGGCTGCGGGTGTTTAACACCGAGCAGATGAACCAGGCGGTGTTCGCGTTTCGTCGCTATGAAGATGCGTCGCTGCGCTACACAGGGATCGAGAGCCACGCGGGGCTTTCGCACTTTGGCCTCTACGATACCGTGGTGGCACGGGTGTAATAACCCACGATCAGTGCCAGACCGGCCTACCCTGATGCAGTGGCGCAGCTTTACACTCAGCCTCCGGAGGGGGTGGCCTACCGACACGCCGCGTTCGCCCCCCTTGATTCCTCAGCCCAGTCACCGCAAAGGCACAAAAGCGTCCGAATACCAGTTTCACGGTATTGTGAGTTAGCCGGGGGTTTTGTTAGGATAACCCCCTCCGATCACTGAAACTTCATGCCCCACTCCCACAAATTGCTCCTAGTAGAGGACGAATCCTTCTTGCGTCAGCTGCTGGCCGAGCATCTCGCCCGCTCGAATCCTGAACTGGAGATTCTGCAGGCGCAAGGCGGGGCCGAGGCGTGGTCGCTCTACCAAAAACACGAGCCGGCGTTTTGTATCATCGACCTCGTGCTGCCCGAATTTGGCGGCAAAACCCTGCTGCAATTGGTGGCCGGTCACCACCACAAGGCCAAAATCATGATCTTCTCCGGCCGCACCGATGATCGGGAGATGCGCGAGATGGCCCTCGCCATGGGCTGCTTATGGAAAAACAAGGGTGCTCCGCTGTCAGAACTGGATGCGGCGATCCAAAACCTGATCTCCTCGGCCCAGCTGGAGCCGACGGCGCTTAAACCGGCCCAACGACAAACTGACGACCGACTGGACCGGCTCACCACCCGCGAGCACACCATTCTCGGCCTCATCGGTTACGGCCAAACCAATCAAGTCATCGCCTCGATCGCCGGCATCAGTCCTCAAACCGTGCAAACCCACCGGCGCAACATCATGCGCAAACTCGGCATCCACGGCGCCGCTCGCCTCACTCGCTACGCGATTGAGCGTGGTTTAGCCAGAGTGGGGGGAACCGCCTGATGCCCCACCGCGCGTCCAAGGGCACGCCGTCCACCGTGGCGGAAGTCCTGCGAAGCGCGGAAGCGCCCTCCCGAATACCCTCCGCCCAATTAGGCCTGGCCGTATCCGCCTGTTCGGAAGGCGTCGCACTCTGCGACGCCGAGGGAGATTTCGTCTACTTGAACGATGCCCATTGTAAAATGTATGGCTACTCCTCGGATGCGGAGCTTTTGGGCAGGTCGTGGCGCGTCCTCTACGATCCCGAGGAAGTGCTCGTCTTCGAGCAGGAGCGAATACCGGAGCTGCTGCTCAAAGGCGTGTGGCGCGGACGCGCCAAAGGGCGACGGCGCGACGGCTCCGACTTCGACGCGCTGGTGGCGCTGCGAAGGTTCGAGGACGGCCGCATCCTCTGTATTTGCAGCGACATGACTTTTGTGCGCGGCGTGGCGGATGAACTAGCCCGCACCCGCAGACAGGAGGAAGCGACCCTCGCCGCCAAAACGCGTTTCTTTTCCATGGCCAACCACGAACTTCGCACCCCCTTGGCCACCATCGGAGTCGGCGTGGAGATGCTCGCCCTGCACGGGGAGAAAATGACCGCCACCCGGCGCAACCAAATCTCGCGCGACATCCTCCTCAGGGTTGAAGCCGTGCGCTCCATACTGGACAAGTTTATGGTCATCGGCTCGCAGTTTTCCGGCCTGCTGGCCTTTAACCCCTCCGCCCGTGATCTTTATCAAGATCTGCAAGACTGGCGAGACTTCGGCTGGTGCGAGGACGCCGAACTCCCCGCCGGAGCGATTGAAATCAAGAATCGACTTACCCCGGGCGAACAACGCCTGGCCGATCGCACATTGGTCGGACACATTCTCCGGAATCTGGTCGAAAACGCCTGCAAATACGGAGGACCCGAGCCGCAAATCCTCATCGACGCCTCTACCGAGGGGGAAGAGCTCATTCTGGTGGTGAGCGACCGCGGCCCAGGCATCGCCCTCAGCGATCAAAAGAACGTTTTTGAACCCTTTTTCCGGGCGGCCGCCACCCGGGATCGCTCCGGCTCCGGGCTGGGACTTTACTTGGTCAAACTCTGTGTCGAGAGCCACGCGGGCTCCATCACCCTGCGCTCCGAACCAGGCTCGGGCTGCACCTTCACGGTGCGCCTGCGCGCTCCCGTGGCCGACAAAACAAACTCATCCGGCGCGCCCTCCGCCCCACCGCCATGAGCCCTGCCACCAGCGTTACGTCTCCCGCGCCACGCCTGGCACCTTCGGCCAAAAACCCTGAACGCGTGCCCTACGTCGGCCGCATACTCGCCCAGGTCAGGTCCATGATCTTCACCTTCGTGCAACACCCCGGCGGCGCCGCCGAGCTGGTCTACGCGAGTGAGGGCGTGCGGGATCTCTTCGATCTTTCACCCGAGCAGGCGAAACGCGATATTCGTTCGTGGCTGCGCCGCATTCATAGCCTGGATCGCTCCGCCTTCGAGGCTTCCCTGGCTGATTCGGGGAGCGCGATGCAGCCTTGGCGCCAAATCTTCCGCATCCGAACCCACCCCCACGCAACACGCTGGGTCGAAGGCTCGGCCGAGCCTCAGCTCGAAGCCGACGGCACCGTCGTCTGGCATGGCATCATCCAGGACATCAGCGAACGCGAACAGGCCCGGGCGGACATCGCCCGCCACTCCAGGCTGCAGGCCCTGATCTCGGAAACCGCCACCCGCTTCATCCATCTGCCCCTCGACCAGGTGCGCGAGGCCGTGGTCGGGTCGCTCGGCGAAATCGCCGGTTTCCTCCACGTAGACCGCGCCTATGTCTTCGCCTACGACTGGTCGCTCCGCAGCTGCCGCAACACCCATGAGTGGTGCGCCCCAGGCATCGAGCCCCAAATCGACCAGCTCCAGGAAACGCCGATGGACATTTTCCCGGACTGGCTGGAGCACCACCAGGCGGGGCGCGAGGTTTACATTCCAAACGTGCCGTCCATGCCCGACGGGCCGTTTCGGGACCTGCTCGTCGCACAGGGCATCCAGAGCATCATCGCCGTGCCCATGATGGGGCCCGGCGGCTGCCTCGGCTTCGTGGGCTTCGACGCCGTCCGTATCCGCCGAACTTATACACAAGCGGAGCAGCGGATTCTCGGGGTCTTCGCCCGCATGTTGGTGAGCATCGATCTGCGCCGCCACGCCCAATCCGCGCTGGAGCAAAGCGAACGCCGCTTCGCCGACGTGATCGCGGCCGCCGGCGAGTTTGTCTGGGAAACCGACCGCTCCTGGCGCATCACCTACCTGAGCTCTCGCGCCAGCGACATCCTCGGCCTGCCGGTCGAGCGGTGCCTGGGCAGGGACATCCGCGCCCTGCTCGGCCTCGCCGACGGACCGCCCCGCGCGCCGTGCTTCAACCTGCCCACCCAAACCACTCGTCCCGACGGGCGCCGGGTGCACCTGCGCACCAACCTGCGCAGTCTGCCCGAAACGGCCGGCGCCTGCCCGGGATACCTCGGCCTGACCAGCGACGCCACCCGCGAGGAAGAGGCCATGCAGGCACTCGCCCGCGAAAGGGATCAACTGCGCATGTTTTTCGAGGTCGCGCTCGACCTGCTCTGCGTGACGGACCTCGCCGGCCGTTTCATCCGCGTCAGCGCGGCCTGGGAAATCTTTCTCGGCAGAGGTGTGCATGAGATCGAGGGCTCCTTCTTCATGGATCTGGTCCACGAGGAGGACCACGCCTCCACCCGCGCCGCCTTGGGAGACCTCCGGGCGGGCCGCGAAGTTCGAGGCTTCGTCAATCGCTACCGCACCCGCGATGGCGGCTATCGCGAGTTGGAATGGAGAGGCACCGTCTCGGACGGCTTGATTTTCGCCTGCGCCCGGGATGTCACCGACACCCGCCGCATCGCCCGAGCGCTCGAAGCCGGACTGGCCCAGGAACGAGCCGCCGCCGAAATCAAGAGCCGCCTCATCTCCATGGCGTCGCACGAGTTTCGCACCCCGCTCGCCTCGATTCTGCTCAACGTCGAACTGCTCCAGCTCCAGGCCGATCGAATCACCCCGCCGGACCTGCGCAAACGGCTCGTGCAACTGGCCGACACCACCAATCACTTGGCTGAAATCGTCGGCGACGTGCTGGACTACACCGCGCTGGGCCGGGGCGGGGACACCAAGGAAGCCAATCAGGAGCTCGACCTGCGCGTCTGCCTCGAGGAGGCGGTCTCCGCACTCGCGCTGGCTCCGGGTGGACCGCTGCGCCTCCAGATCATATCGCCCCCCGCCCCCGTCGCCATCGTCGCCCGACCCTCGCTCCTTCGCCGCGTGATCGGCAACCTGCTGGAAAACGCGGTGAAGTATTCACCGGGCGGAGGACTGATCCTGATCGAGACCCGCACCCTGCCCGAAGGTTGCGAGCTGACCATCCAAGACCAGGGAATCGGTGTGCCCGAGGAATCACACAGTCGCTTGTTCACCCCTTTCCACCGTGCCGCCAACGTCGGCCAAATCCGAGGAACCGGACTGGGACTCTCCATCGTCAAGGAGGCACTCGATCGCCTCGGCGGAAACATCGCGTTTCAACCCGTTGCCTCCGGAGGGGCCCTATTCAGGGTTCACCTGCCACTGGTAAGCCGCACCTCGTCTCCCCGTGCCTAAACGCATCCTCATCGCCGAGGATCAAGCCGACCTTCGGACCCACTTGATCGAGTTCCTCACCATCGAGGGTTACGAGGTCATCGGCGCGGCGGACGGCCGCGAAGCCTACGCCTTGGTCTTGCATTTCCGCCCCGATTTAGTGCTGACCGACCTGGGCATGCCCGGATGGGACGGCCTCGCCCTGCTGGGCGCCATGAAAGAAGACCCCCAGGGAGTCGACATTCCCGTGGTCGTGTTCTCGGCCTGGGCGGACCGCGTAAACAAAGAGCAAGCCCTGCGACTCGGCGCTTATGCCTACTTGACCAAGCCGTTTACCCTGGCGGAGATATCCGCCGTTGTGCGCTCCGGACTGGAGGATTCCACAATCTCGGCTTGAACCCCCCCCATCTAACCCGTAGCCACTAAAACGTAACCCACTCTTCTAATGGACCCGATTTCGCGCGAAAGTTCTCCCAGCTACCTGCCCGTGGCAGGTCTCATCGCAGGCCTGCTTGGCCTGCTCCTGGGGGTCATCGCCCTGGTTAACGCCTCCAAGGCGCCGGGACGAGCCGCCGCCTACACCGACGAAAAAGTCGCCGCCCAAGCCGCGCGTCTCGACGGCATCGAAGCCAACGCCTCCGCCGCCTCCGCCAACGCGGAACGCGCGGTCAACAACATCGTCTCCCTCCAGCGCTCGACCAACGAGGCCTTCACCACCGTCGCCGGCGAGCTCACCAAGGTGAACACCGAGCTGGCCAAGATCCAGGAAGCCTCCAGCAAACCCGCCAGGGCCTCCTCCTCCGGCGCGCCCGCCGTCGCCGGCCCCGACGAATACGTCATCGCCGGCGGCGACACCGGCATGAAGATCGCCCGCGCCAAGGGCGTCTCCCTGGCCGATCTCCAGGCCGTGAATCCGGGCGTGAATTGGAACGCGCTCAAGGTCGGGCAAAAAATCAAGCTGCCCAAGAAGTAAGCGCTTCAAAGCCCGACGCCTTGCTGGCCGCACCCTCGCCGGTGCGGCTTTTTTTCGCCTCCGTTGTATCCTCCATTAGGATACAACGGAGGCGCCCGGGCCCCCGCCTCCGCCCAGCAGATCCCGCCGCTCGCCGGGGTGAATCGTGACCAGCCCGCCCTCGGCCAGGCGGCGCAGCGCCTCCCAGGCACGGCGCTCCAGCACCTGCAAATCGGGCCGTTGCCCGCGTTCGGGCCAGCGCGCGACCAGCAGCGGCTCCAACGCAC
>CAYNUW010000134.1:0-9095 GCA_964400455.1 uncultured Akkermansia sp. | reverse complement strand
GGGGCGGATTTCGAAGGTCTGGGCCTCGGAGACGGCGACCGGTTCGGCGGAGGGGGGGGCGGCGGCGTCGAGGGCGTGGAGGGCGACCTGGACGGCAACGCGGGTGGGGGCGGTCTCGCGATTGGCGATTTCGACGCGGACGTCGACCAGGGCGCTTACGGGGGTGGCCTCAGGGGTGGTGATGAAGGTGCTCCAGGGCTCGAGGTGGACGAGGCCGGTTTTGACCAGGCGGACGTGGCGGTAGAGGCCGGCGCCGGGATACCAGCGGGAGGACTCGGGCGGGTTTTCCAAGCGGATGGCGAGGGTGTTGGCCTGGCCGGGCAGGGCGTGGGGGGTGAGGTCGAGGCGGAAGGAGGAGTAGCCGTAGGGCCAGCCGCCGACGAAGCGGCCGTTCAGCCAGACGGCGGAGTGGGACATGGCGCCGTCGATTTCGAGGACGAGGCGGCGACCGGCGTCGGAGGCGGGCAGGTCGAAGGTTTTGCGATACCAGCCGGCGCCGATCCAGGGGAGTTTGCCGGTTTCGCCGGGGAGAGACTGGTCGAAGGGGCCCTCGATGGCCCAGTCGTGGGGGAGGGTGAGGGGGCGCCAGGCGGAGTCGTCGTAGCCGGGGCGGATGACGGCGAGGTTCGCGCCGGGTTCGGGGCCCTCGGGGCGGACGTGGGGGGCGGGTTGATAGAGGGAAAACTCGTTGGTCTGGGGGAGGAGCCAGGGGCGGAGGGCCTCGCGGGAGAGGTCGGCGCCGACGGGTTCGGGATCGTGGCGGTGGAAGCGCCAGCCGGAATCGAAATTCACTGATTCGCGGTCAGAGAGGCTGGAACCTGGCAACGCGTGGGCGGCGTGAAGCATAAGAATAGTCGATAAAAAGCGGGTGAGCAGAAGGGGTGGGCGCATGGAGGAGATCGGTCGATTTTTTGCGGTCGCCCGAGTTGGGCGACAAGAACAGTCAGCGGAAAGAAAGGCGGCCAGTCAGATTGCGGCTGAAGTTCCTTCGAACAGTCCAAAACAAGACGGGGCCACCGGTTAAGGCGGCCCCGTCAGGTCCAGCTTCAACTAACACTCCTGAAGTTCGCGGCTTCAGGAATTGGCTTCGTGACGGATCTGAATCCGTAACGAAAAAGAACAAAATTGAACCTCGGGTCAGGTGTCGCTGATTGATTCCTTAATCATTCGGCGCAGGGGCGGACCCAAGGGTGAACACGGGATCAGACGCCTGATGCAGGTTTAGGTTCCAAGTGCCGGTGTTTTTTTGGGAAAATTTTTTCGGGATTCGAGCCGGAGACTGAACCAACGGTCGTGTGCGCGCGGATTTGGGAAAGGCTTGGCGGGCTGGTGTGGCAGATCGGGCCGGCGGGTTGCCGGAGCGAACGCCGGATTCCTGCGGCGGAAGAACCACCACGCCTCCGCGGGCTTTCTGCCGGAGCGATCCCTTTTACGGCGTATCGATTTAGTAATTACGAACCTGGGTGAGGTGGTTTTCTCAAAAGATGATTCGCTTTTTGGCATTCTGCGCCGATAGTGAGCCGCGTAGGTCTTATCGGCCCGCCGGTCGCTGCCCGTCAGCTCACCGGGCGGGGGTTATTTCTCAGGCTGGCCCGCAACAAAACGAAAGGTCCGTTATGAATCTGTCGCAGCTGCTGGTTTCCCGTTCCGCGTTGGTCCGCCAAGCTCGTTTGGCAAACATCGCCCATGCCTATGTAATCTTGCGCTGTATGGATCAGCGCATCCGGCGCGTCCGCCTGCGTGGTCGCGTCTGCCTGGAGGCGGTCGATCCAGGCGCAGAGCGTTTTGCGCCCAGGTTAATCGCGATGGAGGGCAGCCAAGCGGTGCTGGATGAACATTTCGATGAAAGTGATGTGGTGCGTTTGGCGGATGCGCTGGCGTTTGTCGCCGCGGAGGATCCCGCGCCCTCAGAGTTTGAGTTTCGATTGGAGCGCCTCCTGGAGGATCACGGCTCTTCCCTCGCGCAAGCTCTGCATGAGGCCGGAATCGCGCTCGAGGAGACCCCCGCGTCTGCACCGGACGCCTCGGCTGAAGAAGGAGCGGTGACCTGAAGGCGCTCGATCGATCGAGCTGCCGATGAGTTGACGGCGAACTCTGCCTGAGGGTCGGAAAAGTGGTGAGCTTTGCACGAGCGGGTGATGCCCCGGTATGGCTCCGGGGTATCAGTCGCCGGCGGAGCTTGGGTTTATGGCCCGGAGGGCGGGCGAAATTTTGGCCGGACGCTTCGGAAATCGGAAGCCAGGCTAAACCCGGCAAAGAAATGAGACTATACGTCAAACCGGCTTCGTTGCCTTGGGCACTCGACAAGGCAGCGTGAACGCTTCCCCATATCGGACCTCCCCCATGATTACTCTACCCCTGAAACGTATCGCCCTTCTGCTTTTATCTTCCGCTTCGTTGTTGTTCTTGACCGCTTGCGGTGGTTCCACAGAGGCCTCCTCGGCTGATGCTGGCGGGGCGAAAAAGTTGGTGGTTGGTTTTGCCCAGACCGGGGCCGAAAGCGCCTGGCGGGCGGCCAACACCAACTCCATGAAATCCGAGGCGGAGAAACGGGGCATTGATCTCAAGTTTGCCGATGGCCAGGGCAAACAGGAGAATCAGATACGCGCCCTGCGATCCTTTGTGACGCAAGGGGTGGATGCCATCGTGCTCGCCCCGATCGTGGAGACGGGTTGGGATCCGGTGCTGGCCGAGGCGAAGCGCGCCAACATACCGGTCGTGATCATGGACCGCAAAATCCAGACCGCCGACGAATCTCTCTATGTGTGTTTTGTGGGTTCGGATTTTTACAAGGAGGGCGAATTAGCGGCAGACTGGTTGATTAAAAACGCCGGCACCCGCACCCGCATTGTGGAGTTGCAGGGCACGCCTGGCTCGGCGGCCGCCAACGAACGCCGCAAGGCCTTTGCCGACGCTTTGGTGAAGGCTCCCCAGTTTAAGCTGATCGACTCGCAGAGCGGTGATTTTCGTCGCTCGGGTGGTAAAGAAGTGATGGAGGCTTTTTTGAAAAAGCACGGCAAAGAGATCGAGATCGTCTACGCGCACAACGACGACATGGCGCTGGGGGCTATTCAGGCGATTGAAGAGGCAGGCATGAAGCCCGGTTCTGACATCTTGGTGATCGCGATCGATGCGATCAAGGAAGGCGTGCAGGCGGTGGTGGACGGAAAGATCAATGCCGTGGTGGAATGCAACCCGCTGTTTGGTCCGAAGATTTACGACACCATCGCCAAAATCCGGGCGGGCGAACCGGTGGAGCGGGTGTCCTACAACGTGGACATCGTGATTGATAGCACCAACGCAGCCGCCCTGATCGGCGAGCGCCAATATTGAGGGCACCTTTCGGCTGCACCTTCGGTAGGGCCTAACTTTATCCCCACGTAGCTTCTACGCATTTTAAGTCCATGAGTGATTATCCCGCCCCCGAGCTTCTGCGCTTGCGAGGCATAGGCAAACGTTTCCCCGGTGTGATCGCCCTATCTGGTGTGGACCTGACGGTGCGCGCCGGGGAAATCCATGCCCTCTTGGGAGAAAACGGTGCGGGCAAGAGCACGTTGATCAAGGTGTTAACCGGTGTTTATCAGCCTGAAGAGGGTGAGATGTTTTTCGCGGGCCGAGCGGCGCGACCCGGGGCGCCGCGGGAAGCGGAAGAATTGGGGATAAGCACTGTTTACCAAGAAGTGAACTTGTTGCCGGCGCTTACCGTGGCGGAGAATCTTCTGCTCGGTCGCCAGCCGGGCAAGGCGGGCTTTATTCACTGGGGTGAGACTCGTCGGCACGCTCAAAAAGCGTTGGAGCGGTTGGGTCTAAAGATTGATGTAGAAGTGGAATTGGGCAGTCTTTCGGTGGCACTGCAGCAGATGGTGGCGATAGCGCGGGCCTTGGATCTGAATGCGAAAATGCTCATTCTGGACGAACCGACGGCGAGTCTGGATGAGCGTGAGGTGGAGGAATTGTTCAAGATCATGCGCGAACTGCGGGGCCAAGGACTGGCGATTTTGTTCGTCACTCATTTCCTCGACCAAGTTTATGCGGTGACCGACCGAATCACGGTGCTGCGCAACGGCACTTTGGTAGGGGAATATAAGACGGTTGAGTTGCCCCGATTGGCTTTGGTGAGTCGCATGATAGGCCGAGAGGTTAACGATATCGCGGGGCGCTCGGAGGATTTGCCGCCGCCGAATGATCAAGCGCCGGCGGTGGTGGAGACCATCGGGGTGACGCGTCGCGATGCGATCCATCCACTGGACCTCACGTTGCGACGTGGTGAAGTGACGGGGCTGGCCGGTCTGCTCGGCTCGGGCCGCACCGAGACGGCTAGGTTGATTTTTGGCATCGATCCGGCCGATGGAGGTGAGGTCCGGGTGAGGGGGGAAGCCGTGCGGCTGCGCTCGGCGCGTGACGCGGTGAGGCTGGGGCTGGCCTTTTGCTCAGAGGACCGCAAAGCGGAAGGCATTTTGCCGAATCTTTCGATTCGGGAGAACCTGATCCTCGCCTTGCAGGCGAAGCAGGGCGCATGGAAGACCGTCACGCGTGCCGAACAGGATGCCTTGTGCGCACACTACATACAGGCGCTGCGGATCAAGACTCCCGACGCGGAAACGCCGATACGTAATCTGTCGGGTGGAAACCAACAAAAAGTGCTGCTGGCCAGATGGTTGGCGACACGGCCGGAGCTGATTATTCTCGACGAGCCGACGCGTGGTATAGACATCGGAGCTCGCGCCGAGATCGAGGCCCTGATCGGCAAGCTGCGGGCCGACGGCATGGCGGTTTTACTCATCTCCTCCGAGATTGAAGAGATTGTGCGCAACAGCACTCGGGTGGTCGTGCTGCGTGAACGTCGTCGCAGCGGGGCGCTCGACGGTGCTGACATAACACCCGAGCGTCTGATGCGAGCCATGTCTGGGGCGAGCCAGACTGAAGCAGGAGGAGAATCCGCATGAGCACCGTTCCCGTTTCTTCCCCCGCGCCGTCGGTGGTCAAAGCCCGCTCCGGGATCTCTCCGGTCGTCTGGCCTTTGCTCGGACTGGTTGCGCTGGTGCTGTTGAACTTGGTTTTGAATCCCGCCTTCCTGAAAGTGACGGTTCTTGATGGTCGGCTGTATGGTTTGCCGATTGATATTCTGAACCAAGGAGCGCGCGCATTGGTATTGGCCTTGGGCATGACCTTGGTCATCGCCACGGGGGGCGTGGATCTTTCGGTCGGTTCGGTGATGGCGGTGGCGGGGGCCGTGGCGGCGGTGATGCTCGGTGACGGTGCGCCCCTCGGCGTGGCCTTGTTGGCGGGCGTGGGGGTCGGAGTGCTCGCGGGCGCGGCGAACGGTCTTCTTGTGGCGCGGTTGGGCATCCAGCCGATCGTGGCGACCCTGATTTTGATGGTGGTAGGCCGCGGCGCGGCGCAGTTGATCACCGACGGCGAAGTCGTGATCATCAAAAGCGATGCTTTCGCCTTTGTGGGCAACGGCCACGTCTTCGGACTCCCCTTTGCGCCCATGCTGGCGGTGGCCATGTTTGTGGCGGCGCATTTTTTTCTGCGTCGAACGGCGGCCGGATTGTTTGTCGAGGCGGTGGGCGATAACGAGAAGGCGGCGCGGTTTGCCGGCCTCGCGGCCGCCAGGGTCAAGGGCCTGACTTATGTCTTCTGCGGCTTTTGCGCCGGACTTGCCGGATTGATGGCGGCGGCGAACATACGCGCGGCGGATTCCTATCGCATGGGTGAAAACATGGAGCTGGACGCCATTTTCGCGGTGGTGGTGGGCGGCACGGCCCTTACCGGGGGACGTTTCCTGCTGCTGGGTGCCTTTGTGGGTGCCTTGCTGCTGCAGACTTTGACCACCACCATGTATAATCTGGGTGTGCCTCCGGCGGTAGCGCCGGTGCCGAAAGCCGTGCTGATCCTAGTCGTTTGCCTGCTGCAATCCGACCATGCCCGTCGTTGGGCCCGTGGTCTGTGGAAAGGAGGCCGAGCATGAGCCCGCGACTACGCCAACGCATTCCGCTGCTCGCCACGGCGGGCATCTTTGCACTTTTGTTCATCGCGGCCGGCCTGATGTATGAGGGCTTTTTCTCATCGCGGGTGGTCGTGAATCTGTTCACCGACAACGCCGTGCTCGGGATCGTGGCGGTGGGGATGACCTTGGTGATTTTCACCGGCGGCATCGATCTCTCGGTGGGTGCGGTGGTGGGCTTCACCTCCATTTTCGTAGCGACGTTGATACAGAAAGGCTACTCGCCGATGTTCGCCGCCAGTCTCGCGCTGTTTTTGGGCGGGGGCATGGGAGCGTTCATGGGCTGGTTGATTCATGCCTTTAAGCTGCCGGCATTCTTGATCACCCTCGCGGGGATGTTCTTCGCCCGGGGCATGGCGTTCTGGGTGAGCACGGAATCCATCGGCATCTCGCACCCGACCTATTCGTCCCTGTCCTCGTTTTCGCTGGGGGCGGGAGGCTTTGCCCTGCCGACGACCGCGTTAATTTTGATCCTCGTATTAATCGCTGGATACGTTTTGGCCCACCATACGCGTCTGGGCAGAAACCTGTTGGCGGTGGGTGGCAATGAGCAGTCCGCCTTGTTGATGGGTTTGCCGATCGGGACGACCAAAGTGTGCGCCTATGCGATCAACGGCGCCTTGGCCGCTTTGGCGGGCTTGGTCTCCACGCTCTACACCGGATCGGGCTATCCGAGCACCGGAATTGGTCTGGAGCTCGACGCGATCGCCGTTGTGGTCATCGGCGGCACGCTTTTGAGTGGTGGTCGAGGGCATCTTATCGGCACGCTGTTTGGTCTGCTCGTCTTTGGCACGATCCAGACCGCCATTCTGTTTGATGGACGACTCAGTGCCTGGTGGATTCGAATTGTCGTCGGCTTGCTCTTGCTGGCTTTTATACTGCTGCAACGAATGCTTTTGCGGGGCTCTGGGGCGAAGCGCTGAACCCGGGTTGTCCCGATCTCGGAAGATTCGGTCGGCACCGGGCTGCGGATTGCCCATTTCACCTGGATGAATTTACCTCAATAGAAACTCTATGTGCAATAAGATCTTAAGCCGCTTTCGTTTTTGGTTTTGTCTGCCGTTGCTGCTCGCGCAAGCGGCGGTTTCGGCTGTAGCCGGCGGGGAGGTGGCGAGTCCCGATGGACGCGTGCGAGTGGAATTCGCGGTGGCGGACGGAAAACCGGTTTACTCCGTGTCGCGGGATGGCGGGGTGGTGATTGAGCAATCCCGACTGGGTGTGGTGCGAGGAGACGTGGATTACTCATCGGGCGTGGCCTTGGTCGGCGCCACGGCGGCCTCGGCGGTGTTTGATCGTTACGAAATGAACACCGGTAAACGGCGTTGGCACGAATACCGGGCGAAGCGGCGGGTGTTCAGGTTGGAGGCCGCGGGGGGGTGGCGCCTGGATGTCGCGTTCCAAGTTTCGAACGACGGCGTGGCCTTCCGTTACGAGTTCCCCGATGTGGACCCTGTGTCGCGTCTGGTCACGTCCGAGGCGACGACCTTCAAGTTCGCCGCCGAGGCGCGCGGGTGGCTGCAGCCCATGTCGGTGGCGAAGACCGGCTGGGCCCGGACCAACCCCTCCTATGAGGAGTATTATCAACGCGAGGTGCCGGTCGGCACGCCCTCGACGCTGGGCGCGGGCTGGGTTTTCCCGGCCTTGTTTCGTTCCGGCGCGACGTGGCTGTTGATTTCCGAGGCCGGGCTTGCGCGAGGCCATGCAGCCGGGCGGCTGGCGCATCTGTCACCGGAAGGTGAATACGGAATAGGCCAGCCCGACGAACGTGAGACGATCGGTTCGGAGCCGGTGCAGGCTCGTTTCGCAACGCCCCACGTGCTTCCGTGGCGAATCGTCGCCCTGGGCGATTTGGCGACGGTGACGGAATCCTCGCTCGGCACGGATCTCGCCGCGCCGGCCATACCGACCGCCCGCCTGGCCGGCGCGCCGGGCAAGGCGTCCTGGAGCTGGCCGAAGCTGGGCGACCGCAACACCGTGTTGTCCGTGCAAAAGCGTTTCGTGGACTTCGCGGTGGAAATGGCCTGGACCCACTGCCTGGTCGACGCGCTCTGGGACACTCAGATCGGCGAAGCCGGCATGAAGGAACTGCTGGCCTATGCGAAGGCGCGCGGGATCGGCCTGCACGTCTGGTATAACACCAACGGCGATTGGAACGACGCCTTCCAGACCCCCAAGAACCGGATGTCGGAGGCCGGGGTGCGCCGCGCCGAGTTCGCCCGCCTGCGCGAGCTGGGCGTGCAAGGCGTGAAGGTGGACTTCTTCGGAGGCGACGGACGAGCCTTTGTTGACCTTTACATCGATATTCTGGAGGACGCCGCCGCCCACGGTCTGCTGGTCAATTTCCACGGCGCCACGCTGCCGCGCGGGTGGCAGCGCACGTATCCGAATCTGATGACGGTCGAAGCCGTGAAGGGTTTTGAGTTCATCACCTTCGAGCAGGTGAATGCCGATCAGGCGCCGCGGCACATCGCCATGATTCCGTTCACGCGCAATGTATTCGATGTGATGGACTTTACTCCGCTGAGTCCGGCTCGCTTGCCGAAGATCCAGTTGCGCACCACGGCGGCGGGTGAGCTTGCGACGGCGGTTCTCTTCACGTCCGGGCTGCAGCATTATGTGGAGACCCCGGAGGGAATGGCCGCGCAGCCGGCGTTTTATCGCGAGGCGGTGAAGGGAATACCCTCCGAGTGGGAGGAGTCGCGACTTTTGGCCGGGCATCCCGGCGACTACGTGGTGATGGCCCGTCAGGGCGGTGACGGACGCTGGTGGGTGGCGGGATTCAATGGCGACGAGCGAGGCCGCGAAGTGACCTTCAGCCTGGCGCGCTGCGCGATTCCGGCGGGCGTGACGCTGGCTGCCGTGGCCGATGGCGATCAAGGTGCGCCGAAGCAGATCACGCTCAAGCCCGATGAGGATGGGAGCTATAGGATCCAGATGCCCAGCGGCGGCGGTTTTCTGGCGACGACCCCACAGCCTTGAACGGGATTTGGATCGGGTCCCCTCGCGTCCGGTATCCAAGGTCTGCGGCGAAGCTTCCCCCACGTTTCGACTCTCCGTCCTTCCACTCCTTAGTCACGTGTTTCAC
>CAYNUW010000133.1:0-9185 GCA_964400455.1 uncultured Akkermansia sp. | reverse complement strand
ACCCAGAATTCGTTCGCGACGGCGGGTGAAGGGAGTAGGACGGCGGCCAGTGCCAGGACCGACGACGCCCGGGGTAGGAGGCGAGGTAGCATGCGGCGACTTTGTAGACGTGGGAGGCGGCGTAAAGTGTTTCCCACGCCAGCTCCGGCGTGCCCCCGTGGCCTTGGAAGTGCAAAATTATGGCGATGGGATGATGGAGACAGCGCCCATCTGCGTTTTACGAGGTCAGGTTGGTGGCCGGGCGTTGTCTTTGGAGCGCGGCGTGGCGATTTTTCGGGTCTTGGATACGGGCATGGTGCGCAGGGTGGGGCCGTCGACCCATGCTGAGGGAAGCACGGTGGTCATGGGTAGTTCGGGCGAGCCGGTTTCATTGCACAACACCTGGCTGATGAGGAGTTCGGCACCACGCGCGCCGAGGAGGCGAGGTTGCAAGTCCAAGCCGGCGCACGGCTCCTCGGAGTTCATCACATTCAGGCAGCAGAAGCCGTGGGTGCGGGGCACGCGGGCTCCCAGCTCACGCATCCACTCAAGCACGATCGGATTGTGGGCCATGACCACGTCGCAGTCTACCTCGGCAAACCAGCGTGCGAAGTGCTCTTTGTCGTATTGATTGGAGATGTAGGCTTTCAGGCGGGTCATGCCCTCGTGATGATTCTGGAAGGCATGGTAGGCGGCCTCCCAGCGATGCAGCAGACGGGCGTCGTGAGCCGCGCTGAGCACCAGACCGGGACGGCGGTAGCCAAAGGCCAGCAGGCGCTCCATGGCGGTAAGCATTGCCCGGTAATGGTCAGGGCAAACGGCGTGCAGGCCGGGTCGTTCGATCACGTAGTCGGCATATATGCCGGAAAAGTGGGTCCAATCGAGACGGGTCAAGTCGGGGGTTTCGCGAACGGGAAGCAGAAAGATACCGCCAATGCCCCGGGATTGGAGGATTTGATCGAGGCGTTCGAGCGAGAGGCCTCCCTTGCCCATGACGAAGGGGTCCATCTTGAAACCAAGTTCTTCGGCGCGACGGGTGGCACCGGTGACGAGTTCCTTGTGGTAACGCATGGCGCCCGGGGGGCGGCCAACCGGTCCGTCGAGGTCGAGCACCGCCAGCACGCCCCGAAAGGTGCCGGCGCGGGAGCGACGCATTTCCGACATAAGCGCCCCGGCCAAGGGGTTGCGGCGATAACCGAGGGCGGAGGCCGCCTGCAGCACCTTTTCTCGGGTGGCGGGCTTAACCCGTGGGCTGCCGCGCAAGGCCTCCGAGACAGTGGTGTGGGAAAGGTTGAGTTGGCGCGCGAGCTGCCGGAGAGATGGTGAGGGCATGGGGAACGAGTGCTCTTACTGTCAGACATTCGCTGCGTCGTAGCTTTTCATACAAGCTGAATATTTAGCGTGTTGCCCCTTCTTCCGACGGGACTATCCCCTTCGTTTTCCATGCCCTCCCCTGTTTTACAACGTCCACCCCGGGTTGCCTTGATTGGTGTGACCGGCTACGGCACGATCTATCTCAATTTGGTGCGGGAAGCCCTTTTGAATCGTTCGATCGAACTGACGGCCGCGGTCATTATCAATGCCGACGAAGTGCCGGCGATCGCCGCCGAGCTGAGCGGTCAGGGTGCCACGATTTATCCAGATGCGGATGACTTTTTCCAGAAGGAGGCGGGACGAGTGGAACTTTGTCTTATTCCGGTGGGTATACAATGGCATGCGAGGTTAACCATCGCGGCTTTGCGGGCCGGCATGAATGTTCTGGTTGAGAAGCCTTTGGCTGGATCGGTGGAGGACGTGCTGGCCATTCGCGCAGCGGAGGCGGCCACGGGTCGCTGGGTTGCGGTTGGGTTCCAAGATCTTTATGCTGCGGAGGCGCGTTGGCTTAAGGCGCAGATCCTGGGCGGAGCGATCGGCCGGCTGGAGGAAGTGCGTATGCTGGGCCTGTGGCCTCGTCCCAAGTCTTATTTCACCCGCAACCACTGGGCGGGGCGGGCCGCCGCGGATGGTGCGGCCGTGATGGACTCACCCCTGAACAACGCGTTTGCGCATTTCGTGAATCTGGCCCTGTTTTTCGCCGGAAATGCTCCGGAGGTTTCGTCCGACGCGGTAGTGGAGACGGCGGAGCTGTATCGGGCGCACAAAATCGAAATGTTTGACACGGCGATTGTTCGTGCAGTTTCCGAAAGTGGCTCGCGGTTTTGGTTTGGAGTGAGTCACGCCATTTCGGTGACCCGGGAACCGGAAATCTGCCTGCTGGGATCGGCCGGACGGGCGGAGTGGTGGCACGAGCAACGGTGTATTGTCACGGACGCGGATGGGCGTCGCAAGGTGACCGCGCTACCCACGTCCGAACATTCGCGTAAACGTATGTTTAATGCGGTTTTAGCGCGCTTAAAAGATCCTTCGGCTTTCGTTTGCACAACGGCCATGGCCGAGCTGCACACGCGGCTGGTCGAGGCGGTCAACGAAGCCGCGCCGGTTTTGGAGTTTAGCGAGGACCGCATTCATTGGACGCGGAGCGAAAATCCAGGCGGGGAGATTCCGGTGGTCAGGGATCTGGCCGACAGTCTAGGCCGGGCTTTCACCAACGGGTCCACTTTGGCGTCGTCCTCACCCTTCCCCTCAGCCATCTTGGTATCTCCATGATTAGAAAAGCTTTCGTAATGTCGGTCCATCCCGGGCATGAGCTCGAATATGAACGTCGTCATCGTCCGATTTGGGATGAGCTGGCCGAGGTGTTAAAGGCGCACGGCGTTCATAATTACTCAATTCATCTGCACGAGCAGACTCGGCAGTTGTTTGGTTACGCCGAGATCGAAAGTGAAGAAAGGTGGCAGGCGATTGCGCAGACGGAGGTGTGTCGTCGGTGGTGGAAGCACATGGCGGACCTGATGCCGGCCAATCCGGATTCCAGCCCAGTCTCGGTTTCGTTGCGCGAGGTTTTCTACCTGCCCTGAGTTGTCCTCGGTTCTCGCCTTGGCGGGCGATCGGGCATGGGTCCGTTTAGCAACCACCCTCGCCAGCGGTGGTCTCTCATCCCCTCTTATTGCTCATGCCCCAGATACCCAAACTCACTCGTCGGTCTTTTGTGCAACACAGTGCCTTGGCGGCGGCCGCATGGCCTTTAGCCAAGCTGCCGGCGGCGGAAACTCGGGTGGTGGATGCAGAGGTGGCGGCCGCGCCGGCGGCGGATCGGGCGGTGTTGTCTTGGTTGGAAGGGGTGCCGGCGGACCAGCCGGGCACGACCTTTGGTGTGCCGTGGCCGCGCGGAGCGGTGCCGGCGTCGGTTGGTTTTCGTCTGAGTGATGAGCAAGGCGGGGAGTGGCCGGTGCAGTCTTGGCCGCTGGCCACGTGGCCGGACGGTTCGCTGAAGTGGTCGGGTCATGCCTTGGGTGCGGGTGCGGGACGGCGGGAGCGGTTGATCTTAAAACCTGGCGGGTCGGGTGCGGTCGCGCCGGAGCAGGCGGTTTTGGTGCGCGAGAATGCGCAGCGGGTGGAGTTGGATAACGGGGTGGTCAGCGTTTCCGTGCCTCGGACCGGTAAATATCTGGTGGATGCCTTGCGGCGCGGCGGCCGGGACGTGGCGGTGCGCGGGCGGCTGGTCAGCCGGCGCGCGGCCGATGCCGAGGCACCGGGCACGGTTGAGACCTTGGCGGGGGAAACGGAACGCGTGACGGTGGAGCAGAACGGACCTTTGCGGGCGGTGGTGCGCATCGATGGGCGGCACCGCGCCGAGGCGGGCGGCCGGGCTTGGCTGCCGTTTACGGTCCGGCTTTATCTGCACGCGGGCGGAGACGCGGTGCGAATGATGCACTCGTTTGTTTATGATGGTGATGAGAACACCGACTTTATTGCGGGCTTGGGGGTGTGTTTCGACGTGCCGCTGGTGGATGCCCCGCATGATCGGCATGTGCGTTTCGCCGGCGAGGGGGAGGGGCTTTTCGCCGAGGCGGTGCGTGGCCTTACTGGTTTGCGGCGCGATCCCGGGGCGGAGGTGCGTCGGGCGCAGGTGGAGGGGCGGCCCACGCCGCCGGTCGAGAGCTGGAATCCCCAGGTTTCGCAGCGGCTGCACCTCATTCCGGCGTGGGGAGATTTTACGCTGAGCCAGCTTACCGCCGACGGATTTGAGCTGCGCAAACGCACCAAGGCCGGCCATGGTTGGATTCGGGCGGGGGCGGGGCGGCGGGCCTCGGGGCTGGCCTATCTGGGCGGGCCGTCGGGCGGACTGGCCTTCGGCCTGCGGGAGTTTTGGCAAAAATACCCGGCGCAGCTGGATATTCGCTCGGCGGATACGGAGGCGGCCGAGGTCACGGTCTGGTTTTGGTCGCCCGAGGCCCGGCCGATGGACCTGAGGTTTTACCACGACGGCATGGGCATGGAGACCCACGCCCAGGAGCTGGAAGGGCTGCAGATCACCTATGAGGATTACGAAAAGGACTTTGGCACGGCGCACGGCATAGCGCGCAGTCATGAGCTGGTGTGGCGGGTGCTGTCCGGCACACCGGAGCGGGAGGCGTTCCCGGGTATGGTGGCCGCGCTGGCCCGGCCCCCGTTGCTGGCCGCGGCACCTGCGCACGTCCACGCGGCCGGGGTTTTCGGGGCCTGGTCTTTGCCGGATCGCAGCCATCCCGTGAAGGCGCGGATCGAGGATCAGTTGGACTTTTCACTGCGCGCCTATCTGGACCAGGTCGACCAGCGCCGTTGGTATGGGTTCTGGGACTACGGCGACGTGATGCACAGTTACGACCAGGATCGCCACGAGTGGCGCTACGACGTGGGCGGCTTTGCCTGGGCCAATTCCGAACTGTCGCCCGATCTGTGGCTCTGGTATGCCTATCTGCGCTCGGGCCGGGCGGATGTATTCCGATTGGCCGAGGCGATGACCCGTCACACCGGTGAGGTGGACGTCTATCATTTGGGCCGGTTCAAGGGGCTGGGCACCCGGCACAATGTGCAGCATTGGGGGTGTTCGGCCAAGCAGCTGCGCATCAGCACGGTGGCGTATCGGCGGATCTACTACTATCTGACGGCGGACGAGCGGGTGGGGGATTTGATGCGTGAGCTGGTGGGGGCGGACGAAGCGTTTTTGACCCTGGATCCCTTGCGCAAGATCCGGACCGAGCCGATCCCGCCCCCGCGAAGGGAGGCGGCGGCGGTGGGTTTCGGCACGGATTGGGGCTCGCTGGCCTTCGCCTGGCTGACGGAGTGGGAGCGGACGGGAGACGCGCGCTGGCGGGAGAAGATTGTGGCCGGCATGCGCACCATCGGCGCGCAAAGGCGGGGATTTTTCGCGGACGGAGCCAAGTTTAACCTCGATACCGGGGAGTTCTCGATCGTGGACAACGACCGGGTGGTGGTTTCGCACCTCAGCGCCGTGTTCGGACTGCCGGAGCTGTGTGCGGAGCTCGATGCGTTGGTGGAGGTGCCCGAGTTCACGGCGGCCTGGCTGGATTACTGCGTGCTCTACAACGCCAGTCCGGAGGAGCAACGAGCCGCGCTGGGGGCGCCGTTGCGGGCATTGAATCTGCGGCAGGCCCATGCGCGTTTGACCGCGTTTGCGGCTTGGAAGCGGGGCGACCCGGAGCTGGCTCGGAGGGCGTGGGCCGAGTTTTTGGAGGGCGGGGCCGGCCACGCGCTGAGGGACGACCTGAGGTCGCGTCGCATTGCGGGACCGCACGCCTTGAATCCGGTGGATGAAAGTTTCGCGCTGAACACCAACTCGGCCTCCCAGTGGGGCTGCACCGCCATTCAGATGCTCGCCCTGGTCGGCGGGCGAATCCAACCCCTCGACCGATAATGCATTCTACCTTAGTCTTTATCGCCCGCTTCGGGTTGCTGGCCTTGCTGCTGTGTGGAGTTTCGGCGCGCCTGCGCGCCGAGGCGGTCGCGCCAGCCAACGAACTGCGGGCTACCGAGTTGACAGCTGCCCCGGCGGATACCACCCGCATCGCCGCGCATGGTCGCGCCCTGCTGGCTTTCTCGGCCGGAGGGGTTCGCGCCCTGCCCGCCGGCGCGGATGCGGCGGTCGTGCCCTTGTGGCCCGGGCGCGAGGTCGCCTCCGGCGGCGCGCCCGCCTTGGCCTCTTCCGCGGACGGTGTGTTCGTGGTTTCCGGAGCGGCGGTCGCCCAGGTGACGCGTTCGGGGGCGGAGGTGCGGGTCGCGGCGCTACCCGACCTGCCGCGCGCGGCCGGCGAACCTACGCTCGTCACGGTCCTGGCGGATCGCTTGTATGTGGGCGGTCCGGAGGCTTTCTGGTCGCTGGATTTGAAGCGGCCCCGCGCTAGTTGGTTGGAGTTGCCGCCCTTGCCGGTGGCGGTGTCCACGAGCTCGCGGCTCATCGGGCAGTTGGAGCACGTGGTGCTTTTCACCGACGAGACGACGCGGGTGTTCCAGCCGAACAGCGGGTGGGTGGACCGGGCGGTGGCGCCGGCGCCGTTTGCGTTGGCGCAGGATGCGGCGGCCACGCGTTACGGCGCGGCCCATGTCTTCTTTTTCGCGCCGGACGGCGTGCACGCCTACCATTTGCCGACCGAGACCTGGACCCTTTATCCACTGGAGGTGCCCGAGGTGCGCGACGCCGCCGTGGCGGGCGAAGTGGTGGTCGCGCTCAATGACGCGGGCCGACTGACCGAGATCTCCGTGCTGCCCTTGAAGACGGGTTACGGGTGGTTGGATCACACGGTGGTCGGCATCTATCTGGTGGCCATGGTGCTGATGAGCCTGTGGTTCGCGCGTCGAAAGCAGAGCGAGAACGACTATTTTCGCGGCGGAAATCGTATACCCTGGTGGGTCTCGGGCATGAGCCTGTTCGCGACGTTCGCGAGCGCGATCAGCCTGATGTCGATGCCGGGTAAATCGTTCAGCAGCGACTGGACCTACTTTTCGCAGGGCCTCTTTGGGTTGTTGGTGTTGCCCATCGCGCTATTCGTGATGGTGCCGTTTGTGCGTCGGTTGCGTATACCCACGGCCAACGCCTACCTGGAACGCCGCTTTGGTCTGACCGCGCGGCTGATGGGCAGCGTGATCGGGATTTTCACGACGAGTCTGGCCCGCCAAGGCTCGGTGCTGGTGCTGCCTTCGATCGCGCTCTCCACGGTGATGGGCGTGTCGGTGGAAGTCTGTATACTGGTCATGGGGCTGGTGACCTTGGCCTACACCTTTTCCGGCGGTCTGAGCGCGGTGGTGTGGACCGACACGGTCCAGGCCTTTATCATGATTGGCGCGGTGGTGGGCTGTTTGTTGCTGGCGTGGTCGCGAGTGGACCTGCCGGCGGCGGAGGCGTGGGGTGTGTTGAAGGAGGCGGACAAGCTGGTGGTCTTTGATTGGAACTGGTCCATCCTCTACCCGACATCGTGGATTTTTCTCATCACGGCGGTGGTGGGGGTTTTGGGCGGCATCACCAGTCAGGATTTTATTCAACGCGTGCAATGCACACCCAACCAGAAGGACGCCCAGCGCGCCGTGGCCACGCAGCTGATGGTGGCGGTGCCGCTGAACATCCTGCTCTTCGGTTTGGGCACGGTGTTGTTTCTGTTTTACCGCGAGAATCCGGAGTCGCTCAGTCCGGCGCTGAAGCTGGACGGGATCTATCCGTTCTTTGTGGCGCAGCAGTTGCCGGCCGGCGTGTCCGGCATCGTGGTGGCCGCGTTGTTGGCGGCGACGATGTCCACGATCTCGAGCTGCAATTGCAGCGTGTCGGACATCGTGACCCAGGATTTCTACAAGCGTTTCCGGCCGGGAGTGGGTGACGCGGCAGTGGTGCGCTTCGGGCGACTGGTGACACTCGCCTCGGGTTTGTTGGGCATGGGCACGGCCTTGTGGATGGCGAATGCCACCATGGGTTCGATCTGGGATCTAGCGATTTTGGTGACCAACCTGATCGGCAACGGGATCGTGGGGCTGTTCAGTCTGGGGCTGTTGACCAAACGTGCGCACCAGACGGGGGCCTTGATCGGTCTGCTCTCCGGCATGGCGGTGGTGTTCTGGTTGCAGAAAAACGGGGTCATGACGTTCTGGCTGTTCACGGCGGTCGGCACCACCGTGACCTTTAGCGTCGGCTACCTGGCCAGTTTGGTCGTGCCGGGTCGGGTCCCGCCGCTGGATGGGCTGACTTTGTTCACGATGCCCAAGGGAGAGCGGGCGGGCGAGGCGCCCGCGAAGTGACCTGACGGCGGAGACGGGCGACGGGGCTTGGGACGAATACCTTTAAAGTTATGCATACTATGCTCGGTTGGTGTCTTGCTGCGGTCATGGCGGCTTCGTCGCTGGTGGCCGCGGAGGAAGGCGGCGGCGTGTTGAAGTTTGATTTCGGCGGCTCCGGCAGCTCGTTATCGAATTTTGGATACAAGGTGGTCACGCCCAGCGTGCGGTATTCGTCGGAGACCGGGCACGGTTTGCTTGAGACCGGCGGGGCTTCGCCGGTGGTGAGCTCCGTGGGGGAGCGTCCGAGTCAGAGTGCATTGGTGGCCGCCGCTCCGTTCGTTTTCCTGATCGATCTGCCGGAGGGCAACTATGACGTCACGCTGCTACTCGGGGATCCGGCGGGCGACTCGATCACCACGGTCAAGTCCGAGACGCGCCGCTTGCAATTGGAGCGAGTCGAGACCCGGGCTGGTGAGCTGGTGGAGCGCACGTTCACGGTGAATGTGCGTTCCCCGGTTATAGCCGGGTCGGGCCAGCGGGTGGCGTTGAAAGAGCGGGAGCACGGTCTTTTCCACTGGGATGATAAGTTGTTGCTGGAGTTCAACGGAGTGCGGCCGGCGGTCGCGGCGGTGACGATCACGCCGCGGCCGGACGCATTGACGGTGTATCTGGCGGGTGACTCGACGGTGACCGATCAGCCGGGTGAGCCCTGGTGTGCGTGGGGGCAGATGTTGCCGCGTTTCTTCGGGCCCGGGGTGGCGGTGGCCAATCACGCGGAGTCGGGCTTGTCTTTCGCCAGCTTCGAACGTTCGCGGCGGCTGGAGAAGATTTTGAGCACCCTGCGCGAAGGGGATTACGTTTTTATGCAGTTCGCGCACAATGATCAGAAGGAGCGCGGCGAAGGGGTGGGGGCGTTTACAAGTTACGCCGAGTCGGCGAGGCGTTTTGTGCGTGCGGTGCGCGAAGCGGGCGGCCGGCCGGTGCTGGTGACTTCGATGTATCGGCGGAGGTTTGATGCGGAAGGCCGATTGTATGACACGCTGGATGATTATCCGCCGGCGCTG
>CAYNUW010000132.1:5587-9211 GCA_964400455.1 uncultured Akkermansia sp. | reverse complement strand
CCGCAAGATCCAAGTCATCCTCCACCAACAAGACGGGTTCGGCGGGGGGCATGCTCATGGATCGAAGGGTATGCTCACGGTTTCGGTTTATCAAAACGTGTAACGCACCCCCACCAGACCCGACAAGCCGTTGTAATCCGCCTTAACCGGCGCGCCACCCGCGCTGGATTTCAGCTCGACCTCGCCGGCGTGATGATAGCGCGTTTCCAAAAACACCGACCACGTCGCGTTCACCTCATAAGTTACGCCCGCGAAAACCTGCGCCGCAAAGATCCAGTTGTCGTCATACTCCCGCTCCACCCCGCCCACCTTCGCATCAACATCGGCTTCTTGCAGGAAGCCAAGGCCCGCGCCCACGAAGGGCGTGAACTTGCCCCACAGTCCGGATCCATCGGACCGCGTGAAGGTGTAGACACCGTTCAACATCAGGTTCGTCGAGGCGAAATCCCCCTCCGTCGAACCCGCCAAACCACCCGCGCTCACCGATTCCAGATCGTTGGATCGGTAAAAAAATTCCGCCTCCACCGCCCAGTTTTGCGAAAGGGTCTTACCCACCCCCGCGCCAAAAATCGTCCCGCCGCCATACGATGCCTCGCCAGTCGTTCCCCCTTGCGTGACGTCGCCGTCCGCCAGCCCATGCAGGCCGCCAAACACCTTGAGATACAGCCCGTCCGCCCAACCCTCGGCCTTGGCGGACGGCGCCGCGAAAGCCGCGACAAAAGAGACAAACGCCGCAAGATAAGCGCGACGCGAACGAGCGGCCTTGACCGCACGGAAAAAACCGGACCGGCCGGTGGAAACGATGGTTTTCATGATTTTTATTCGTTGGAGAGAAACGCTCCGCCGACGTCGGTGCCGTAGGTGGCGTTTCTAAACCGCATCCTGGCCGAAGCCACGTTAAACGGACGTTAAGCTCGCGTTAAAACTAAAGTAATTTCACCGCGTCCCTTCACTGGCTGGACCTCGTTTACAACAATCCACGCAAACCCCGTCCGTGAGGTCCCCCAAAATTGAACAGGGGACCTCGGTGAAATCCAAAGGGAATCCAAAATGTCGAATAAACGTCGCTCATTCGGGGCCGACTTTCAGACGCATCCAGCCGCCTTGGCTGCAGCTGGCGATCGGCAACTCAACTCGATCCGCCGAGCCAGCCCTCAAACTTGCTGCCTTCGGTCCAAGTCCATACCCCAACGCGATTGATCAGACTATCAACCCGGCAATCACTGCGGGGGACGCAGAAGAGCGCGACAAAGTCGCCGCCCAGCTTCGGACAAATCGGCTTCATTGAGCACCCCATAACTAAGCCGCAACGTGTTGCACTGCGGAGCATCTCCAAAACAAAGATCCCCGGGAACGTATAACACACCTTCCGCCAGGGCAGAACGCCAGATCTGACCGTGGCCCCGCGTGTCCACCTGCGCAGGGCCTGTTAACCAGAGATACAGCCCGCCCTCCGGTATATTCCAGCGCCAACCCCTCTCGACCAAACCACCGTTCCGTAGCACCTCATCCAGGACGTCGCGCTTTTTCCGATAAGCGGACCTTAGCATCGTCAATCGACGTTCAAACCCTCCATTATACAAAACCTTTTCCGCAATCGCCTGATTCAAGTTGGCCGAACCAAAATCTTGATGGCCCTTTACTGATAACATGGCCTGCCTCCACATAGCATTATCACAAACACCATACCCCACCTTCAACCCCGTCGCGAAAGGCTTGGTGAGAGTGCCCGTATACAATCTTGGAAAATCCACCCATATACTATCGCCCAGGATACTCGACTGCGCCCACGCATCTTTATCCAAAAAACCAAGATCTCGATAGGCCCCGTCTTCAATGATAGGAACGATGCAATCGTGTCGTCGCAAAGTTTCCGCCAGAAGCTCCTTTTCCCGTCTGGACCAAGATCTACCACTGGGGTTGGCAAACCAAGATACAAAATAGACCGCCTTGAGCAAGCGTCTCTCTCCATTCACCTGGAGGCCTTTTAACAAAGCCTCCAAAGCAAACACATCCAAGGAGCCATCCTCTAGCACTGGCATCGATTTCGGCCGAACGCCCAAACCGGCCAATAATTCTAGGAAAACAAAATAACTCGGCCTGTCTACCAAAACAATATCACCAGGCTCGCATAGGGTCTGGATCGCAAGGTAGAGCGCTTGCTGTGAACCATTAGTGACAAAAACCTGCTCCGCTGTCTTTGCCAACGCATTTTCATCTATACAAGGTGCACCGTCCTGCTTGAGCAAACGCTCCGCCAGCCGCGCACGCAGTTCGCATCGCCCGGCATTGGTTCCGTATTGTAAATGTTCCGCACCGCCGGGCCTTGCCTTGGCAATCATTTCTAACTCCTCCACCGCCTCCCGCACCTCGGCCACCGGCAAGAGACGATTGTCCGTAAACCCAGCAGCCAAAGATAAAAGCCCTGGCGTCTCAAGAGCCGCACTCATCAGCTGGGTGATCGCCGGCGGGCGCGCCCGGCCGCCCAAATCCGAAAGCTTTAATGCATCCATAATCGTTACTCACGCCCCTTTCGCGGTGGCGCCGTAACGGCTGGCCAATTCAGCATAAGGAAAACGTTTTCCCGGACATACCGTATGATTTCGATCCACCCATCGATGCACCGTCACCTTCGGCACGACCCGCCCCGGAAGAGCTCCACCCCGCAACCAATCCACCAAAGCAAAGAGAGAAGCCAGTTGTTTGTCCCCAGGCACGCGCCGCTCGAAATTACCCACTAAACATACGCCTATTCCGTGTTCGTTCATCGCCTCGGAACGAACGTGGCCACCAAAAATTTGACGCGTCCAACGTGAGCCCACCTCGATCTGACCATCCCCCGAATCCCGGCCGTTACCAATTACGAAATGATACGCCAATCCATTCTCCATTCCCCGTCGCCGATGACCAGCGTCATAAGACCTGGCGTTCCCTGCTTCTATACCACTGTGGTGGATCACGATATGTGTCCAACGTCCGGGCGTGATGCGTAAATCCGCGGACGCAGCCCGCACCGAAGCCAAGACCCCGCCACGGGAAGGACCCTTTCCGCTTGAGGTTTGCTGCGCACCGCCGGCGCCAACTGCGCCCGATGCGGGAATCGTCAATCTTTGCCCAACCAGTATAGTATCGCCTTGCAGTCCGTTTCGCGCACGCAAGTCGACCACAGCAACACCATGCTTCTTCGCTATACTACTCAAAGTATCACCTTTTCGAACCACATAAACCGCCTCTGACCTAGGCGCGGCTAGCAACGAGGAGGCCAACGAATAACCGGCCCAACCTGCGCAAAGTCGGAGCAGGAACTCGCGTCGATGCAGCATATCGCTAGGGGTTTAGGAGGGAGCCTTACGGCAAAGTAATCGATGCGGTTATGGCACCGGTGGCACCAGCGGCGTTCAAACTGCGCACACGATAGGTGTTACGTCCAGCGCTACCCGGAGCCATATCGGTAAAGGTCCGGCCCACTACGGATCCAATGACCGCAAAAGAAACTCCATCCCTCGACCGTTCGACAATGTAGGTAGTGTTACTTGGGGCACCCGCGGGCACCGTCCAATTGAGCACAATTGTGGTATCGACCACGCTGGGCGTTAACATAAGCGGAGCCTGCGGCGGGGTGAG
>CAYNUW010000132.1:0-5577 GCA_964400455.1 uncultured Akkermansia sp. | reverse complement strand
GACCAGTCGCATACGAGGTTGGTTGCCGACACCCCGCGACGCCGTCGGCAAACGATCGCGCACGGTTATGCGCGCAGCATAGACTTTTTGGACGTTGGTAACATTCCCCTCCAGTGCCAATACGTAAGGCGAGCTAGCCAGACCCTCATAACCATTCAGGCTGTTTGGCCCAAAGATCTGATTATAAGGCGGTCGCAAGGTTTGGATGGTTTCCCACACTCCACCCGCCGGCCCGTCATCCGTGGCCTGAACATGTATTACGACGTCGTTCGAGCGAACATTAAAGTCGAAGGTCAAGGTTTGATAGTCCTGCGCGACGGAAGCAGGGGGAATCAGCAAGGGGACCAAGCCATTTTGCTCCCATTGCTGGAACAACAAGTTGGGAGTCCCGTCTGGCGCACGATAAAGTGCATAATCCCAAATGTAACGAGTAAACGTTCCCTGGCTGGGCGGACGCGCCGTGAAATCAAAACCGGCGTTCTCAAAGATAGTGGGGTTTTCGAAGAAGAGATCTCCAAAGGCAGCATACCCGAAGAAGGCTCCAGCGTCCTCTGTAAAGGGAACCGGTACGATGTTGAAAAGTTGTCCGATCCAGAACGCATTGGTCTCACTGGACTCAGCCACTTGGTCATCCACATCCACCACAATCCGGAAAAAGAAAAGCGAATCCATTACCTTGGATGCATTGAAGGTAACCGGAGCGGAATCTTCAGGTGTTCCCGCCGGCACATGGCCCAGAGCAGACAAAATGTCTCGCAGTGAAGGCAGGTCAACGAAATGAACCACCTCCGTCGCGGCTCCTTGTGGATATGCCGCCTGAGCCGCCGGCAGAAACAGCGAGAACTCCCGGTCCGGGAAATTCTTAATCAAACGAGCCTTAGTCAGGTCCGTTTCAAGTTTGTCGAGCAACGCATACAAGCTCACACGAACCTTGAAGCGTTGATCGGGTGTCAAATCTCCTAGCCCAAGATTCCTAAGATCGTAGGCCACATAAACCGCGTCCTCGGGGTGATACGGGTAATCAGTGGACAAGCCGTCAAAATCCCCAACCACCAGGTTCGGCGCCCGCTTGATTACGTAATTACCCTCCCTGATTGATGTGTTGTTGGCGTAAGTGAACTCCGGCTGATCGCCATGGTTGCGTAGTCTGGCCATCAGATGATAACTCCCGCTCGGCAGAGACAAAGGTAGATTCACCTCAATATCAAAGGTTACCTCACCACCAGCGATGATCACCTCAAACCGAGCATAGTTACCGAGAATAATATCGTCGGCGTTCCCCCATACCTTGTCGCTGGAAAAACGCAGCTGCAAATCCGATGCGGACCAGTTTGGCTGTGCCGAATAACTCGAGCCAACATTTGCAAAAGATACCCTGACCGGCAAACGGCCCGTGCCGGCGGCATCATCGAGCAAATAGGTGCCGTAAGGGGCCGTAAAATCACGAATAGCCCAGTCCAACGTAGAAGAGGGTACGTCCGAGTGTGCCCCGGTCGGGTCATTCGTGCGGTTTACAGCGACAGTCTGCGGAATCGGGGTGGAGACCACCAAACCGTCCAGGTTCCCCTGGGCGGTGAGAAGCTGACTACCCTGCGTGTAAACCCACCGCAACTGGCGAGGACCGCCTTCAATCAAAAAGGCCACGCGTCTCCATTCCGGTTGATTCGAAATGACCGCGACTCGCGCAGTGGCCTCCGGGCTCTCCGTCGGAATCGTAGCCAACGCACCGTCAATATAGAATGCCAAGATGTCACGATCGCTTTCGCCCGTGGCTCTCCACCAAAACGATACCATGGCCGGCCCCGAAACCGTCACCTCGAGAGCCGCCTGTTGCCCAACGGCAAGCTCAGGACTGCGGGCATAGCTTGCTCCGACCTTCGATTCCAACGACGTGGTTCCGAACCAATCACCATCACCGCTAGGAACGAAGGACGGCAGATCAAGATCCAGACGCGCATAGTGAGCGACATTGGTTGTTGTTTGCCGATAGGTCCACTCGACCAGATGCTCCCCCGCAGGCACTGAAACAGCGGTTTGGCCAGGCCCGGACAAACGGTAGACGGAATCAAAGGCTGCAAGCAGATTCTGCCTAACACCATCGACCGAAAGCTCGACCGTATCACCGTTGTTGGCAATCAAGCTCCACGGCACAGGAAGCGAGGTGGGACCGGTGACCCGCAGACTGACCGTGGCGGACTGCCCTGGCTGTAACGAGGGCGACTGCATCGCGGTTCCATCCGTGGCGCGGGGATCGGTGATGAAACTCCAGTTGGCGGCTCCCGTAAATCCCACCACACCGTAATCGAACGCCGCGCCCGCCGCATTTTCCTTTTCAAGTATAATCAGTCGCGACACCACCACCGGTTGCCCCGTAGACAGCAATGCCTCGCCGCTTCGATTCACCACCAGCAATAGATAATAGGACCCGCCCACCAAACTGTCCGGCAGAGGAATATCCATCGGGCCGAAAGGCAGACGTGCTCCGGCATTGACCGATATGCCGTTTAAATCAGCCGAATAAGGCGCCGGTGCCAATAGAAGCCGATCTTCCGCACTGTACTCTGCATCCCTCGAAAGAAAAACCTCATAGCCCAACGGCACGCCCGCAGGGATGGCACCTAAAGCGGTATTCACCAAATCAAATGAGACTCCGCCCACCAACGCTCCAGGCTGGTCTACGTTGACCACCGGAGGCGTCTTGAAATTCTCCACCACAATTGAAGCGCGACTGATGGTGACCGGCGTCGCGGACAAGTTATCCGCGTAATCCACATCCACCAATCCGGCCGGCAAGACGGCGCGGACTAGCAGGAAGAAGTCGCCCTGACCCACGTCGGGCACCAAAACGTTGGAGAAGGTAAATGAGTAGGAAGTCTTGCCCGGCAACACATCATTCAACGAGGAATTGGCCAAAAGCAAATCGGCGTTATCAAACTGATTATCTCGGGAGAGATACAACTCAACCGCCAAACCAGCCGGAATTGGGAATCCGCTACGATTCACTACACTCGCCCCTATCGTCGCAACTCGGGTGTTCGCCCCGAGTGCCGAAGCAGCCAAGGTCGGACCGACCACCCCAGCATCGATGACACCCACACTCACCGGACGTGCGGCAAGCACACCCGGCAGCTTAGGTTGCCCTTCGTCTCTGTTGATGGCGACCAAGATCTGATATATGCCATTGGCGATTCCCTCAGGAACAACTAACTCGCGCGTCGCTGGGGGCAACAACACCGATGCTCCGGGTGCCACGCCAGCCGTGTAGAGATAGCGGTCCAACAGCACGTCACGAGCCCTATCCAAGGTCGTTCCGGCAGACAAAAACACCTCCACCGCCACTGGATAACCGGGCGGGAGCCAACCCAGCCCACTGTTGCTCAATCGATAACTGACCCCGCCGAAGGAACCACCCGCTTGCACGCTTGTGGTGTTTGGAAAAACAAAATCACCAATCGTCAGCTCAGCCGACTCCAAGAACACACTGGTCGCCGAGGTGTTATTGGCTGGAAACCGATCACCCAGAGCGGGATCCGGCACGACCCGGGCATGAAAATATACCTGGCCAGTCAGCGTGACGGGCAATGTCACATTTTCAAAAACCACCAGACTTCCTGCCGACGCGGCCAGCGCCCCTGTAACCGTCTTAGATCCAATTTTATTCGCCGTAAACGAAAACTCGGAGTCCTCGGACAAATAGAGTTCCACAGTCGAGCCAACGGGCGAATCATACGTCAATTCACCTTGATTCTTAACGTTGACCGTGATGCGGGATAGAGTTGAAGCATAACCCACCCCACCTTCCGGTAGAAGCGGCGCTGTCACAGCGAGGTCGTGTGCCGCCACGCGGACGGGGACATAGACAAAATTGCCCGCAGTCCCTGTTTCCGCCACTCCGGCATCTCGATTCACTGCTATAATAAGGTGGTAGTTGCCACCCGCCGTCCGAGCCGAGACGGGAATATCTCCTAAAATCACCGACAAGGATTCGCCGGGGAGAAGACCCGCCGACGGCACAACCACTTCGTGTCGTTTCAGAAGGAGATCAGTAGCCGCTTGTAAGATGGTGTCGCCGGAAAGATACGCTTCGACGACCACGGTCGTGCCACCCGCGACTTTACCCAGATTAACATTTCTCAGATTAAAGGAAACCGCGCCAATTCGAGGATTGGCCTCCGAAACAATCGTGTTTGCCAGAGTTATCACACCATCCGTGGTGAGATCAGGCCCGACCACGGTCAAAGGCGTGCTTACGCCAGAGAACGGTCTAAACTCATCGCTGACCGCCCCCGATGAGGTTAGCGGCACCACTTGGCTTATCAGACGATACGTCCCGGGAGGAAGGTTGCCCAGTATAAGCTCGTCGGCAGTGAACTCCACCACTTTGGTTCCGGCCGGCGGCAAGTCGTCAGCAATGGTCTTTGATGCCAGCAGAAGTGCCGCACTGTCGAGGGTTTCACCCGCAGCCAAGTAGATTGAAACCTTGTAGGAATTGACCTGCGACGCAGTGCCGCCGTTGCGAACCGAAAGCGCCATGGGACCCACGCTTGACCCCAGACCTTGGGTGTTGGTGACCAGCGGCGGGGTGTCGACCGTCAAGGCAGCCGAACCCAACAAGGCATCCACCAATTCGGTGACCGGGGCGCCATCGCCTAGATTGCCATCCCCCAGTTGTCCATACTGGTTGGAACCCATAGCTTTGACCTGCCCGTTGACCAGTCTGAAGATACTAAAATCACCTCCGGCAGCAAATTGCGCAACTTTACCCGGAATGTTTAACACCGTTGCCTTCAAGTGAAACATCTCCAGACGCATCGGATCGAAGTCACCGAGTGCACCTTGGATACGGAGTCCAAAACCCAAGACCTCACCCGTTTCGGTAAGGACTAAAGAGTGCCCAGATCCGGCCGCAACGGCCACCGGAACGCGCGCCACTTTTTTACTGATCACTGGAAGCGGCACGAGCACCGGCGCGACCAGATAAGAACGCTTCTGTGATTGAGCACATTGACCAAGCGAGTTGTCTCCCCACGCCGCCAACTGCTTTCCTCTAAGAGCGAGTACATGCCGGGATCCACCCACGATGTCGGTCCAGACTCTCGCCGATCCTACTCGGGTGGGAGCGCCGCTGGATTGGTTTCTGACAGTTATCTTGGCACCACGACCCAACTCACCATGCATATTCCCACCCCAACTCCAAAGCGTACCATCCTGAGCAATCGCAAAACTGCTCAAATCCGTTGCGGCGATTTTATTGACGGCAAGCGGTCGGGCGCGGTTACCGATCAGAACTTTTACCGGCGATGACCGGCGATTTGTATCCCTGATCCCTTGGCCGAGCTGGCCAAACGCGTTGGCGCCCCAAGCATACACTGCACCCACTTCTCCAGGCAAGTTTACCAAAGCCAGAGCGTGAGACTGCCCAGCGACGAAGTCCACTACCTGCGCACCAGCAGGTAATAGAACCACGGAGGGGGACACCGTCGCAGCGCTGGAGATTGTTCCGTTACCCAGCTGACCGTCAAAATTCGAGCCACAACTTTAGAGTTTGCCGTCTTTACCCAATCCGAGCGCAAACGT